>NZ_JBJZOI010000012.1:0-193254 GCF_047200635.1 Saccharopolyspora antibiotica | reverse complement strand
CCCCCCCCCCCGCCACCGGTGCGCGCGCACCGGACTTCCAGAAAGGACCCACGCGATGCGCTTTCGCTCCCTGGCGGTCGTGCTCACCGCCGCCTCGCTGGCCCTGGCGGGCTGCGGCGGCACCGGCACCGAGGCCGCCCAAGACCCGAACGCGCCGCTGGCCATCGGGGTGAGCCCGCAGCCGCACGGCGAGATCCTGAAGTTCGTCGACGAGGAACTGGCCCCGAAGGCGGGCATCGACCTGGAGATCCAGGAGTTCGACGACTACAACCGCCCCAACGAGGCCGTCGCGAACGGCGAGCTGGACGCGAACTACTACCAGCACGTCCCGTTCCTGGAGGAGTACCGGGCGCAGCGCGGGGGTGAGTTCGAGTGGGTCCAGGCCGTGCACCTGGAGCCGCTGTCGATCTACTCCAAGGAGGTGCGCTCGCTGCGGGAGCTGCCCTCGGGCGCGCGGATCGCGCTGCCGAACGACCCGGCCAACCTGACCCGGAGCCTGAAGCTGCTGCAGGACAACGGGCTGCTGACCCTCAAGCCCGGCTCGGAGCAGGGCGCCGGGGTCCGGGACGTGGTGCGGAACCCGAAGGACCTGCGCTTCCAGGAGCTCTCCAGCGACCAGCTGCCGCGCGCGGTGGACGACGCGGACGCCGCGATCGTCAACGGCAACTACGCGCTCAAGGCCGGGCTGCGCGACCCGCTGGTGGTGGAGAGCGCCGAGAACAACCCGTACGCCAACGGGCTGGTCGCCTCCCCGGCGATGGCGAAGGACCCGCGGGTGCAGAAGCTCGCCGAGCTGCTGCGCTCCCCGGAGGTCAAGGACTTCATCCAGCGGACCTACGGTGGCGTGGCGGTCGTCCCGGCCTCGTGAGATCAGCGGTGAACGGCCTGCTCAGACCGCTGGCGCCGGTCGCGGCCCGGCGGCTCCGCCGCTGACGGGAAGCGGCGCGGTCACCGCGCGTCCGGTGCCGCCGCGCGTTCGCCCCGACGGACCCGCTGACCAGCGGGTCCGTCGCGCTCGCGCGGTGAAGTCGGTGCTGCTGCGGGACCTGGCTCGCGCGGACACGTACGCTCTAGGAGTGCTCTCCGTGGTACCCACCCCCATCACCGTGCGTGTCCCGGCCAAGGTGAACCTGCATCTGTCGGTCGGCGCTACTCGCCCGGACGGCTACCACGAGCTGGTCACCGTCTTCCAGGCGCTGTCGCTGACCGACGAGGTCACGGTGCGGACCGCCGACGAACCCGGCATCGAGGTGCACGGCGAGGGCGCCGACTCGGTGCCCACCGGCCCGAGCAACCTCGCGTGGACCGCGGTCCGCCTGCTCGCCGAGCACTCCGGGCGCGACCCGGAGGAGCCGGGCGTGCACGTGTCGATCCGCAAGGGCATCCCCGTGGCCGGTGGCATGGCGGGCGGCAGCGCCGACGCGGCCGCCGCGCTGCTGGCGCTGAACGCGCTGTGGCGGCTGGAGATCGGTCGCGACGAGCTCAGCGACATCGCGGGCCGGATCGGCAGCGACGTGCCGTTCTCGCTGCAGGGCGGGACCGCGCTGGGCACCGGTCGCGGCGAGCGCCTGGTGCCGGTGCTGGCCCGGCACACCTTCCACTGGGTCATCGCGCTGGACCGGCGCGGCCTGGAGACCCCCGGCGTGTACCGCGAGCTCGACCGGCTGCGCGGGGACAGCGGGAACCACGGCTGCGGCGAGGTCGAGCCGTTGCTGGAGGCGCTGGCCTCCGGCGACCCGCGTCAGCTCGCGCTGTTGCTCGGCAACGACCTGCAGTCCGCGGCCGTGTCGCTGCGGCCGAACCTGCGCCGCACCCTGCGCGCGGGCGTGGAGGCGGGCGCGCTGGCCGGGATCGTCTCCGGCTCCGGCCCGACCTGCGCGTTCCTGTGCACCGACGGCGAAGCCGCGGTCCGGGTGGCCGCCGAGCTCTCCGGCGCGGGCGTGTGCCGGACCGTGCGGGTCGCCCAGGGACCGGTGCCCGGCGCCCGGGTCATCGGCGACGACCGCGCCGACCGGCCGACCCCGCCCCAGGTCCACGCCTGACCTTCCCCGTTCCTGCCCTGGAGATCCGCGACCCCGATGGCGAACCTGATCAACCTCGAATCCGTGCACAAGAGCTACGGAGTGCGTCCCCTGCTGGACGGCGTCTCCCTCGGCGTCGACGAAGGCGAACGCATCGGTGTCGTCGGCCTCAACGGCGGCGGCAAGACGACGCTGCTGGAGGTGCTCTCCGGCGCCGAGGAACCCGACTCCGGCCGGGTCAGCCAGGCCAGGGATCTCCGGATGGCGGTGGTCACCCAGCGCACCGAGCTCCCGGCCGATTCCACCGTGCGGCACGCGGTGCTGGACCCGCACGGGTTCACCGCCGAGCACGAGTGGGCCGCCGACGCGCGGGTGCGCTCGGTGCTCACCGGGCTCGGCATGACCCGGCTCGGGCTGGACACGCCCGTCGCCGACTTCTCCGGCGGGGAGCGGCGCCGCGTCGCCCTGGCCGCCGCCCTGGTGCGGGACCTGGACCTGCTGGTGCTGGACGAGCCGACCAACCACCTCGACGTCGAGGGCGTGCGCTGGCTGGCCGACCACCTGCTCTCCCGCCGCTGCGCGCTGGTGATCGTCACGCACGACCGCTGGTTCCTGGACACCGTGTGCAACCGCACCTGGGAGGTCGCGCAGGGGAAGGTCGAGCAGTACGAGGGCGGCTACGCGGACTGGATCTTCGCCCGCGCCGAGCGCGGCAGGCTCGCCCAGCAGGCCGAGGAGAAGCGGCAGAACCTGGCGCGCAAGGAGCTCGCCTGGCTGCAGCGCGGTGCGAAGGCCCGCACCTCCAAGCCCCGCTACCGGGTGGAGGCCGCCGAGGCGCTCATCTCCGACGTCCCGCCGCCGCGCGACACCGTGGAGCTGGTGAGCTTCGCCCGCCGCCGCCTCGGCAAGACGGTGATCGAGCTCGAAGGCGTCGACCTGCGGATCGCGGACCGCACCCTGCTGCGCGACCTGACCTGGCGGATCGGCCCCGGCGACCGGATCGGGCTCGTCGGCGTCAACGGTTCCGGCAAGACCACGCTGCTGCGGCTGCTCGCGGGTGAGCGCGAACCCGATGCCGGGACCCGCCGGGTCGGCGCGACCGTGCGGCTGGCGCACCTGACCCAGGAGCTGCACGACCTGCCGGGCGACTGGCGGGTGCTGGAGGCCATCGAGGACGTGGCCGAGCGGGTGCAGCTGGGCAAGTACGAGCTGACCGCCTCGCAGCTGGGTGAGCGGTTCGGCTTCGGCAAGGGCCGGCAGTGGACCCCGGTCGGCGACCTCTCCGGCGGAGAGCGCAGGCGGCTCCAGCTGGCGCGGCTGCTCATGGACGAGCCGAACGTGCTGATCCTGGACGAGCCCACGAACGACCTCGACATCGACACCCTCCAGCAGCTGGAGGACCTGCTCGACGGCTGGCCGGGCACGCTGGTGGTCGTCTCGCACGACCGGTACCTGGTGGAGCGGGTGTGCGACCAGGTCGTCGCGCTGTTCGGCGACGGCGGGCTCAGCGATCTCGTCGGCGGGATCGAGGAGTACCTGCGGCGGCGCAGCTCGCTGCTGGCGGGTGGCGAGAGCCTCGGCAGGCAGGCCGCGGACGCGGTCGACGCCAAGCCCGCCAAGCTGTCCGGGGCGCAGGACCGCGCCGCCCGCAAGGACCTGGCGAAGCTGGAGCGGCAGCTCGACAAGCTCGGCGCTCGCGAGTCGGACTTGCACGTCAAGCTGGCCGAGGCGGCCACCGAACCGCAGCGGCTGCAAGGCCTCAACTCCGATCTGCGCGCGTTGCAGCAGGAGAAGGACGAGGTCGAGGCCCGCTGGCTGGAGCTCGCCGACCAGCTGGACTGACGCGAACCGAGCCCGGTCCCCGGTCCTGGCCGCCGGGGCCGGAGGCGCCGGGACGAGCTCGTCGAGACGGTTCCGCCCGGGGCGCTCCGCGCCGTAATGTGCGTCACATGAGTCGGTTCGTGGACGGGATCGTGGGCGCTGCGCTGGACGGGGGAGGTGGGCGCGGCCTCGTCACCGGCGAACCCCGGGCGACCCGGCGCGACACGTGGGGCCAGGTGCACGACGAGGCCCGGCGGATCGCCGCCGCGCTCCGGGAGCTCGCCACCCCCGGCTCCGCCGTGGCCGTGCTCGCCGCCGACCCGGGAGCGATCGCTCCCGCCGTGCAGGGCGGTTGGCTGGCGGGCACCAGCGTGACGATGCTGCACCAGCCGGCCCCGCGCACCGATCTGGCCCGCTGGGCGCAGGACGCGGTGCGGGTGCTGCACGTGATCGGCGCGGACCTGGTGCTGCTGGGGCCTTCGTTCGAGCCGCTGGCGGACCTGCTTCGCTCGTACGGGATCCGCCACCACGACCTCGCTGAGCTGGCCGGGCACCCGGACCGGCTCGCGGAGCCGGTGCCCACCGGCGAGGACGCGACCGCGCTGCTCCAGCTCACCAGCGGTTCCACCGCCGAGCCGAAGGCGGTGCGGATCACCCACGGCAACCTGCACGCGAACACCACCGCGATGGTCCGCTCGGTGCGGCTGGACCCGGAGCGGGACGTCTCGGTGTCCTGGCTGCCGCTGTTCCACGACATGGGTCTGGTCGGCACGCTGATCGTGCCGATGGCGATCGGGATGGAGGCGGTGCAGGTGACGCCGACCGAGTTCCTCGCCGCTCCGCTGCTGTGGCCCGAGCTGATCAGCCGCTACGGGGGCACCGTGACCGCGGCGCCGAGCTTCGCCTACGCCGTCACCGCCCATCGGATGAGCCGCGCCGAGGACGGCGCCTTCGACCTCTCCGCGCTGCGGTTCGCGCTCAACGGCGCGGACCCGGTGGACACCGCCGCCGCGCACGCCTTCACCGAGGCCGGATCCCGCTTCGGCCTGCGCGAGACGGCCGTGGTGTGCGCCTACGGGATGGCGGAGGCGACGCTGGCGGTCTCCTTGGCTCCGCTGGGATCGACGATGCGGGTGGACACCGTCGCCGCCGAGGCCCTGGAACGCGGGAACCGGGCCGAGCCCGCGAGCCCGGGCGCGACGTCCACCCGGTCCTTCGCCCTGCTCGGTTCGGCGCTGCCCGGGATGGAGGTGCAGGTCGTCGATGCCGAGGGCGTCGAGCTGGGGGAGCGGGAGGTCGGCAGGCTGCGCATCCGGGGTCCGGCCGTGACCTCGGGCTACCTGACCGCGGACGGACCGGTGCCCGCCGCGGGGGCGGACGGCTGGTTCGACACCGGTGACGACGGCTACCTGGTGGACGGCCAGGTCGTCGTCTGCGGGCGGCGCAAGGACGTGATCATCATGGGCGGCCGCAACATCTACCCGGTGGACGTCGAGCGCGCGGCCGGGGAGGTGGC
Organism: Saccharopolyspora antibiotica; assembly: GCF_047200635.1. Lineage (NCBI taxonomy): Bacteria > Bacillati > Actinomycetota > Actinomycetes > Pseudonocardiales > Pseudonocardiaceae > Saccharopolyspora > Saccharopolyspora antibiotica. The sequence continues at coordinate 187,896 of NZ_JBJZOI010000012.1, read as the reverse complement.
CGGGGTGCGGGCGGGCAACGCCGCCGCCGTCCGGCTCGACGCGGGCAGCCGCCGGGAGCGGTTCGCGGTGGTCCTGGAGTCCGCCGGCGCGCGGACGGAGGAGGCGGAGAAGGCGCTGCGCCAGGAGGTCACCACCAGCGTGGTCCGAGCGGTCGGGGCCCGACCCGCCGCCGTGGTGGTGCTGGAACCGGGCACGCTGCCGAAAACCCCGTCCGGCAAGCTGCGACGAGCCGCCACGGCCTCCCTCGTGCCGGAGCTGGCGGGGTGAGGATCAGGAACCGGCCTCGGCCGGCCCGTTCGGGGCCGGGTGGAACCCCGGCGGGTTTCCTCGTCCGGGATCGAGCTGATCCACGAGGCGTCGTCGCGCGGGCTCAGTGGAAGCGGTTCTGGGCCGGCTCCAAGCCGTCGGTGGCCAGGGCCTCCGCGGCGTCGGCGCAGAGGTCGACGAAGTAGCCGAGATCCTTGCGCTCCGCGGCGGAGAAGTCCTTGAGCACGTAGTCGGCCGGATCCATCCGGCCCGGCGGCCGATCCACGCCGAAGCGCACTCGCAGGTAGTCCCTGGTGCCCAGCGACTTGGTGATCGAGCGCAGCCCGTTGTGCCCGTTCTCGCCACCGCCGAGCTTGAGCCGCACCGCGCCGTAGGGCAGGTCGAGCTCGTCGTGCACGACGATGATCGAGTCGGGGGCGACCTTGAAGAACTTCGCGGCACCGGAGACGGGACCGCCGGAGAGGTTCATGAACGAGCGAGGCTTGGCCAGCACCACGCGGCGGGACCCGAGCCTGCCCTCGACGACCTCGGCGCCCGCCTTGTGCGCCTTGAACTTGCCGCCGATCCGGGACGCGAGCTCGTCGACGACGAGGAAGCCGACGTTGTGCCGGTTGCCTTCGTAGCGAGGTCCCGGGTTGCCCAGGCCGACGATGAGCGCGGGAGCGTCAGGAGTGGTCACCAGGCTGCGTCCTCGACAGGCGGTCAGGGCGGGGTACCCCCGACGCGGAGTTCGCCGAGGGGGTGCGCGGACGGACCGCGCGGATCACGACGGGGCCGGGGTGACCGGGACGCGGCGCACCGCGCCCCGGTCACCTGCCCGACGTCGTGGGCTCAGGCCTCGGAGCCCTCTTCGGGCTCGTCCTCGACGACGCCCGCGCCCTCGGTGTCGATCTCCGACTCCATGTCGGCGGCGGAGGGCGCCTCGCTGATCGCGGCGATCAGGGACTCGCCCTCCGTGGTGAGGGTGACGCCGCGGGGCAGCTTCACGTCGGAGGCGTGGATCCGGGTGCCGTCCTCAGCGCCCTCGACCGAGACCTCGAACTGCTCCGGGATGTGCAGCGCCTCGGCCTCGACCTCGAGGTCGTTGAGGTCCTGGGTGACCAGGGTGCCCGGGGCGGCGTCGCCGACCAGGACGATCGGCACGTTCACGGTGACCTTCTCGCCGCGCTTGACCAGCAGCAGGTCCACGTGCTCGATGTAGTTCTTGATCGGGTGCGCGGTGATGGTCTTGGTCAGCGCGAGCTCGTCGGCGGAGCCGGCGACCTCGAGGGTCAGCACCGCGTTCTGGCCGTTGGAGCGGACCGCGCGGGCGAACTCGATCGCGGGCAGCGACAGGTGCTTGGGGTCGGAGCCGTGGCCGTACAGCACCGCGGGGATCTTGCCTGCGCGGCGGGTGCGACGGGCGGCGCCCTTGCCGAACTCGGTGCGCGGTTCGACGGAAATACGTACCTCGGACACGGTGGTGCACTCCTCGTGACGTCGGGCGGAACGGTAACTGGTCGGCGGCCTGCGGCGGCGGGTGAACCACTGGGCGTGGGCGGCGCGTACCGGACGGGGCGGCACCTGGTGCGGACGGCACCGGTGCGTCCTTCGCGTCCACGAGGGCGAACACCGCGCCGCCGCGTCGATCACGCCGGGTGGCAGGACCCGGCCTCGCCGAGGCAACCCGAACAGTTTAGAGCCCGCGTGCGGCGGGGGTGCCGCCCGGGTGGGGCAGCGGTGGTCAGCGCTCCTCGTCGTAGCGCTCGCGGGCCGCGAGGATCTCGCTCACGTGCGCCTCGGCCCAGCCGGTGATGGCCCGGATCGGCTCGCGCAGCGACTGCCCCAGCTCGGTGAGCTCGTACTCCACCCGCGGTGGAACCTCGGCGTGCGCGGTCCGGTTGAGCAGGCCGTCGCGCTCCATCGCGCGCAGGGTCTGGGTGAGCACCTTCGGCGCCACGCCGCCGATCGCGGAGCGCAGCCGCGTGAAGCGCAGCGGGCCGTCGGCCAGGTTCAGCACGACCAGCGACGTCCACCGGTCGCCGACGCGGTCGAGCACCACGCGGGTGGGGCAGGCGGGATCGTGCACGTTCGGGACCAGTTCGGTAACCATGAGGTACCTATAGCACGGTGAAGTCACTGGTAACCAGTGGTTACCGTCGCGGAAGTCATCGATCGAGGAGGAACCATGCGGATCGTTCTGTTCGGCGCCACCGGCTACGCGGGTGGCCGCATCCTGTCCGAGGCGCTCGCGCGGGGGCACGAGGTCGTCGGAGTGGCCCGCGACGTGAGCCGGCTCGCGCCGCACCCGCGGCTCACCGCCCGGGCCGGTTCGCTGCACGACCCGGACCTCCTCCGGGAGGTCACCCGGGACGCGGACGCGGTGGTGATCGCGACCCCGGGGCGGCCGCTGGAGGGCGGCGAGAAGCTCCTCGACGCGGTGCCCGGCCTGCTGGCGGCGGCGCGCGCCGACGGCTTCCGGCTCGGCGTGGTGGGCGGCGCTGCGAGCCTGCTGGTCGCCGAGGGCGGTCCCCGGCTGCTGGACACCCCCGGGTTCCCGGCTGAGTTCGCGGTGGAGGCGACCGCGCACGCGAAGGTGCTCGACGCCCTGCGCGCGGCGCCGGAGGAGGTGGACTGGTTCTACCTGAGCCCGCCCGCGGAGTTCGGCGCCCACGTGCCGGGGGAGCGGACCGGGCGCTACCGGGCCGGGGGCGACGTGCTGCTGTCCGATGCGGACGGCCGCTCCACGATCGGCGGCGACGACTACGCGCTCGCCTTCGTCGACGAGCTGGAGGCGCGGCGGCACCACCGCGCCCGATTCACCGTCGCGTACTGATCGTCCCCGGGGCGGGGGTCGTCCATCGCGGTGATCGGCGGCGGCCGTTCGGCGCAGCGTGATCACTCGCCGGGGGAGTGCACGGCGGAGGCGTGGTCGCCATCCACCGTCACGGTTTGGTCGCTAGCGGATGACCGCCGCCGGACGCGCGGCTAGTTTGACCCGCATGTCAGCTGACACGAGCTCCGGACCCAGCGCCGAGAACGCCCCCGCGGAGGCCGAACCGGTGACCGGCTGGGCCCGGTTCAAGCAGATCGGGCCCGGCATCATGGCCGCCGCCACCGGTGTCGGCGCCGGCGACCTGGTCGCCACGATGGTGGCCGGTGCTCGCTACGGCTACGCGCTGTTCTGGGCCGTCGTGCTGGGCGCGGTGTTCAAGCTGGCGCTGGGCGAGGCGGTGGGCCGCTGGCACCTCGGCGGTGAGCGGACGATGCTCTCCGGCTGGCGCTCGCTGGGGCGGTGGGCCACCACCTACTTCGGCGCCTACATCGTGGTCTGGGGGTTCGTCTACGGCGCCACCGCGATGTCCGCCTCGGCGCTGCCGCTGAACGCGCTGTTCCCGGTGCTGCCGGTGGGCGGCTGGGCCGCGCTGTGCGGGCTGCTCGGGCTGGCCCTGGTCTGGTTCGGCCGGTACGCCGTGCTGGAGAAGATCATGACCGTGCTCGTCGGGGTCATGTTCGTGACCGTGGTCGGCACGGCGCTGCTCGTCGGCCCGAACCTGGTGGAACTGGGCAAGGGCGCGGTGCCGACGATGCCGGACGGCTCGGTCGCCTACGTGCTCGGGCTGATGGGCGGGGTCGGCGGCACGATCACGATGGCCGCCTACGGGTACTGGACCTTCGCGAAGGGCTGGCGGAGCCCGAAGTGGCTGCCGATCATGCGGATGGACAACGCGGTCGGCTACGTCACCACCGGGATCTTCGTGGTGGCGATGCTGGTGGTGGGCGCCGAGATCCTGCTCGGACAGGACCTCACCGCGGGCGACAAGGGGCTGCTCAACCTCGGCGAGGTGCTCGCCGCGGACTACGGCCAGTGGGCGCGGATCCCGTTCCTGGTGGGCTTCTTCGCCGTCGCGTTCAGCTCGGTGATCGGCGTGTGGAACGGCGTGAGCCTGCTGTTCGCGGACTGGTGGCGCACCTGGCGGCTGCCGAAGGACGTGCCGGTGGAGAGCGCCGCGGACTACGACCACCACGCCGGGATGCACAGCACGGCGTACCGGGTCTACCTGCTGTGGCTGACCTTCCCGCCGATGGTGCTGCTGCTGTTCAGCAAGCCGTTCCAGCTGACCTTGGTCTACGGGGTGCTGGGCGCGCTGTTCATGCCGTTCCTGGCGGGGACGCTGCTGGTGCTGCTGAACTCGCGGGCGATGCCCGCCGCGCACCGCTCCCGGTGGCTGTCGAACACCCTGCTCGGCCTGTGCCTGCTGCTGTTCGTCGGCGTCGCCGTGAACGAGCTCGTCGGCCTGCTCTGATGTGGGCTTCGCCGCCTTCCGGAATGCTGGAAGGTTCAACCACGTTGCCCGGTTGACACCGAGCGAGGAAGTGATCATGACTTCGACCGAAGCCGCCACCGGCCTGCAGCTGTCCGAGGACGCCCAGGACCTGCTGTTCCGCGACGCGCGCACCGCCAACACCTTCAGCTCCGAGGAGGTCACCGAGGAGCAGCTGCGCGCGATCTACGACCTGGTCAAGTGGGGCCCGACCTCGATGAACCAGCAGCCGCTGCGGATCGTGCTCGCGCGCTCGGATGAGGGCAAGCAGCGCCTGCTGCCGCACCTGATGGAGGGCAACCGGGCCAAGACGGCGAGCGCGCCGCTGGTGGCCGTGCTAGCCGCCGACACCGAGTTCCACGAGAACCTGCCGCGGATGTTCCCGCACGCGCCGAACGCCAAGGACATGTGGGCGGGCGACGACGCCTTCCGCGCCGAGAACGCCAAGCTCAACGCCACGCTCCAGGTCGCGTACTTCATCCTCGGGGTGCGCGCCGCCGGGCTCGCCGCCGGGCCGATGACCGGGTTCGACGCCGCCGGGATCAACGACGAGTTCTTCCCGGACGGGACCAAGAAGGTCCTCGTCGTGGTCAACATCGGCAAGCCGGGCGCGGAGCCCTGGTTCGACCGGCTGCCCCGCCACGAGTACGAGGAGATCGTCACGACGATCTGATCGTCGCCGGAAACGCCGAGAAGGCCCGGTCCCGAGGGGGACCGGGCCTTCTCGCGCGCGGGATCAGGCGTGGCCGTCGAACAGGCTCGTGACCGAGCCGTCCTCGAACACCTGGTGGATGGCCTCCGCGACCAGCGGGGCGATCGAGAGCACCCGCAGGGTGTCGAACCGCAGCTCGTCCGGGATCGGCAGCGTGTTGGTCAGCACGACCTCCTTGGCGCCGCAGGAGGACAGCCGCTCCACCGCCGGACCGGACAGCACGCCGTGGGTCGCCGCGATGATGACGTCCTTCGCGCCGGACGCCAGCAGCTGCTCGGTGGCCTTGGTGATCGTGCCGCCGGTGTCGATCATGTCGTCGACCAGCACGCAGAGCCGTCCCTCGACGTCACCGACGACGCGGTTGGCGACCACCTGGTTCGGCTTCGTGGGGTCCCGGGTCTTGTGGATGAACGCCAGCGGGGTCCCGCCGAGGTTGTCCGCCCACTTCTCCGCGACCCGCACCCGGCCGGAGTCCGGGGAGACCACGGTGATCTGCTCGTCGGTGTAGGTCTGCCGGATGTAGTCGGACAGCACCGTCTGCGCGAGCAGGTGGTCCACCGGGCCGTCGAAGAAGCCCTGGATCTGATCGGTGTGCAGGTCCACCGTCATGATCCGGTCCGCACCGGCGGTCTTGAACAGGTCCGCCATCAGCCGCGCCGAGATCGGCTCGCGGCCCTTGTGCTTCTTGTCCTGCCGGGCGTAGCCGTAGAACGGCATCACCACGGTGATCCGCTTGGCGCTGGCCCGCTTCAGCGCGTCCACCATGATCAGCTGTTCCATGATGGCGTCGTTGAGCGGCGCGCAGTGGGACTGGATCACGAAGGCGTCGCAGCCGCGGGCCGACTCGTCGTAGCGGACGAAGATCTCGCCGTTCGCGAACTTGTAGGCCGACTGGGGCGTGATCGTCACGTCGAGTTGCTTGGCCACCTCCTCGGCAAGTTCCGGGTGGCTGCTCCCGGAGAAGAGCTTGAGGCTCTTCTTCGGGGTCGCAGACATGGCACTCACGGTCATCGTCCCTCCCCGTTGACCCCCGTCATCGGGTGTCACTCATCGGATTGGTGGTCAGGTCAGATCCCGACCGCTCCTGAGCCTGCTGAGCGGCCTGGTCGGCGGCGGTGTCCGGGCGGCGCCGGGCCACCCAGCCTTCGATGTTGCGCTGCCGTCCCCGGGCGACCGCCATGGCGCCCGGGGGGACGTCTTGGGTGATGACCGAACCGGCGGCGGTGTAGGCGCCGTCCCCGACCCGCACGGGCGCGACGAACATGTTGTCCGCCCCCGTCCGCGCGTGGGAACCGATCACGGTGCGGTGCTTGGCGACCCCGTCGTAGTTCACGAACACGGTCGCCGCGCCGATGTTGCTCCCCTCGCCGATCTCGGCGTCCCCGACGTAGGTCAGGTGCGGGATCTTGCTGCCCTCGCCGATCCGGGAGTTCTTGACCTCGACGAAGGTGCCGACCTTGCCGCGCTCGCCGAGCTCCGCGCCGGGGCGCAGGTAGGCGAACGGGCCGACGGAGGCGCCCGGCCCCACCTCGGCGCCCTCGCCGTGGCTGCGCACCACGGAGGCGCCCGGGTGCACGGTGCAGCCGGTGAGCGTGGTGTCCGGGCCGATCAGCGCACCCGCGCCGACGGTGGTGCCGCCGCGCAGCTGCACACCCGGCTCCAGGGTCACGTCGCGGTCCAGGATCACGTCGCGGTCCAGCCACACCGAGGCCGGATCGGTGACGGTGACGCCCGCGCGCATCCAGTCCAGCACCAGCCTGCGGTTGAGCTCCGCGCCGAGCCGGGCCAGCTGCACCCGGTCGTTGACGCCCTCGACCAGCCAGGTGTCCGCGCAGACCAGCGCGCCGACGGCGTGCCCCTCAGCGCGGGCGATGGCGAGCACGTCGGTGAGGTAGAGCTCGCCCTGGGCGTTGTCGGTGGACAGCCGCTCCAGCGCGTCGGAGAGCACTGCCGCGTCGAAGGCGTAGACCCCGGAGTTGATCTCCTGGATCTCGGCCTGCGCGCCGGTGGCGTCCTTCTGCTCGACGATGCCGGTGACCTGGCCGGCCTCGTCGCGCACCAGCCGGCCGTAGCCGGTGGGATCCTCGACGACCGCGGAGAGCACGGTCACCGCGTTGCCCCGCTCCCGGTGCTCGTCGAGCAGGCCGGTGAGGGTGGCGGTGTCCAGCAGCGGAACGTCGCCGTAGCTGACCAGCACGGTGCCCCGGCGCGGGTCCGCCAGCGCGCCCAGCCCGCAGGACACCGCGTGTCCCGTGCCGAGCTGCTGGTCCTGCACGGCGGTGAGCACCGGGCGGCCCAGGTCGGAGGCGACCTCGGCCAGGTGCTCGCCGACGGCGTCGCGGCCGTGGCCGATCACGACGACCAGCTCGTCCGTTCCGGTGCCCGCGGCCGCGCGCACCGCGTGCTCGACCAGCGGCCGGCCGGCGAGGCGGTGCAGCACCTTCGGCGTGGCCGATCGCATCCGGGTTCCCTCGCCCGCGGCGAGCACGACGGTGCTGATCGTCGCGGAGGGATCGGAGGAAGCCGCGCCGGAGGTGCTGCGGGGCGCGGGCCGGGCGTTCTCGCCCTGGGGCATCAACGCACTCCCTTGGGTCTCAAGCGGGTTCGACGCCGACACGCCGGAGTCGCCCTGGTCGGTGCGGTCACGGTGAGCATTCTCGCCGCGAACCGGCTGCTGATGGCGTCCAAGCGGGTGAAGGGTAACCGGGGCGTCGCCCTCCTGCGCCGGTGACCCTCGCCGCTTGTCCGGCGGGAAGTGATGATACCCGCCGGGTCCATCCGAACCCGGGTGCCACGGCCGTTCCGAACTGCGACTTTGCGATCACGCGCAGCTGATCGCGGCGGGTGGTCGTCCTGCCGCGGAGGGCCCGTCCGCGGGAAAACCGCGGTTCCCCGGCTCGGGGATCCGGAAGTCACGGAGAGTGCGCGCGCAAGCATCGGAACGGCCGATCCGGGTGAACCGGCCATTTCGGCCGCCGGGGTCTCGTGTCCGTGTAACGAGCCTCACCGGCACCTGATCGGTGCAGGGACCCGGGTCACCCGGCGGCAACGGGCTTCCGTCGCCGCGCCCGGCGCGCGAGCCGGGCGGCCGGATCAGTGCGGCTGCGGGGGAATCCAGGTCTCCTGGTCCTCGGCGGCCTCGTCGGAGTCCGTCGAGAAGGTCGCGACCTGGTTCCCGCCGTCCCGCTTGGCCTGGTACATCGCCGCGTCCGCGCGGGCCTGCACCTGGGCCCCCGACTCGTGCGGGCGCCGGGCGACCACGCCGATCGACAGCGTCACCCCGCGCGAGAGCGCCTTCGGCAGCCGCGCGATCGCCTCCACCGTGCGCCGCAGGGCCGATTCCGCCGCGCTCAGCGCCACGCCCGGCAGCAGCACCACGAACTCGTCCCCGCCGTAGCGGGCCACGAAGTCGTCCACCCGCAGCGTGTCCCGCAGCGTGCTCGCCACCACCCGCAGCACGTCGTCGCCCTCCGCGTGCGAGCACCGGTCGTTGACCTCCTTGAACCCGTCGAGATCCACCAGCGCCACCGCCAGCGGTTGCGCCTCGGGGGAGTCCAGCAGCGAGTCGAGCCGCTCGTCGAGCGCGCGCCGGTTGGACAGGCCGGTCAGCGGGTCCTGCAACGCCTGCTGGGTGATCGCGTCGTGCCGCAGGTTCAGCCGGGAGTTCTCCAACCGGGTGCTCAGCGTCAGGTAGCGCCCCTCGCGCATCGCCCACAGCTCGTTCTCCAGGTCCAGCACGTAGTCGTGCACAGCGTCGCTGGTGCGGTGGTCGCGGTCGAACTCGGCGAGCTGCGCGTACTCGCGGGCCAGCGAGAGCCGCAGCGTCGGGTCGGCGGACTCGGCGGTGACCTTGGAACGGGTCTCGGCGAGCATCCGCACCGCCTCCGCTCGTCTGCCCGCCTGGATCAGGCAGCGGGACAGCGCGATGGTCACGATGATCTTCTCGCGCGGGTGGATGGCGCGGTCCAGCGAGCGCAGCCGCTGCAACCGCTCGATCTGCTCCGGGGCCGGGCGGGCCAGCGCGTGCGCGGCGCCGAGCACCGGGATCTGGTCGGCGGCCGACCGGTCGGCCAACCGGGGGAACAGCGACTCCCGCCACGGCACCTCGACCCCGAGGGCGAGGCCGGAGGCCGTGTTGAACCGCTCACCCGCGGCGGCCTCCTGCCCGATGCGCTCCAGTCGCAGGCCCCAGCCGAGGAACATCCGGCAGCGGTTCATCATGTGCAGCGCGATCTCGTGCGGACCGCCGCTCTCCCGGATCCGGTGCAGGGCGCGGGCCATCACCTCGTCGGCGGTCTCGTAGATGCCGAGCTGGGTCAGCACGGAGCCGAGGTCGATCAGCGCGGTCGCCAGCAGCCGGTCCCAGGAGCGCCTGCCCAGCGCGGTGTCCGGGACGGGCTCGTCCTCCAGCATCGCCAGCCCGCTGGCGACCTCGGTGATCGCGTTGTCCTCGCTGCCGGTGAGCAGGGCCCGCCTGCCCCGCAGCGCGTAGGCGTCGGCTTCCAGCACGGTCAGCCCGTGCCTGCGGCTGTGGGTGAGGAGTTCGTCGAGCAGCGGCTCCGCGCCGTGCGCGAGCCCGGAGGTGGACAGCCGCATCGCGGCGCAGTGCCGCAGCATCTGGGCGACGACGCGGGGTTCGCCCCGGCGCTGGGCCTCGGCGAGCAGGCCGTCCGCCTCGCGGATGGTGCTGCGCTGACCGAGGGCGTCGCCGTTCTGGCCGACGGCGTTGAGCTCGCGAGCACGACCGACCAACCACGCGTCGCTGACCTCGCTCAGCGCGGTTGCGGCGTCGTCGCGCACGTCCGTCGTGTCCTCGCGCAGCGGCGCACACCCCCTGCTGGCATCCACACCCGGCCGGGGCCGGGGAGGTCGGCGATCGACCACGGTTCGACGTCGGCATCGCTCGCCGGGCGGTCAGGAACACCTCCGCCCGGACCCGGTCCCGGGGACCGGTGCTCCGCCGCCAGGACTCGAACCTGGACCATCAGAACCAAAATCTGAGGTGCTGCCTTTACACCACGGCGGATCGGGCGATGTCGATCGCGGACCCGGCGCCTGAGCTTACCGGCCCGCCCCTCGGCCGCGTCCGTCCAGTCGACATCGTGGCACGGCCGTCCAGGGTGATCACTCGCACGGGTGCACGAACGATCGCACGCGCTCGATGAGACACGCCCGGACGACGACGACACGCCGCTTTTCCGTCGCCAGGGGGTGACGATTGCGCATCCACCAACTTACGCTGGCGTAGGTTACGGTCCCGTAGGATCTGCGGGGCCGACGCCGAACCTTCCGGCGCTGCCGCCCCTTTCCACCACCCGACCCTGTTGAGGTAGTGAGCATGACCGCAGCAACCGACGTTGCTACCGAGGAAACCGGTACTGATACCGGGCCGAAGCCGCTGACGGCGGGCGACCGCCCCCGGCTGGCCCAGTTCTTCGTCTACGTGTTCGTCCTGGTCCCGTGCGTCGCACTGGTCGCAGCCGTCCCGTTCGCCTGGGGGTGGGGCCTGGGCTGGGTGGACGTCGGGCTGGCGGCCTTCTTCTACGTGTTCAGCGGGCTCGGCGTGACCGTCGGCTTCCACCGGCTGTTCACGCACGGCTCCTTCAAGTCGAACTGGCCGGTCCGCGCGACCCTGGCCATCGCCGGGATGACCTCGCTGCAGGGACCGGTGATCACCTGGGTCGCCGACCACCGCAGGCACCACGCCTACTCGGACCGCGACGGCGACCCGCACTCGCCGTGGCGCTTCGGCAGCACCCCGGGCGCGCTGGCCAAGGGCTTCTGGCACGCCCACATGGGTTGGCTGTTCGACCGCGACATGACCAACGAGGACCGCTTCGCCCCGGACCTGCACAAGGAAACGCGGCTGGTCAAGCTGAACAACCTGTTCGTGCTGTGGACCGCGCTGAGCCTGCTGCTGCCCGCGGTGCTCGGCGGGCTGCTGACCTGGTCCTGGTGGGGCGCGCTGACCGGCTTCTTCTGGGCCGGCCTGGTGCGCGTCTCGCTGCTGCACCACATCACGTGGTCGGTGAACTCGATCTGCCACATGATCGGCGAGCGCCCGTACAAGAGCCGGGACAAGGCCTCGAACTTCTGGCCGCTGGCGATCGTGTCCTTCGGTGAGTCCTGGCACAACTCGCACCACGCCGACCCGACCTGCGCCCGGCACGGGGTGCGGCGCGGGCAGCTGGACATCTCCGCGCGGGTCATCTGGATCTTCGAGAAGCTCGGCTGGGCCTGGAAGGTCCGCTGGCCGAACGAGAAGCGCCTGGCCCGCATCGCGGTCACCGACTACAAGGGCTGATCGTCGCCCGGGCGCAGGCCCGGGTTCCGGTGGGGGAAGGTCCGCGGGCACGGCCCCGGTCGGCGCGCTCCGGCGCGCGGGTCGGGGCCGTGCGCTGCCCGGGCGGGGTTGTCGCGATCCGGCCGGTGCGTCCTCCACGAACCGCGGCTAGCCCCGGAGAGGCCCGCGTCGCGGGCAGAAGGCATGGATAAGGTGGCTGACGTGGCGGCACGGCGCAGGCGCGATTCCCCGGACTCGGAGACGAGGCGCCGGTCGGCGCGCACGACCCGGGTCCGGATGACCGGCGAGGAGCGGCGCCAGCAGCTGCTCGACGTGGCCAGGGCGCTGTTCGCCGAGAAGGGCTTCGAGGCGGCCTCCATCGAGGAGATCGCGCACCGCGCGGGCGTCTCCAAGCCGGTCGTCTACGAGCACTTCGGCGGCAAGGAGGGCATCTACGCGGTCGTCGTGGACCGCGAGATGCGCGCGCTGCTCGACTCGATGGTCTCGGCGCTGTCCGCCGGGCACCCGCGCGCGCTGCTGGAGCAGGCGGCGGGCGCGCTGCTGGAGTACATCGACACCTCGACCGACGGCTTCCGCATCCTGGTCCGGGACTCCCCGGTGGCGAGCACGACGGGCACGTTCTCCTCGCTGCTCAACGACATCGCCAGCCAGGTCGAGCACATCCTCGGGCTCCAGTTCAGCGCCAAGGGCTACGACGCGAAGCTGGCCCCGCTCTACAGCCAGGCGCTCGTGGGCATGGTCGCGCTGGTCGGCCAGTGGTGGCTGGAGGCCCGCAAGCCGAAGAAGGACGAGGTCGCCGCCCACCTCGTCAACATCGCCTGGAACGGCCTCTCCAACCTGGAGCACAAGCCCAAGCTCGGCAGCTGGCGCTGACCTCCCGGTCGCGCCGGTGCGCGCGGAGCCGCCGGGAAGCGGTCCTCTTGCGCCGGCGGCAACCCGGCTCGCCGCCGCCCCGCCGCTGACGGCGAGCCGCGATCCCCGCCGTCGGCCGGGCCGGGCGGACGCGGGGCGGGCGGACGCCGTCGGTGCGGAGTCGTAGGCTGGACGCCGACTCCCGCCATCCGTACCGGTTCGCGGTCCACCAGGGCGAGCAGGCCCGATCGCGCCGCCGCCCGCGGGATCGGCCGGACCGGTGTGCCGGATCCGCGCGTGTTCCCGAAGACTTCTCGGTGCGAGGGATTGTGATGACCCAGGCTGCTGCTGCCCCGGCGACCGATGCGACCCCGGCCGCGTTGCACGGGCTGCTCGACGCCCTGCTGCGGGAGGAGACGTTCGGCGCCGTGGTCGCGGCGGCGGGCCGCCCGCACCTGCTGCTGGAGGGGCCGGTCGCGGCGCGCCCGCTGGCCGCCGCCGCCCTGGCGGCGGGGCCCGGCGCGGCGAGCCCGGTGCTGCTGGTGACCGCCACCGGCCGCGAGGCCGAGGAGACGGCGGCCGCGCTGGAGGGCCTGCTCGGCCCCGACGGCGTGGTGGTGTTCCCGTCCTGGGAGACGCTGCCGCACGAGCGGTTGTCCCCGCGCGCCGACACGGTCGGGCGGCGGCTCGCCGCGCTGCGCAGGCTCGCGCACCCGGAGGAGCACGCGGAGGGCCCGGTCCGGGTCCTGGTGACCACGGTCCGCAGCCTGATCCAGCCGATCGCCCCCGGCCTCGGCGAGCTGCCGCCGGTGCGGCTCGGCCCGGGTGACGAGCACGACTTCGAAGACCTGGTGCAGCGCCTCGCCGGCCTCGCCTACCAGCGCGTGGACATGGTCGAGAAGCGCGGTGAGTTCGCCGTGCGCGGCGGCATCGTCGACGTCTTCCCACCGACCGTCGAGCACCCGCTGCGGGTGGAGTTCTGGGGCGACGAGGTCACCGGGATCCGGCCGTTCTCGGTAGCCGACCAGCGCTCCCTGCCCGAGGCCACCGACACCTCGCTGCACGCCCCGGCCTGCCGCGAGCTGCTGATCACGCCGGAGGTCGCGGAGCGCGCGGCCGAGCTGGCCCGCCAGCACGAGGCCGACGCGCACCTGTCCGAGATGCTCGGCAAGATCGCGGGAGGGGCGGCCGTCGAGGGCATGGAGGCGTTGATCCCGGCGCTGTGCGACGGGGAGATGCGGCTGCTCACCGAGCTCGTGCCCGAGGGCACCCACGTGCTGCTCGCCGACCCGGAGAAGGTGCGGGCGCGGGCCGCCGACCTGGTGCGCACCGGGCAGGAGTTCCTGGAGGCCTCCTGGATGGTCGCCGCCGACGGCGGCAAGGCCCCGATCGACCTGGGGGCCGCCGCCTACCGGGGCCTGGCCGAGGTCGCGGAGCGCACCCGGGAGATCGGGCTGCCGTGGTGGTCGCTGACCCAGCTCAGTAGCGACAGCGAGGACCGCGACGTCGTGCACCTGGGCCTCAAGCAGGTCGAGGCGTACCGGGGCGAGGTCGAGCGCGCGTTCACCGACCTGCGCGCGCACACCGCCTCCGGTGGGGCCGCGGTGCTGGTGGTGCCGGGACAGGGCACGGCGCAGCGCGCGGTGCAGCAGTTCCGGGACGCGGAGCTGCCGGTGCGCCACGCCGCTGACGGGCTCCGCACCGCCCCCGAACCCGGGATGATCACGGTGGTGCGCGGCGGGCTGGAGGACGGATTCGCGGCGCCCGGGGTCGGGCTGGTGGTGCTCACCGAGACCGACCTGACCGGCGGTCGCGGCGGCACCTCCACGAAGGACATGCGCCGGATGCCCTCGCGGCGGCGCAACGCGGTCGATCCGCTGGCGCTCAAGGCGGGGGACTTCGTCGTCCACGAGCAGCACGGCATCGGCAAGTACGTGGAGATGGTGCAGCGCACCGTGGGCGGCGCGACCCGCGAGTACCTGGTGCTGGAGTACGCGTCGAGCAAGCGCGGTCAGCCCGGCGACCGCCTGTTCGTGCCCACCGACCAGCTCGACGAGATCTCCCGCTACGTGGGCGGCGAGTTGCCCGCGCTGAACAAGCTCGGCGGCTCCGACTGGAAGAGCACCAAGGCCAAGGCCCGCAAGGCGGTCAAGGAGATCGCGGCGGAGCTGGTGCAGCTCTACGCCGCCCGACAGTCCGCCCCGGGGCACGCCTTCGGCGCCGACACCCCGTGGCAGCGCGAGCTGGAGGACGCCTTCCCCTACACCGAGACCGGTGACCAGCTCGCCGCGATCGACGAGGCCAAGGCCGACATGCAGCGCCCGGTGCCGATGGACCGGGTGATCTGCGGTGACGTCGGTTACGGCAAGACCGAGATCGCGGTGCGCGCGGCGTTCAAGGCGGTGCAGGACGGCAAGCAGGTCGCGGTGCTGGTGCCCACGACGCTGCTCGCCCAGCAGCACCTGAACACCTTCACCGACCGGATGCGCTCGTTCCCGGTGACGGTCAAGGGCCTGTCCCGGTTCACCGATCCGCAGGAGTCGGAGCAGACGGTGCGCGGGCTCGCCGACGGCTCGGTGGACATCGTCATCGGCACCCACCGGCTGCTGCAGACCGGTGTGCGGTACAAGGACCTCGGCCTGGTCATCGTGGACGAGGAGCAGCGCTTCGGCGTGGAGCACAAGGAGCACATCAAGGCGCTGCGCACCCACGTGGACGTGCTGACGATGTCGGCGACGCCCATCCCGCGGACGCTGGAGATGAGCATGGCGGGCATCCGCGAGATGTCGACCATCCTGACGCCGCCCGAGGAGCGGCACCCGGTGCTGACCTACGTCGGCGCCTACGACCAGAAGCAGGTCGGTGCCGCGATCCGCCGCGAGCTGCTGCGCGACGGCCAGGTGTTCTTCGTGCACAACCGGGTCTCGACGATCGAGAAGGCGGCCCGCTCGTTGCGGGAGCTGGTGCCGGAGGCGCGGATCGTCACCGCGCACGGCCAGATGAACGAGGACCGCCTGGAGAAGATCATCCAGGGTTTCTGGGAGCGCGAGCACGACGTGCTGGTGTGCACCACGATCGTCGAGACCGGGCTGGACATCTCCAACGCCAACACCCTGATCGTGGAGCGCTCCGACATGCTCGGGCTCTCCCAGCTGCACCAGCTGCGCGGCCGCGTCGGCCGGGCCAGGGAGCGCGGCTACGCGTACTTCCTGTACCCGGGCGAGAAGCCGCTCACCGACACCGCGCACGACCGGCTGGCGACGATCGCGCAGAACTCCGAGCTGGGCGCGGGGATGGCCGTGGCGATGAAGGATCTGGAGATCCGGGGCGCGGGCAACATCCTCGGGGCCGAGCAGTCCGGGCACATCGCGGGCGTCGGCTTCGACCTGTACGTGCGGCTGGTCGGCGAGGCCGTGGAGGCGTTCAAGCAGCACGCGGGCGCCGAATCCGGAGACGTGGAGCGGGAACTGGCCGAGGTGCGGGTGGACCTGCCGGTGGACGCGCACATCCCGCACGACTACGTGCCGGGGGAGCGGTTGCGGCTGGAGGCCTACCGCAAGATCGCCGCGGCCGGGGATCAGGCCGCGCTGGACGCGGTGCGCGCCGAGCTGGAGGACCGCTACGGGCCCCCGCCGGAACCGGTGCTGCGCCTGCTGGCGGTCGCCGCGTTCCGCCAGGTGTGCCGCGAGCACGGGGTCACCGAGGTGACCCTGCAGGGGTCCTCGCTGCGGGTGGCGCCGCTGGAGCTGGCCGACTCGCAGCAGATGCGGCTCAAGCGCCTGCACCCGAAGGCGGTCTACAAGCCCACGGTGCGCACGGTCTCGGTCCCGCGGCCGACCGAGGGCGCCGCGGGTGGGCGGATCGGCGCCCCGCCGCTGCGGGACGAGGCGTTGCTGGAGTGGTGCGCCGCGCTGCTCACCTCGCTGGCCGGACGTCCCGTCCCGGCGGGTTGATCCGACCGCCGTCCCCGCGCGGCGGCTGGCGGGCCGGATCCGGCCCGGGCATGATCAGCACTCGTTCAACGGCGGAAACCCGGCGGTGATGCCGGGTTCACCCGCGTCCGGCAGGCTCCCGCGAGCCGCCGTTCGGCGGCCGTTCGCCGCTCCCGGGCAACCGCGGCGCGTGCGAGGCGTCTGGATTGGTGGGTGGTCTCGCCGATCGACGTGCCGCCTGGTTCTGCCGGCAGGGGAGGGGACGAGGCGTGGATCGTGCGAGGGGACCGCAGCGACCGGGATCACCGCGACCTCCGGGGCCGTCCCGCCCCGGTGAATCGACCACCGTCCGGCGCCGCGGCTCGCCGCGGCGATCGCCGCGCCCGAGCGGGCGGCGCCGCGCCGGGAGGATCATCGGGCGCGCCCTGATCGCGCTGCTGTCCGTGGCGGTGCTCGGCGGCAGCGCCTACGCCTGGACCGAGTTGAACGGCTGGAGCGGCGGGCTCGCCAGCAGCGACGTGATCCGCGGCGGGGTCAGCGCTCCCGACGGCGCGGTGGACGTGCTGCTGGTCGGCAACGACGCCCGCACCGACGCGCAGGGCAATCCGCTTCCCGAGGAGGTGCTGCGCGAGCTGCGCACCACCGCGGAGAGCGGCAACCTCACCGACACCATGATCCTGATGCGCATCCCCAACGGCGGGGAGCGGGCGAGCGCGGTGTCCTTCCCGCGCGACACCCGGGTGCGGCTCGGCCACGGCTACGGCGAGCACCTGCTCACCGAGGCGTACAACACCGAGCGGGTCGCGACCCTGCGGCAGCTGGAGCAGGACGGCGTCGCCGATCCGGGCGAGCGCGAGCGGCAGGCCCGCACCGCCGGGCAGAAGTTCCTCGTCGAGACCATCGAGGAGCTCTCCGGGGTCACCGTCGACCACTACGCCGAGGTGAACCTGCTCGGGTTCTACGAGATCACCAAGGCCGTGGACGGCGTCGAGGTGTGCCTGAACGAGCCCGTCGACGACCACGAGTACTCGGGCGCCGTGTTCGACGCAGGTCCGCAGACGATCTCCGGCGGGGACGCGCTGTCCTTCGTGCGCCAGCGGCACGGCCTGCTGCGCGGTGATCTCGACCGCGTGGTGCGCCAGCAGGTCTTCCTGTCCGGGCTCGCCAACAAGATCCTCTCGGCGGGGACGCTGACCGATCCGGTCAAGCTGACCGAGCTGATGGGCGCGCTGCGCAAGTCCGTGACGCTCGACGCGGGCTGGGACGTCGTGGACTTCGCCCAGCGGATGCGCGGCATCGCGGGGGGCGACATCGAGTTCCAGACCATCCCGGTCGAGCTGGTCGGCGAGCCGGGGCGCGAGGAGGTGCACGCCGACGAGACCGAGGTGCGCGAGTTCGTGGCCGATCTGCTGCTGTCCCCGCAGGAGCGCGCCGTGCGGCAGCAGGCCGAGCGGGCGCCCGAGGAGCAGCCCGCCAGCACCTCGGCGGAACCGAGCGGCGACTCGCCCTCCCGGGTCGCGGTGAGCGTCTACAACGCCTCCGGCGTCACCGGCCTCGCGGCGAGCGTGCTCGACGAGCTCGCCGGCGAGGGCTTCCGCACCGGAGCCACCGGCAACGCGAGCAGGTCGAGCTCCTCCTCGGTCCGGGTGGCCGCGGGTGAGGAGGACGCGGGCGCGCAGGTCGCCGATGCGCTCGGCGGGCTGACGGTGCGCACCAGCGGTGCGGTGGAGCCCGGCACCGTCGAGGTCTACCTGGGAACCGGCTACGACGGCCCGGGTATCCGGAACTTCGCCGGCTCGCGGCGGATCCGGCTCGACGGGCCGCATCCGGTGCGGGCGCAGGCCCCCGAGCAGCCGATCACCGCTGGTGGCGTCCCCTGCGTGAACTGACCGCCGCCGAGGGTTCACCCGGAGATGATCTCGTGAGAGGGTGGCGCCCGTGATCTCCGTCATCTCCCGGGTCCGCCCGCTCGCGTTGATCGCGCTCTGCTGCGCCCTGCTCGCCGGGTGCGGAGTCGGGCCCGGCAAGGCCGGGGCCGCCGCCCTCGTCGGGCAGGCGCGCATCCCGGTCAACGAGGTGCAGAGCAGGTACCGCTCCGTGCTGGAGAAGGAGCCGGAGGCCAAGGCGCAGCTGACCGAGCAGGGGCAGCTCGGCGAGCTCGGGCGCCGGATCGCCGGGGACCTGGTGCGCCGCGAGCTGATCGAGCAGGCCGCCCGCGACGAAGACCTGCGGGTCGACGAGCGGCGGGTCGGCCAGGTGATCGACGCCGCCGGTGGCCCGGAGGCCGCCAGCGCCGGGCAGATCTACACCGAGAGCGATCTCGCCGACGTGGTCCGCAGCAGGCTGCTGGCCGCCGAGCTCGGTCGCGGGTACGTCGACCGCCTCGCGATCACCTACGACGTCTCGTCCGCCACCACGCGCGGTGAGGCGGAGGAGAAGGCCCGGCGGATGGCTCGCGGCGACCAGGAGTCGGCCGCCGTCGTCACCGCCGACCAGCAGGCCGGGCTGGGCGCCGCCGCCGACCAGCGGCTGCGCTCGGCGGAAGTGCCGGACCTGGCCGCGGGCACCCCGCTGTTCGGAGCGCTGCCCGGAACCGCGATGGCCTTCCAGCTCCAGCCGCAGTCCGGGCAGTGGACCGTGGTGCGGATCAAGCGCCGGGACGTCGGCGCTCCTCCGCCCGCCCCGAGCTCGGCCGGCGCGGACGAGATGCGCATGCAGGCCTTCGGCGACCAGCTGCTGCGGGTCACCGCGCAGCGGGCCGGGGTCGAGCTCAGCCCCCGCTACGGGGTCTGGGACCAGCTCGCGATGTCGGCGGCTCCGAACCAGGACGAGACGGTCGGCTTCGTCTTCCCGGAGACCGGCTCGCGGTCCTGATCGCGACGCCCCGGTGGTCCGGGGTGGAATTCGTCGAAGATCACCTTTCGGAGTGGTGCGCCGGTGTGTCGGACGGGGCGCGGTGCCCCCGGCGGGCAGGCTCGGCCGGGTGGATCAGGCGTTGCGGCTAGGGGAGGTTCGGTGGTTGCGACAATCGCTCCATGCGTGCGGCAGGAACGGCGGACGAGGTGACCGGCCCGGTGCTCCCGGGCTCGACGATCGTGATCGTGGACGACCGGCTCGGGGACGTGATTCCGGCGGCGGCGGTGCCCGCGCTGCGCCGGGCCGCCGCGGTGCACGCGGCCGAGGGGCTGGCGCCCGCGACGGCCGCGGCCCTCGGTGATCCGGGTGCGCCCCCGGCCGCGGAGCTGGTGGCGCGGGCCGAGCGGGAACCGGTGGTGCTGTTCGCCCCCGACCTGCACTCGGACCAGGCCGCTGCGCTGCGCGCGGCCGGGGCCGAGGTGCTGGGCTCGCGGCCGCCGACGGGCGTGGAACTGCTGGACGCGGTGACCGTGATGGATCGGCTGCGCTCTCCCGGCGGCTGTCCCTGGGACGCGGAGCAGGACCACGACTCGCTGCGCCGCTACCTGGTGGAGGAGACCTACGAGCTGCTCGACGCGATCGAGCAGCGGGACCGGGCCTCGCTGCGCGAGGAGCTCGGGGACGTGCTGCTGCAGGTGCTGTTCCACGCGCGGATCGCGGCGGAGCACGATTCCGAGCCGTTCGACGTCGACGCGGTCGCCGCCGAGCTGGTGGGCAAGCTCGTGACCCGGCACCCGCACGTGTTCACCGAGGCCGAGTCCGTGCGCGACGCCGAGTCCCAGCAGCTGCGCTGGGACGAGCTCAAGCAGCGGGAGAAGCAGCGCGAGTCCGTTGTGGACGGTGTCGCGCTGGGGCAGCCGGCGGCAGCGCTGGCCGCGAAGCTGGTGGACCGGGCCGATCGCGCCGGGGTGCCGCGCGAGCTCCTCGACGTGGCGGGATCGCCCGGCGCGGCCCTGTTCGGCCTCGCCGCCGGGATCAGGCTGGACGGCGGTGATCCGGAGGACGAGCTCCGGGCCGCCTCGCTCGCGTTCGCCGCGCGGGTCCGGGCCGCCGAGGCCGCCGCGCGGGCGGACGGGCTCGACCCGCACCGGCTCGGAGCGGAGCAGTGGGCCGGGTACTGGGGCTCGACCGCCGCCGCGGGCTGACCGCCATCGACGTCCACAGTAGATCCGGGTTCCGCGTTCGAGGCCTCGGACCTGGGAATTCGCGGTCTCCCGGCGCGGAGCTGGACGAAAAGTCCGGATCGCTGACGGGGCGATCGCGGGCACGTGCACACTGGTGACCGGGAGAGGGAGGGCATTCGTGTCGCAGCAGCTGGGCTCGCGCCGATCGTGGCGGCTGGCCGGAGTGGTACCGATGATCGCGCTGCTCGTCTCGTGCGGCACGGCACCGAGCTCCCGCCAGGAGCAGACCGAGCCCAGCGTGCAGGCGATCCCGCCGCCCGCCGTCGCGCCCCCGGACAGCGGTGTCGAACCGCCCCCGTTCCAGGTGCTGCCCGCGGGTGCTCCGCCGCTGTCGATCGCCCAGCGGCCGCAGCTGCAGCTCGCCGCGTGGGCCGAGGACATGTCCGACGAGCTCAACATCCCGCGCGCCGCGCTCCAGGCGTACGGCTACGCGGCCCGCGCGGTGCAGGAGACGCACCCGGGCTGCGGCATCAGCTGGTCCACGCTCGCGGGCATCGGCGCCGTCGAGTCCAGCCACGGTCGTTACGGAGGAGCGCGGCTGGACGAGACGGGGCGGCCGAGCGTGCCCATCATCGGCCTGCCCCTGGACGGCAGCCACGGCGTGAAGCGGATCGAGGACACCGACGACGGCAGGCTGGACGGCGACCCCGTCTTCGACCGGGCGATCGGGCCGCTCCAGTTCATCCCGACCACCTGGGAGGACTGGGCCGTCGACGCGGACGGCGACGGCGTGGCCGACCCGAACGACATCGACGACGCGGCGCTGGCCGCTGCCCGCTACCTGTGCACCGTCGGCGGCGACCTGAACGACCCCGACGGGTTCTGGCTGGCGCTGCTCGACTACAACGAGAGCCGCGACTACGGCCAGGACGTCCTGGACCACGCCGACCACTACGGCCGGACCAGCCGCACCCTCTCGGCTGAGGGGTGATCGCCGCGCGGCGGCCGTCCTCGGGCGCGGTCCGCCGGGAAACCGCGACGGGAGCCCCCGATCCGGTCTCGGGCCCGTCGCCCGGGCCGCGGGGCCGAACGGTGGTCCTTTCCCGTTCGCTCCTAGTTCTCCCGGATACCGGCAAGTAGCCTGATCGCGTGACAGAGCCCCCCGCACCCCGGCTGCGCGGCGTAGCTGCCGCGGTCGGGCGGCTGGCCATCGCGCTGTCCCTCGTCGCCGCGATGGGAGCGGCAGTCGCGCTGGCAGCGATCCTGACCCGACCGGAGGCGGCCCCGGTGGCGGGTCCGCCGCCCGAGCCGATCGTGGAACCGGCGCCCGTGCTGCCCGGCTCCGCCGCCCCGCTGGTCCAAGAGCCCGCGCAGGAGGGCGCGCCCGAGG
This sequence comes from Saccharopolyspora antibiotica, assembly GCF_047200635.1. Lineage (NCBI taxonomy): Bacteria > Bacillati > Actinomycetota > Actinomycetes > Pseudonocardiales > Pseudonocardiaceae > Saccharopolyspora > Saccharopolyspora antibiotica. The sequence goes on along the minus strand of NZ_JBJZOI010000012.1, from coordinate 166,094 downwards.
GCGAGGATCCCGTCCGGGAGTGGGCCGACCAGGTCGCCGCCGCCGTCGACGTCCCGGCGCGGGCTTTGGTCGCCTACGTCAACGCCGATCTGGCGATGCGTCAGCACCGGCCCGACTGCAAGATCTCCTGGGCCACCCTCGCCGGGATCGGCCGCATCGAGTCGAACCACGGCCGCTACGGCGACCGGGTGCTCGGTGAGGACGCCCTCCCCTCGCAGCCGATCATCGGCATCGCGCTGGACGGCGCACCGGGCGTGCGGGCGATCGCCGACACCGACGGCGGGGCGCTGGACGGCGACCCCCTCCACGACCGCGCGGTCGGGCCGATGCAGTTCATCCCGTCCACCTGGCGGAAGTGGGCCACCGACGGGAACGGCGACGGGCTCGGCGACCCGCAGAACCTGGACGACGCGGCGATGGCCGCCGGGCGCTACCTGTGCGCCGGGGGCCGCGACCTCACCACCGGCGGCGGCTGGTGGGGCGCGGTGATGTCGTACAACAACTCCGTCGAGTACGCGCAGAAGGTCTACGCGATCGCCGAGAGCTACTCCGGCGCCGCGAGCCGACGCCGCTGAACGGCCGTCCGGTCCGCTCCGGGGAACCCCCGTCGCGGCCGGGGACCGCTCCGAGCGCTCGACCCCTTCGAGCGGCGATCAGCCCTCGCGGCGGGCCAGCCGGGCGTTGATCTCGCCCAGCGCTTCCTGGTAGGCGGGGTCCGGATTCATCGCGGCGGCCATCTTCACCTGGCTGCGCGCCTCCCGAAGGCGCCCCTGGCGTTGCAGGGCGCGGGCGAGCACCAGCCGCGCGTAGTGATCGGACGGGTCGAGTTCGAGCACCCGCAGGAAGGCGCGCTCGGCCCGCCGGAACTGGGCGGAGAACAGGTAGGCCCGTCCGAGCAGGAGCTGCACGGAGGGCTTGTCCTCGGCGATGTCGAGGACGGGTTGCAGGGCGCGGAGGGCTTCCCAGGGGCGTCGCTGGGCGACCAGGCTCTCCGCCCGGCGGAACGCTTCGACGGTGCCATCGGTGCTCATGACCGCCCAACGGTACGTGCCGGACCCGCTGTTCCTCGAGGGCCGAGCGGATGTTGATGGAGACCGTCCCGGCCCTCCGCGATCACCGCGCGTGGTCACCCGGACGATCTCGGCCCGCGCCGGGGCGTCGGCGCGGTGTGGCGTGGGCGAAGTCGGCCGCACCGGCGGCGCGCCCACCGATAGGGTCGGGGACGGTCGTGGGGCGATCGGCGCCCGCTCGCGCGCACGGGCGAGCCGGGCGAGCCGCCCATACCTCAAACCCTGGTAAGGAGCACACGTGGCGATCATCGAGCAGGTCGGTGCCCGCGAGATCCTGGACTCGCGCGGCAACCCCACCGTCGAGGTCGAAGTGGCACTGGAAGACGGCACGCTGGCCCGCGCCGCCGTTCCCTCGGGCGCTTCCACCGGTGAGCACGAGGCGGTCGAGCTGCGGGACGGCGACGCCGAGCGCTACGGCGGGAAGGGCGTGGAGAAGGCCGTGGAGGGCGTTCTCGACGAGATCGCCCCGGAGCTCGCCGGCCTCGACGCGACCGAGCAGCGCGTGGTGGACCAGAAGCTGGTCGACCTCGACGGCACCCCCGGCAAGTCCCGGCTCGGCGCCAACGCGATCCTCGGCGTCTCGCTCGCGGTGGCCAAGGCCGCCGCGGACTCCGCCGGCCTGGAGCTGTTCCGCTACGTCGGCGGCCCGAACGCGCACGTGCTTCCGGTGCCGATGATGAACATCCTCAACGGCGGTGCCCACGCCGACACCGGCGTGGACGTCCAGGAGTTCATGATCGCTCCGGTCGGCGCTGACTCGTTCTCCGACGCGCTGCGCTGGGGCGCGGAGACGTACCACGCGCTGAAGTCGGTGCTGAAGGCCAAGGGCCTGGCCACCGGCCTGGGTGACGAGGGCGGCTTCGCCCCCGATCTGGCCAACAACCGCGAGGCCCTCGACCTCATCGCGGTGGCCGTGGACAAGGCCGGGTTCAAGCTGGGCACCGACATCGTGCTCGCGCTGGACGTGGCCGCCACCGAGTTCTTCGCGGACGGCGCCTACACCTTCGAGAAGGCCAAGCGCAGCGCCGAGCAGATGACCGGCTACTACACCGAGCTGCTCGACAACTACCCGCTGGTGTCCATCGAGGACCCGCTGGGCGAGGACGACTGGGACGGCTGGGTGCAGCTCACCAGCGAGCTCGGCGAGCGCGTCCAGCTGGTCGGCGACGACCTGTTCGTCACCAACCCGGAGCGCCTGGAGGAGGGCATCAACCGCCGCGCGGCCAACGCCCTGCTGGTCAAGGTGAACCAGATCGGCACGCTCTCCGAGACGCTGGACGCGGTCAGCCTGGCCACCTCCTGCGGCTACAAGAGCATGATGAGCCACCGCTCCGGCGAGACCGAGGACACCACGATCGCCGACCTCGCGGTGGCCACCGGCTGCGGCCAGATCAAGACCGGCGCACCGGCGCGCAGCGAGCGGGTCGCGAAGTACAACCAGCTGCTGCGCATCGAGGAGGCCCTCGGAGACGCCGCCCGCTATGCGGGTGAGCTGGCGTTCCCGCGGCTCAACCCGGAGGCGTGACATCCTGGTCGCCAGCGGTCCACGCGGCCGGGTGACCACGACGACAGGTGCGGACGATGCCGAGCGGGCGATCTTCTGATCGACAGCAGCGCCGCCGCGGGGGCGCGACCTCCGCGGCGCGCGGGAGCGGCGCGCGGCGCCGTTCCGAGGCGCAAGCCCCCGCGAAGCGGTCCGGGACGCGGCCGGGAGCCCCATCGGGTTCCCGGCCGCGCCCGAAGACCCGGTCGGAGACCGCGGGCGCGTTCAAGCTCTCCTCGACCCGGCGGGCGGCGCTGCTGGCGCTGCTGCTGTGCGCGATGGCGCTGAGCGTGTCGGTGCCGCTGCGCACCTACCTCACCCAGCGCGACGAGCTCGCCGCGCAGGAGGAGCAGCGGACGGAGCTCACCCAGCAGGTGCGGGAGCTGGAGCTGCGCAAGGTGCAGCTCTCGGACCCGGAGCGGGTGGAGGCCGAGGCCCGCTCCCGGCTGGGGTACGTGCGCCCGGGTGAGACGCCGTACGTCGTCGAGCTGCCCGGACAGCCGATGGCGCCGCCGACGGCGCCGGCGCCCGAGGAGGGCGGCGCGTGGTATTCGGATCTGTGGAAGTCGTTGACAGGGAACTGACGTGATCAATACCTCGACGGTCGCCGAGAGCGACCGGGACAGCATCGCCCGCCAGCTGGGCAGGCCCCCGCGCGGCCTGCGCGCCGTCGCGGCCCGCGACGCGGCAGGCGAGCCCGCGGTCGTGCAGACCAACCCGCGGCTGGAGGACGGCACGCCGTTCCCGACCCTGTACTACCTGACGTCGCCGAAGCTGACGGCGCACTGCTCCACGCTGGAGGCCGAGGGCCTGATGCGGGAGATGCAGGACCGGCTCGCCGAGGAGCCCGAACTCGCCGAGCGCTACGCGCGGGCCCACGAGTCGTACCTGGCCGAGCGGGACGCGATCGAATCCCTCGGCACCCGCGTCAGCGCGGGCGGAATGCCGGACCGGGTGAAGTGCCTGCACGTCCACGTCGCGCACTCGCTCGCGAAGGGCCCCGGGGTGAACCCGTTCGGCGACGAGGCGCTGGAGATCATCGGGCAGCGCTGGCCTGCGGACCTGCCGTCCTGATCGACCGGCCGCTCAGGCCCGCGGCGCGATCCGTTCCAGCAGCGGTCCGCCGAGGGCCTCCGGCGCGGTGCCGAAGGAGCGTCCCGAGCCGGGCTCCAGCCGAGTCCCGATGAAGGCGTCCGCCACCTCGCCCGGTGCGTCCCGCAGCAGCAGCGAGGCCTGCGCGGTCAGCGCGATCAGCTCGGCCAGCAGCCTGGCCCGCACCGGGCTCGGGTCGGCGAGCTCCCCGCGCAGCCGCACCAGCGCGGCGTCGTAGCGGGGGTCGGCGCCCCGGGCGGTGTCGAGCTCGTCCAGCAGCGCCGGGGCGGAGTCCGGCTCCCGCCGCAGGCCGCGCAGCAGGTCCAGCGCGGTCACGTTGCCGGAGCCCTCCCAGATCGACATCAGCGGCGCTTCCCGGTAGAGCCGGGGCAGCCCGGACTCCTCGACGTAGCCGTTGCCGCCGAGGCACTCCAGGGCCTCGGCCACCGCGGTCGACGCCCGCTTGCACACGTGGAACTTCGCGGCGGGCAGCAGCAACCGCAGCAGTTCGCGCTCGCCCGCGTCCAGCGCGGCCGCCAGCCGCAGCGCCAGCGCCGTCGCCGCCTCCGACTCCAGCGCCAGGTCGGCCAGCACCGCCCGCATCAGCGGGGCGTCGGAGAGCGGCCCGCCGAACGCGCTGCGGTGGTGCACGTGGTGCGCGGCCTCCGACAGCGCGATCCGCACGTTCGCGGCCGATCCGAGCACGCAGTCCAGCCTGGTCATCGACACCATCTCGATGATGTGGCGCACCCCGCGGCCCTCCTCGCCGACGAGGTGCCCGAGCGCGCCGGTGTACTCCAGCTCAGCGGAGGCGTTGGACTTGTTGCCGAGCTTGTCCTTGAGCCGCTGCAGGTGGATCTCGTTCCGGCTGCCGTCCGGCAGCACCCGGGGCAGCAGGAAGCAGCTCAGCCCGCCGGGGGACCGCGCCAGGGTCAGGAACACGTCGTTCATCGGCGCCGAGGTGAACCACTTGTGCCCGGTGAGCCGGAAGCTGCCGTCGGCCAGCGGTTCGGCGGTGGTGCTGCCCGCGCGCACGTCCGATCCGCCCTGCTTCTCGGTCATCGACATGCCCGCCAGCAGCCCGGCCTTGCTCCCCGGGGGACGCGGCCCGAAGTCGTAGGTCCCCGAGGTCAGGCCCGGCAGGTACTGCTGGGCCAGCGCGGGGGAGCACCGCAGCGCGGGCACCGAGGCGAAGGTCATCGAGATCGGGCACCCGTGCCCGGCCTCGGCCTGCGACCAGAGGTAGAAGCCCGCGGCCCGGCGCACGTGCGCGTCCGGCCCCGCCTCCGGCCGCCACGGCGCGGCGTGCAGGCCGTGGCCGACCGCGCGGTCCATCAGCCAGTGCCAGGACGGGTGGAACTCGACCTCGTCGATCCGGTGGCCCCAGCGGTCGTGGGTGCGCAGCGCGGGCGGGTTGTCGTTCGCCGCGCGGGCGTGCTCCCGCGCGGTCGCGGAGCCCGCCTCCCGCGCGAGCGGCCGCAGCTCCTCGGCCGCCGCCGCGCCGGCGTAGCGGGTCACGGCCGCGCGCAGCGCGGGATCGCAGTCCAGCGGGTCGAACCCGTCCAGCGGCGGCGGTTGGTTGCGCACCCGGTGGGTGGACCAGCGCTCGGCGTCCGGGGCGCCGGCCGCGTCGGGCGGAGGCTCGTCGCTGAGCATCATGGGCGGAGGGTAGAGCACGGACCTACCGCTGAGTAACCCCGCGCGCGCACTCCTGCGGCTGAGATCCACTCCTTCGTGGGATCAGCGGGGCGATGCGGGAGGATCGATCACGTTCCATGATCGAAGCGGCTAATAACAGCACTCGATGGAGTGAGCGCGAGAGTCGCCGGTCCCGTCTTCGTGTCACGGTGGTGGCGGATCCAGCAAGGGCCGGAGGCGGCCCGAACGCGGATGATCACGTGGGGGCACCGTGGCAGCTCGCATCACCCGTCCCGCCGCACGTCGCCGCAACCGGCGGCGGTGGCGCGCCGCCACCGCGCTGACCCCCACGCTGCTCCTCGTCGCCGCCTCCAGCGCGCTGCTCTCGCTGCCGCCGCCGACCGTGCGCGACGGCCGCGCCGACTCCTCCCCGGACGGCGGGGTCCACGGCGCCAGCGGCCACCTCCCGCAGAGCGAGGGGCCCAGCCCCGAGCTGCTGGACTTCGCCGGGCGGCCGCAGCGCGCGCCCGAGCCGGTCGACGACTCGCCCCGAGGGCGGCTGGACATCCCGGAGCCGATGATGGCCGCCTACGTCGGTGCCGCCGACCGGCTCGCCACCAGCTACCCGGGCTGCGGGGTGCACTGGTCGGTGCTCGCCTCCATCGGCCGCATCGAGTCCGGGCACGCGCGCGGCGGGCGCGTCGACGTCAGCGGCACCACGGTTCCGGCCATCCTCGGGCCCCGGCTGGACGGGAGCCCCGGGGTCGCCGCGATCCCGGACACCGACGGCGGCAGCCTGGACGGTGATCCCGTGTGGGACCGGGCGGTCGGGGCCATGCAGTTCATCCCGCGGACCTGGAACGAGTACGCCATCGACGGCAACGACGACGGGGAGCTCAGCCCGCACAACGTGCACGACGCGGTGGCCACCGCGGGCGCCTACCTCTGCGAAGGCGGTGGGGACCTGCGAGAACCGCGCGCGCTCGCGGAGGCCGTGTTCCGCTACAACCACTCCGACGACTACGTGCGGTCGGTGCTGCGCTGGGCGCGGGCCTACGCGGACGGGGCCTTCCCGCTTCCGCTGGAGCCGCTGCCCGAGTCGCGCGACCACGACGTGCTGGCCGGGAGCAGGCTGCCCGCGGCGCTGCCGACCGAGCAGATCACCGATCCGGGCGCGCCGCCCGCGGCGGCGCTGCCGGACGGCGGCCGGTCACCGGGTGAGGACGTGCCGCAGGACAGCGGAGTCCCGGGGGAGCATCCCCCGGCTGGGAAACCGGAGGGCGGGCCGCCCGAACCGGGCGGGGCCGCGCCCAGCGGTGCCGAGCGCCCGCCCGGTACCGAGGAAACCGGTACCGCGGAAACCGGTACCGAGGAACCCGGTACCGAGGAACCCGGTACCGAGGACCCGAGCGCGACGACACCGCCGACTTCCGCGCCCGTACCTCCGGAGTCCTCCGCGCCGCCCGGGGCCGGCGAGCTGAAACCCCCCGGCCAGCCCGAGACCTCCGGGCAGCCCCAGCCTTCCGGCCAACCCGAGCCTTCCGGGCAGCCCGAGTCCTCCGGGCGGCCCGGCACCTCGACGCCCGGCACCTCGACGCCCAGCACATCGGCACCGGGATCCTCGACGCCCGGCACATCGGCACCGGGATCCTCGACGCCCGGCACATCGGCACCGGGATCCTCGACGCCCGGCCCCTCCAGCGGGGGCCTCCCGCCGATCGACCTCTCGCCGCTGCCCGAGCCCTCCGCCGGGACCAGCGCCCCGGGCGCCGCCACCGGTGGCGGCGCCTCCGCCCAGCCGGGAACCTCCGCCGGGTCGGGCGACTCCGCGACGAGTTCCTCCGAAGCCGTCGCCGAGCCCGCGCCGCCGTGCGAGAGCACCGTCCTCGACGAGGGCCGCTTCGTCCCACGCGAGCAGGCAGCGGCAGCCGGTGCCCGGCCCGGACCCGGTAGCGGTGACCCGCACGCGGTGCTGCCCGGCGACGTGGTGCTCGTGGGGGCCGCGACGCATGGCCCGCTGACCCCCTGCGAGGTTCCGGCGGAGTACCGCCCCGCCTCGTGAGCACCGACCCGTTGATCATTCGATCGGGTGAGAGCGCTGCTCCGGCGGGCCGACGGCGCCCGAGGTCGCGGGCGCCGGTCCGCCGCTCTCGGTGTCCTGGGCCGACACGCCGCCGGTGAGTCCGCTCCCGCCGGTCCCGCTCAACGGCTAGCGTGGTCGTCGATCAAGGACGGGGGCGCCGGCGCGGCCCCGGAGCACCGAGCACTGCGAGGAGGGGCCATGTCCCGGGTGGCCGCGATCGACTGCGGAACGAACTCGATCCGGCTGCTGGTGGCCGACGTGACCACGAGCAGCGATGGTGTCCGCGACCTGCGCGACGTGCACCGCGAGATGCGGGTGGTCCGGCTCGGCCAGGGCGTTGACGCCACCGGGCGGCTCGCGCCGGAGGCGCTGGAGCGCACTCGCGCGGCGCTCGTGGACTACGCGGCGATCGCCCGGCGCAAGGGGGTCGAGCGGGTCCGGATGGTCGCGACCTCGGCCACCCGCGACGCCGCCAACCGGGAGGACTTCTTCGCGATGGTGCGGGAAGTGCTCGGCGTGGACGCCGAGGTGATCACCGGGGACGAGGAGGCGCGGTTGTCCTTCATCGGCGCCGTCGGCGACTTCGACCCCGCGGACGGGCCGTTCGTGGTCAGCGACGTCGGCGGCGGCTCCACCGAGCTCGTGGTCGGCCGCTGGGACGGCGCCACCGCCGAGATCGATGCCGCCTTCTCCGCCGACATCGGCTGCGTCCGGCTCACCGAGCGCTGCCTGCGCGCCGATCCGCCGTCGGCGGAGGAGGCCGCCGAGGCCGAGCGGGTCGCCCGCGGCATCCTGGACGAGGCGTTCGCCGCGGTCGACGCCTCCGGAGCTCGCACCTGGGTGGCCGTGGCCGGTACCGCCACCACGCTGTCGGCCGTGGCGCAGGACTTGCCGGATTACGACCCGGCTGCAATTCACCTTTCCCGTTTATCCCAGAAAGTGCTGCGAGAAACGACTTCGAGCCTGTTGACGATGAGTCATGAACAACGCGCCGCGATCGGCTCGATGCACCCGGGAAGGGTTGACGTGATCAGCGGCGGAGCGCTCGTCGTCAAGGTCATCGCCGACGAGCTGCACGAACGCGCCGGGATCAACGTGATGTGCGTCTCGGAGCACGACATCCTCGACGGTATCGCGCTTTCTATCAGCTAGTTCTCAGAGTGTGGCCAGTCGCCTCCGGGCTGTGGGCGTCCCGTTTCTGGATCGAGCCAGAAAGTGACGGATTTGTGACGAGGCACTGCGGGTGGGGGTTTCTCATTTATGTTTACGCTCATCTATCGCGGCGGTGAACATCGTCGCCGTGCGTGGCGGCCCCGGGAAATCCTCACAGGGGCCCGCGTGGGAAGTGGGAGGACGCACATGCGAAAGGGACGTCTGGCGGCGTTGGTCGCGGTTCCGCTGGCGGTGGCCATGCTGGCCTCCGGTTGCGGAGGGGGCGGCAGCGCGGCATCGGGCGACACGGTCACCGTCGAGTGGGGGGAGCCGGAGAACCCGTTGATCCCCGGCAACACCACCGAGGTCAACGGTGGCAACGTGCTCGACTCGATCTTCTCCGGGCTGGTGAAGTACTCGCCGGACGACGCCTCGGTGAGCAACGAGATGGCGCAGGAGATCACGCCGTCTCCGGACAACAAGAGCTTCACCATCAAGATCAAGCCCGGCTGGACCTTCCACGACGGCAGCCCCGTCACCGCCGACAGCTTCGTCAAGGCCTGGAACTTCACCGCCTACGGGCCGAACGGGCAGCAGGGCGCGAGCTTCTTCGAGCAGATCAAGGGCTACGACGAGGTCAACCCCGCCGACCCGGACGGCGCCAGCGGCCCGCAGGAGGCGCCGAAGCCGACGGCCCAGGAGATGTCCGGGCTGAAGGTCCTCGACCCCACCACCTTCCAGGTGGAGCTCAAGGCGCCGCTGACGATCTTCCCCACCATGCTGGGCTACTCGGCCTTCTACCCGCTGCCCGAGGTGTTCTTCACCGATCAGGCGAGCTACGAGGAGAAGCCGATCGGCAACGGTCCGTTCAAGTTCGAGTCCCGGACCCCGAACCAGAGCCTGACCGTCAGCCGCTTCGACCAGTTCCAGGGCGAGGACAAGGCCCAGGTCCAGAACGTCGAGTTCAAGGTCTACGACGAGCTCGACACCGCCTACGAGGACCTGGTCTCGGGCAACCTCGACTTCGTCCGCCAGGTGCCGGTCTCGGCGCTGGCCGGGGACAAGTGGCGCGCGGACCTCGGGGACGGCGCCCAGGAGAAGCCGGGCCTGCTGACCCAGAACCTCGCGTTCCCGCTCTACGACGAGCGCTTCCAGAACCCGGACCTGCGCAAGGCGATCTCGATGGCGATCGACCGCCCGACGATCACCGAGCAGATCTTCGCGGGCAGCCGCCAGCCGGCCGACGGCTGGACCTCCCCGTCGGTCGAGGGCTACGTGCCCAACCAGTGCGGTGAGTACTGCACCTACAACCCGGAGCGCGCCAAGCAGCTGCTCGACAAGGCGGGCGGCTTCCAGGGCACGCTGACGATCATCACCAACGGCGACGGCGGCCACAACGAGTGGTCCGAGGCCGTGGCGGCCAGCATCCGGCAGACGCTGGGCATCGACGTGCAGTTCGCGCCGACCCCGACCTTCAGCGAGTTCCGGCGGCAGGCCAACGCCCGCGAGTTCACCGGCATGTTCCGCACCGGTTGGGTCGCGGACTACCCGAACATCGAGACGTTCCTGACCCAGCTCTACCGCACGGGCGCGTCCTCGAACGACTACGAGTACGCCAACCCGGCGTTCGACGCCGCGCTCGACAAGGCGAACGCCGCGCCGACCGTGGAGGAAGCCAACAAGCTCTACGCCGAGGCGGAGAAGCTGCTGGCCAACGACATGCCGGTGATCCCGCTGTGGACCCAGCCGGTCCAGGCCGGTTTCTCCGCGGAGCGCCTCGCCGAGGCGAAGGCGACGCCGTTCCGCAAGCTCGACCTGACGTCGGTGACGCTCAAGCAGCAGTAAGCAGCGCGGGCCCGGTCCGCCCCGGAGAACGGGGCGGGCCGGGCCGTGCTCGTTGTCCACAGGAGGACCGGTGGGTCGATACGTACTGCGACGGTTGTTGCAGTTGATCCCAGTTTTCATCGGCACCACGTTCATCATCTACGCGATGGTGTGGGCCGTTCCGGGCGATCCGTTCGCAGGCAAGTGCGGTGAGCGGGCCTGCCCGGACTCGTACGTCCGAGAGATGACCGCGCAGTACAACCTCGACGACCCGCTGGTCGTGCAGTACTTCAAGTACCTCGGGCAGCTGTTCAGCGGGAACTTCGGCGAGACCTACGCCGGGGTCCAGATCTCCGAGCTGATCTCCAACGCCTACCCGACCACGGTGCGGCTCGCCCTGGTCGCGCTCGTCATCGAGGCCGTCATCGGCGTCCTGGCCGGCATCGTCACCGGCCTCCGGGGCAAGGGCTTCGTGGACAGCTTGGTGCTGGTGTCCACCCTGTTCCTGATCTCGCTGCCGGTCTTCGTCACCGGCTTCGTGCTCAAGGTCTGGCTGGGCACCGAGCTGGGGTTGATCAAGACCTCGGTCGGTTCGGATCCGACGATCGGCGAGCTGCTGGTCCCCGGGTTCGTGCTCGGCAGCCTCTCGATGGCCTACGTCGCCCGGCTGACCCGGACGAGCATGATGGAGAACAAGCGCGCCGATTACGTGCGCACGGCGCACGCGAAGGGGCTCACCCCCCGCCGCGTCGTCGGCGTGCACCTGCTGCGGAACTCGCTGATCCCGGTCATCACCTTCCTGGGCACCGACCTGGGCGCCCTGATGGGCGGTGCCATCGTCACCGAGGGCGTGTTCAACATCCGGGGCATCGGCGGCCTGGTCTACAAGGCCATCCTGACCAAGGAGGGCATGACGGTCACCGGCATCGTCACCCTCCTCGTGCTGGTCTACCTGCTGATGAACCTCCTGGTGGACATCCTGTACGCGGTGCTGGACCCGAGGATTCGATATGCCTGACTCGACTGCCACTGCTCCCACCACCACGAGCGGCGAACCCGCCACCCCCGCCGCGAAGCAGGCCAAGCCGGAGAAGCCGCGCGGCCTGTGGGGCGACGCCTGGCGGGACCTGCGGCGCAGGCCGCTGTTCCTGGTCTCCGCCGGGATCATCTTCCTGCTCCTGCTGGTGGTCGCCGTGCCTCAGCTGTTCACCTCGGTGGACCCGAACATCTCGATGCTCGCCAAGTCGCGGCAGGGCCCCTCCGCCGAAGCCTGGTTCGGCTACGACGTGCAGGGCCGGGACATCTACGCCCGGGCGATCTACGGCGCCCGCGCCTCGGTCGCCGTCGGTCTGCTGGCGACCCTGGGCACGGTGCTGATCGGCTCGGTCGTCGGGATCATCGGCGGCTACTACGGCGGCTGGCTGGACAACCTGCTGTCCCGGTTCTCCGAGATCTTCCTCGGCCTGCCGTTCGTGCTCGGCGCCATCGTCATCCTGACCACCTTCAACCAGCCCGGCGAGATTCCCAGCGGAACCAGGGTCGTGCTCCAGGTGGTCATCTCGATCTCGCTGCTGTCCTGGCCGATCGCGATGCGCATCATGCGCTCCGCGGCGATCTCGGCGAAGCAGCAGGACTACGTGAAGGCCGCCCGCGCCCTGGGCGCGAAGCCCTCGCGGATCATCCTGCGGCACATGCTGCCGAACTGCCTGGCTCCGGTCCTGGTCTACGCCACAATCGCGCTGGGCGGGTTCATCGGCGCCGAGGCAACCCTGTCCTACCTGGGCCTCGGGCTGAAGTACCCGGTGGTGTCCTGGGGCGTCATGATCGCGGACTCCCGCGAGTTCATCGAATCCTCGCCGCACCTGTTGCTGTTCCCCGCCGGGTTCCTGGTGGTGACCGTGCTGGCGTTCGTGATGCTCGGCGACGCCGTCCGCGACGCGCTCGACCCGAAGCAGAAGTAGGAGGCCCGCTGTGCCCGACAAGGACGACAAGGCAGGTGGACGGCTGCTCGACGTCGAGGACCTGCACGTCGAGTTCCGCACCCGCGACGGGGTCGCCAAGGTGCTCAACGGCGTGAGCTACCACGTCAACGCCGGTGAGACGCTGGCGGTGCTGGGCGAATCCGGCTCCGGCAAGAGCGTCACCGCGCAAACCGTGATGGGCATCCTGGACACGCCGCCCGGCTTCGTCACCGGCGGCGCGATCCGCTACGCCGGCGAGGACCTGCTCACCGCCACCGACGGCCGGCGGCGCGAGCTGCGCGGCGACTCGATGGCGATGATCTTCCAGGACGCCCTCTCGGCGCTGAACCCCGTCTACACGGTGGGGTTCCAGATCGCCGAGCAGCTGCGGCTGCGCCGCGGCATGTCCCGCAAGGACGCCACCGCCCGCGCGGTGGAGCTGCTGGACCAGGTCAAGATCCCGAACGCGAAGCAGCGCGTGAAGGAGTACCCGCACCAGTTCTCCGGCGGGATGCGGCAGCGCGCGATGATCGCGATGTCGCTGGCGCTGGACCCGGAGCTGCTCATCGCGGACGAGCCGACCACCGCGCTCGACGTGACCGTGCAGGCCCAGATCATGGACCTGCTCGACGAGCTGCGCCGCGAACGGGGAATGGGCCTGATCCTGATCACCCACGACCTCGGCGTCGTCGCGGAGGTCGCGGACCGGATCGTGGTGATGTACGCCGGCCGCATCGTGGAGTCCGCCGACGCCTACGGCCTCTACCAGCAGCCCGGCCACCCCTACACCGAGGGCTTGATGCGCTCCATCCCGCGCCTGGACCTCAAGGGGCAGGACCTGGAGACCATCAAGGGCCTGCCGCCGAACCTGATGAACATCCCCAGCGGCTGCCCGTTCCACCCGCGCTGCCCGCGCGCTCAGGACCGGTGCCGCGAGCAGGTCCCCGCGCAGCACCACCTGGGGCTCGGCCGGACCAGCGCCTGCCACTTCGCCGAGGAGCTGATGACCAGTGAGTGAGCCGATCCTCGAGGTGCGGGACCTGGTCAAGCACTTCCCGATCAACCGGGGCATCGTCTTCCAGCGCACGGTCGGGCACGTCCGCGCCGTCGACGGCGTCTCCTTCGACCTGCACAAGGGCGAGACGCTGGGCATCGTCGGCGAGTCCGGCTGCGGCAAGTCCACCCTCGCGCAGGTGCTGATGCGGCTGGAGATGCCGACCAGCGGCACCGCCACGTTCGAGGGCCGCGACATGTTCAAGATGGGCGGCGCCGAGCTCCGCAAGCTGCGCCGGAACATGCAGATCGTGCTGCAGGACCCCTACACCTCGCTGAACCCGCGCCGCACCGTCGGGGACATCGTCGGCGAGCCCTTCGAGATCCACCCCGACGTGGCGCCGAAGGGCGACCGCCGGCGGAAGGTGCAGGAACTGCTGGAGGTCGTCGGGCTCAACCCCGAGCACATCCAGCGCTACCCGCACCAGTTCTCCGGCGGGCAGCGGCAGCGCATCGGCATCGCCCGCGCGCTGGCGCTGCGGCCCAAGGTGATCGTGTGCGACGAGCCGGTGTCCGCGCTGGACGTCTCCATCCAGGCGCAGGTGATGAACCTGCTCGGCGAGCTCCAGCAGGAGTTCGGGCTCTCCTACGTGTTCATCGCCCACGACCTCGGCGTGGTGCGCCACCTGTCCGATCGGGTGGGCGTGATGTACCTGGGCAAGATGGTGGAGATCGGCACCGACGAGCAGATCTACGAGCGTCCGCAGCACCCCTACACCCAGGCGCTGCTGTCCTCGGTCCCCGTGCCGGACCCGACGCTGCGCGGCAAGCGCGAGGTCATCCGGCTCAGCGGGGACGTGCCGAGCCCGGCGAACCCGCCCTCGGGCTGCCGGTTCCGGACCCGGTGCTGGAAGGCGCAGGACATCTGCGCGGAGAAGGCCCCCGAGCTGGAGGTCAGGCTCGGCGGGCACCCGTCGGCCTGCCACTTCGCGGAGGAGCACCCGCACGTCGTGGCCTGATCGCGAGCGGAGCGCCGGGCGCGGGGGAGCTGCTTCCCCGCGCCCGGCGCTCTTCCGGCCCGCTGCGGCGGCAGCGCGGACCGGTCAGCGCTCCAGGCGCCCCACGCCCCCGTAGGCGTTGGCCTCGGCCGCTTCCGCGTGGCTGATCGGCCGATCCGGGCGCCACAGCGGCGAGAGCACCAGACCCGGTTCCACCAGCCGGTAGCCGGTGAACAACCGCGCCACGGACTCGGGGTGGCGCCACAGCACGGGAGTCGGGGTCCGGGCCATCACCTCGTGGGCCACCCGCACCTGCTCGTCGGTCGCCGAGACCTGCGAGATGTGCGAGATCGCCAACCAGCTGCCGGGTGCGCTCGCCTCCCGGTAGCGGGACACCAGGTCGAGCACCTCGTCGTCGTCCGGCACGAACGGCAGGATCGCGATGGCCAGCACCGCCACCGGCCTGCTGAGGTCGAGCATCCCCGCGACTCCGGGAGACCTGAGCACGCCCTCCGGATCGCGCACGTCGGCCTGGGTGATGCTCACGTTCGGCAGGCCGGCGAGCATCCGCTGCGCGTGCGCCACGGCCACCGGCTCGTGGTCCACGTAGCTCACCTTCGCGTCCGGGTTCACGCGGTGGGCGATCTCGTGCACGTTGCCGACGGTGGGGATCCCGGAACCGAGGTCGAGGAACTGGTCGACGCCCTCGTCGAGCAGGAACCGCACGGCCCGGCCCAGGAACGCGCGATTCGCCCGCGCGTAGACCGCGGACTGCGGCAGCACCGCGAGGGCATCGTCGGCCGCCTCGCGGTCCACCGCGAAGTGCGCGGCCCCGCCCAAGTAGTAGTCGTACATCCGGGCCGAGTTGGGACGGGTCGTGTCCGGGATCGACGGCATCGGTGACGGCAGGTCGTGCTCGTTCGCGCCCATGCCGGTGATGTTGCAGCAGCGCTCGGGCGCTTGACCATGCCTGATCGGTCACGCGCGCCGGGCCCGCGGCGAACTGCGGAACCCGGCGGTACGGCTACTGCTCCGAGCGGACGAACTCGGCCAGGTGCTCGGACTGCTGGACCCGGGACGGCTCGTGCACGTACATCATGTGCCCGGCCGCGTAGTAGCGGACCTCGATGTTGCGCCGCAGCGCCTCGGGGATCGGCAGCCGCGCCAGCACGTGCTCGGCGGCGAAGTACGGCGTCGCCCCGTCGGAGTAGCCCGCGGCGACGTGCACCCGCAGGTGCGGGTTGGTGCGCATCGCGGTGCCGAGCTTGTCGACCACCGACACCGAGGCCCCTTCGAACTCCTTGTACGACCACGGCCGCACCCGGTCGCTCAGCAGCGCGTACGGCAGGTCGTTGGCGTAGCCCAGCTCCTCGCGCAGGTAGTGGTTGATCCCCGCCGAGTAGGCGCCGAGGATCCCGGAGACGCTCGGATCGTCGGTGAACCGCTCGCCGGCCGCGTCGGGCTCCCAGCCCACGAACCGCCCGTCCATCCGGCCCACCGTGCGCCGGTCCGCGCGCAGCAGCTCGGTGAAGAACCGCAGGTGCTCGATGCGCAGGTTCGCCCGGTCCACGTAGTCCTCGGACAACCCGGTCAGCGCGGCCGTGCGGCGGACGATGTCGGCGCGCTCCTCGGCGGACAACCGAGCCCCGCGCGCCAGCGCCAGCGCGTAGTCACCCGCGGCGAAGGACTCCGCCTCCGCCAGCACGTCCCGCAGCGGTCGGTCGCCGTGCTTGCCGTGGTGGTGCGCGATCGCGGCATAGGTCGGCAGGTACAGCCAGTGCGGCAGGTCGTTGCCGTCCGTGAACCGGATGGTGCCCATGTCCAGCACGGACGAGATCAGCATCAGCCCGTTCAGGTACAGGCCGTGCTTCTCCTGCAGGTGTTCGGCGAGCGCCGCGGCGCGCAGCGTCCCGTAGGACTCACCGGCCAGGTACTTCGGCGACAGCCAGCGCCCGTTCCGCGAGGTCCATAACCGGATCACCTCGCCGACCGACTCCACGTCCCGCTGGTAGCCGTGGAAGTCCGCGGGCTCCCCGCCGTCCACCGCGCGGGAGTACCCGGTCGACACCGGGTCGATGAACACCAGGTCGCTGTGCGCGAGCAGCGTCTCCGCGTTGTCGGTCAGCCCGTACGGCGGAGCGGCGAGCGAACCGGCGTCCCCCGACACCACCCGGCGCGGGCCGAGCACCCCGAGGTGCAGCCAGACGCTCGACGAGCCGGGACCCCCGTTGAACGCGAAGGTCACCGGACGCGGTTCGTCGCCGTCGGCGACGTAGGAGGTGAGGTGGACTTCCGCCTTCGCCTTGAGCCCGTCGAACTTCCCGTCGGTGACGACCTCCTCCCGCAGCACGATGCGACCGGTGGTGGCGGTGTAGGACAGCTCGCCCCCGGTGGTGGTGATCGTGTGGTGCGTGCTGACCAGGTCGTCGACCGGCTCGGCCGGCTTCGCGGTGCCCTGCTCGTTCTCATCGGTGGTGGCAGCCATGCTCGAACTCTACGGGCCGGAACCCGCACCCCGAGCCCGATTCTGCGAGGCTGAGCGGGTGGGCTCCCAGCTGATCGACGATCCCGTCACCGACCCGGCGCGCGCGGCCCGCGCGGTGCGGGACCTCGCGGAGCTCGACGACCGGGTGACGCACTGCGCGGCGTGTCCGCGGTTGGTCGAGTGGCGGGAGCGGGTGGCGGTGGAGAAGCGCGCCGCGTTCCGCGACGAGACCTACTGGGGCAGGCCGGTGCCCGGATTCGGGCCGCCGGACGCGGCCATCGCCATCGTCGGTCTGGCGCCCGCCGCGCACGGCGCGAACCGCACCGGGCGGATGTTCACCGGAGATCGCTCCGGGGACGTGCTCTACCAGGCCCTGCACGACGTCGGCCTCGCCTCGCAGCCCCGCTCGCTCCGGATCGGTGACGGCTTGTCCTTGCGCGGCACCAGGATCACCGCGCCGGTGCGCTGCGCGCCGCCCGCGAACAAGCCGACCCCGGGCGAGCGCGACACCTGCCGCCCCTGGCTGGCCCGCGAGCTCCTGCTGCTGCGCAGCACGGTGCGGGTGGTGCTGGTGCTGGGAGGTTTCGGTTGGCAGGCGGTGCTGCCGGTGCTCGGGGCCGCTGCCTGGCGGGTCCCGTCGCCCCGCCCGAAGTTCGGCCACGCCGCCCGCGCGACGCTGCCCGCCACCGACGGCGGGCCGGATCTGCACCTGCTCGGCTGCTACCACGTCAGCCAGCAGAACACCTTCACCGGCAGGCTCACCCCGGCGATGCTCCGCGAGGTCCTGGAGGAGGCCAAGCACCTGGCCGCCCTCGCCTGATCTCCGCGGCGGGGGCCGCGGAGGGGGCCGGGGGCGTCGGCGGCGGGTCCGACCGGTGCCCGCCTCGTCGACGCTGTCCGCCACCGGGAGCGGTCAGCGGGTGCGGTGCCGCTCGACGGCGCGGAGGGCCTCCTGCGGGCTGGGGTAGGCCTCGGTCCCCGCCTGCGGGCGGTCGACCAGCACCTCGCCGCGCTCGGTCCGGCACACGAGGCCGTAGCCGGAGCGGGGATCGGTCACCGCCGCCCGCCACCAGCCGCGGTGCACGTCGCTGGGGAGCACCTCGCCCACCAGGCCACGGGTGCTGAGATCGACGACGAAGGAGACGTCCGTGCCGTCGTTCCTCGGCACCAGCGCCAGCTTCCCCACGGTCGTGCCGCCTCTCGCCGCCGGAGCACCGCAGTGCGCGCCGATCAGTGTGGCGGCGCTCCGCGTCCCGGGACAGGTCCGAACCGGTGCCACCCGGGACCGTCGTCCGGGTGATGCGGTTGCGCCCGGGCGCGTCGGCCGTCCCCGCTCGATGGGGTGATCAGCGCCGACGACCCTTGGTCGAGGTTGCCACCGCCGGTAGCATAATCGAAGGGTCCTGGACGGGCGCGGCTGGTCGAGGCTCCAGGCGAGGAGGTGGTTGCGGTGGAAGGGCGGAGATTGCCGGAATCGGCCGCGCGGTTGGCCGAGCTGATCGGTGCGTACCGGGAGTTCGTCGAGCCGCCACCGGGGCGGCGGGACGTGGTGGTGCCGCCCGATGCCGGAGGTGGCCGCTCGCTCGGGCGGGCGCGGAAGGTCAGCGTCTCCCTGCCGGAGGACCTGACCAAGGCGGTGCAGGAGCGCGTCGGGCGGGGCGCGTTCAGCCAGTACGTCAGCGACGCCGTGGCGCGGCAGCTGGAGCTCGACCTGCTCACCGAGCTGGTCGACCGGATGGAGCGCGAGCACGGCGCGCCGTCGGAATCGCTGCTGGCGGAGGCGGGGCGCGCGTGGCCGGATCGCGAGTAGCGGTCGGCGGCACGCTGCTGCTGGACGGCGCGGCGGTGGCCCGGCTCGCCGCTGGGGACCCGCTGGTGCGGGCGCACCTCGAGGTCGCTCGGGCGCGACGGGCTCGGGTGGTCGTCAGCGCCGTCACGCTCGCCGAGGTGCTCGGCGTGGCCGAGCCCGGCGAGGCCGGTGTGCAGGAGGTGCTGGGCCGGGTGGTGGTGCACCCGGTGACGGTCGACATCGCCCGTGCGGCGGGATCCCGGGTCGGCGGTCCAGAGAACTCCACAGTGGACGCAATAGTCGGAGCCACCGCGAGCGAGCTCGCGCGCCCCGTCCTGCTCCTCACCGGGACCCCCGAAGCGCACCGGGCCGATCACCCGGCGGGGGAGGAGCGGGACGGGATCGCGGTGGTCCCGATCTGACCGCGCCCCGCCGCCGAGCCGGCTGCGCCGCCGCTCGGCTCGATTCAGCCGCCTCGTTGCGCTGCTCGGCGGAACCGGGCGCGAGGGCGGGGGAAGGCGGCGCCAGATCGGCGCTGACGGGTGGATTCCGCCGCAGATGATGCGGCGAGCTGGCTTCGACGCCGCAAAACTCGGTAAGGTGATCGGCGATCGATCCCCCCGTCCGCGCTCCGCCGCGGACACCGAGTGCGGTCGCCCGAGCGCAGCGCGTTGATCGTGAGCAGGACCACGCGCGACTGGCGTCACATTAGGGGGGGTCTGCGGAGTGTGTCCCACTCCAGTGGTGCGACCATGTCTGCATGGCTGGTAAATCCGAACCCACCCGGATTCTCATCCTCGGCGGCGGCTACGTCGGCATGTACACGGCGCTTCAGCTTCAGTCGAAGCTGGGGCGGCGTGAGGCCTCCGTCACCGTGGTCGACCCTCAGCCGCACATGACCTACCAGCCGTTCCTACCGGAAGCGGCCGCGGGCTCGGTCGAGCCTCGCCACGTGGTAGCGCCACTGCGACGAGTCCTGAAGCGGTGCCATGTGATCACCGCCAGTGTCACTGAGATCAAGCACGCCGACCAGGTCGTGACGATCGAGAACCCGCAGACAGGCCCTGAAGAGCTTGCCTACGATGTCCTCGTCGTGGCGCTCGGCTCGGTGTCCCGACTTCTGCCCATCCCCGGTCTGGCCGAGCAAGGCATCAGCCTCAAGACCGTCGGCGAGGCCATCTACCTGCGCAATCACGTGCTGGCCAAGATGGACGCCGCGGCCAACACCTCCGACGAGGAGCTGCGCAAGCGGCTGCTCACCTTCACCTTCGTCGGCGGCGGCTTCGCCGGGGCGGAGGCGTTGGCGGAGCTGGAGGACATGGCTCGCTACGCCACCCGCTACTACCAGTCCATCTCGCCGGAGGACATGCGGTGGGTCCTCGTCGAGGCCGCCGGGCGCGTGATGCCCGAGGTCAGCGAGAAGATGGGCGTCTACGTCGTCAAGGCCCTCGAAGAGCGCGGCATTCAGGTCTACCTGAACACCTTCCTGAAGTCCGTTGAGAACGGGCACGCGATGCTCTCCGACGGCACCGAGTTCGACACCGACACCCTGGTGTGGAACGCGGGTGTGAAGGCCAACCCGGT
Organism: Saccharopolyspora antibiotica; assembly: GCF_047200635.1. Taxonomy (NCBI): domain Bacteria; kingdom Bacillati; phylum Actinomycetota; class Actinomycetes; order Pseudonocardiales; family Pseudonocardiaceae; genus Saccharopolyspora; species Saccharopolyspora antibiotica. The sequence goes on along the minus strand of NZ_JBJZOI010000012.1, from coordinate 145,882 downwards.
GCTGAAGAACACCGACCTGCCGCTCGACGAGCGCGGTCGCGTCAAGGCGACCTCGCACCTCCAGGTCGAGGGTCTGCCGAACGTGTGGGCCGCCGGTGACTGCTCCGCCGTGCCGGACCTGTCCAAGACCGACGACGACCCGAACGCGACCTGCGCCCCGTCCGCGCAGCACGCGGTTCGGCAGGCCAACCAGCTCGGCAAGAACCTGCTGGCGAGCCTGCGCGGCAAGTCCACCAAGGAGTACCGCCACGCCTACGCCGGTTCGGTCGCGGGGCTGGGGCTCTACAAGGGCGTTGCCGACGTCTACGGCTTCAAGGCCAAGGGCTTCATCGCCTGGTTCATGCACCGCAGCTACCACGTCAGCCGGATGCCCACCTTCAACCGCAAGATGCGGATCGTCATCGACTGGACGCTGGCGTTCCTGTTCAAGCGGGAAGCGGTCTCCATGGGGCAGATCCAGAACCCGAAGGCCGACTTCGAGCGGGCAGCGGCCAGCTGACCAGCACCCTCGGTGATCACCGCGTGCTCAGTGGAGCGCGCGGTGATTGGCGTCCGGGTGGGGACTGCTCCGTGCAGGGGACTGGATCACCCGCTACCCTTGACAATGAGTAGCGGGTAATCCAAGACTGTCGGGGTGTCTTCACCTGAAAGGATGCCTCAGTTGGGGAAGGGGTGAATCCTTTGACTCTCCAAGAACTAGCGGCTCTGCTGCGCAGCGGCGAAGTGCAGGACGGCCCGCTCGCGGACTTCGCGGCCGAGTACCGGGCCGCGTCCGAAGTGTTCCGCAAGAAGGACGATTGACGTCGGTCGGCCCACCGGCCGACGATGATCGCGGTACCGCAGGAGGACTGGGGCGATGACCGAGGGGGCGGACGACTTCGCGCACCCGTTCGGCCCCGAGTCCGGCGCCTTCGCCGCCGATTTCCGACCCGGCCCGCTGCTGCTGCAGGGGCAGGACTACTTCTTCCGCTCCGACGACACCAGCCTCGACTTCCAGGAGCGCGTGCACCGCGCCGACCTGGTGAACGAGGGCGACGGTGATCCCATCCCGTGCGTGCTCGTGCTGGCCCGCGCCGCCGACATGGAGATGAACGAGCTCTCCCTGGCCCTCGCGGAGCGCGGCATCCGGATGGTGCGCATCGACGCCGACCGGTGCCTCGACATCGCGCTCACGGTCTACACCGACACCCCGCTCATCGAGTTCGAGCGGTGGTTGCTGCGGCCGATCGTGGTGTGGCGGCGCCACTTCGACATCACCGCGCTGCCCGTGGATCCGACCACGGTGCACGGTGCCTACGTTCGCGAGCAGTGGCGAGCGGTCTCCAGCTGGCTGTCCGGCCGGGTCGACTGGGAGCAGATCAACCCGGTGCGGTCGAGCGCGCACCTGGACCGCCTCACCCAGCTCCGAGATGCCACCGCGTTCGGATTCCGGGTGCCGAGGACCGCGGTCACCACGCTGCCGGGCCGCAGCCGCCCGGGCGGCGGGCGCTGCATCGTCAAGACCGCCGGCCACCACATGCTCGAACCCGAGCCGGGAGCGCTGCGCGGCTTGTTCCCGCGGCCGCTGGACATCCGGCGATCGGCGGAGGCGAGGGAACCCGCCCCGGTGCTGGTGCAGCAGTACGTCGATGCCCAGCACGAGATCCGGGCCTTCGTGGTGGGTGACGAAGTGATCGGCTACCGGGTGGACAAGCTGGATCCGGCGCAGCTGTGGGTCGACCCGGACTCGGTGATCGTCGAACGCATCGAGCTCCCCTCGGCGCTGCTGACCCAGTTGCGCGCGCTGTGCCGGTTCTGGCGCTTGCACGTGGCCGCGTTCGACCTGCTGGCGGTCGGCTCGGACCACGTCTTCCTGGAGGTCAACGTCAACTGCGATTGGCGCTGGTTCGAGCACCGGGCGCAGGACGGCGCCGTTTCCGCCGCGGTGCACGGCTGGGTCGCGGAGCGCTTCGAGCACCTGGCCGCCTCCGCCGCGACACCGAGGTGGGATCGATGAGCCCCGCGACTTCCCCGGGCGCGCGGAGGAACGAACTGCTCTGCTCGGCGGTTTTCGATCAACGGGAACCCGGGGCACAGTCAGTGCGTCCGATCCGGCGGTCGAGGCCTGGCCCGCAGTCGGGTCCGCGACCAGGGCGGGCAGTCCTGGACGTCCGCTGAGACGAGCCCCCGTAGCCCAACTGGCAGAGGCAGACGACTTAAACTCGTCAGAGTGTCGGTTCGATCCCGACCGGGGGCACCACTACTCCCGCCGCGCTCGCGGTGGTGATCTCGCCGTGCGCGCCCCGCTGCTCCGAGTGATCCACTTCGCCGCTGCCCCCGCTAGGCCGATCGGGGTCTCGCCGCTGGTCGTGGTCGTTTTCGCCGCCGGTCGGACGGAACGAATGCCCCGACCACCATGAGTGGCCGGGGCATTCCCGCGTACTCTCGTGATCGTTCGGCTGCTGTCGGTGCCGGTACTCCGCGTGACGGTCCGGTTCCCGCCTGCTGCCGACGGAAGCCGTGTGGTGTGGTGTGCCGCTGACGAAACCCCCAGGCACCTCAGCGGCACACCTACCGCCACTCGACTGCTGTCCGGACCTCCGGCCGGTTCGCGCGCTCGACCGTCCGTGGCCCGTCCGGCGCAGCCTGTGTCAGAGCATGGCAGCTCGGGACGCGGACGTGGGCCCACCCATATCCGGAGCTCGGTGAAGTACCTGCTCAACGGCGGGTACCGGATTTTCCGGTCCGGATCCGGACCGGAGGAGGACGGGGATGACGGACCGGAAAGAGACGGGCTCGGCGGCGGGAACCGGCACCCGCGCGCGGTTCGCGGAACGGTTCGCGCTGCTGTACGTCACGGCCGGCGACCCTCCGCTGAAGCGGGTCGCCGACGCCGTGGAGCGGGCCCGGCGGATCGACGAGCGGGGCAGGCCCATCCGTCCGACCGCGCAGCGGATCAGCGACTGGCGGCGGGGACGGAACGTGCCCGCCCGGTTCGCCGCCCTGTCCGTGGTCCTCGAGGTCCTCATCGGCGCGGCCCGCAAGAACCAGCCGCAGCCGCCGGTGGACGGACTCTACGAACTCCCGGTCTGGCGCGCGCGATGGGACGAGGCCCTGACCAGCCCGCTCGCGGCTCCGGAGGCGCCGCCGGTCGCGGAGGGCGAGTCGTCGGACGGCGTTCCGGCGGACATCGCGAACCCCGCTCCCGGGAGCCTGTGCCCCTACCGCGGTCTGGCGGCGTTCAACGCGGAGGACTCCGGTTGGTTCTTCGGCCGGGAGCGGGCGACGACGATGCTCGTGGAGCGGCTCGCCTCCGTGGCCGAGGACGGCGGCATCACGATGCTCGTCGGCGCCTCGGGCGCGGGGAAGTCCTCGTTGCTGGGTGCCGGTCTGCTGCCCGCGCTGACCGGAGGAGCGCTGGCGGAGCAGGGTTCCTCGTCGTGGCCGGTGCGCACCGCCACTCCCGGTGAGGATCCGCTCGGTGCGCTGACCGAGCTGATCCCCGAGCTCAACGAGGTGCTCGCGGCGGCGGCGGAGGACGTCGCGCACGGCGAGAACCCGGACGCGGAGTTCCGGTTCGCTGAGCCGGTGCGGGACGCGGTGGCCGGGCACGTGCGGGCCGCGGCCGGCGACGGGGCCCGGTTGGTGCTGGTCGTGGACCAGTTCGAGGAGACCTTCACCATGTGCCGGGACGAGCAGCGGCGGGCGCTGTTCGTCCAGGTCCTGCAGGCCTGCTGCACCACGGGGTTCGAGGGCGGACTACCGCCCGGGCTGGTGGTGCTCGGGTTGCGGGCGGACTTCTACGCTCGCTGCCTGGACTTCCCCGAGCTGGCCGACGCGCTGCAGCACCGGCAGATGGTGCTGGGCGCGATGACCATCGCCGAGCTGCGCAAGGCGATCACCGGCCCGGCGAAGGCCACCGGCCTCCAGATCGAGACGGGGCTCGTGGACGTGCTGCTGCGCGACCTCGGGGTGAGCGTGGGACGTGCCTACGGCAAGCCGGGACAGCGCGCCTACGACGCGGGGGCGTTGCCGCTGCTCTCGCACGCGCTGCTGGTCACCTGGCAGCGCAGGCAGGCGGGCAAGCTCACCATCGCCGGGTACCGCGCGGCCGGCGGCATCCAGGGCGCGGTCGCGGCCACGGCGGAGCGGGCGTGGGCGGAGCTGTCCGCGGAAGGGCAGGCGGCCGCGCGGCAGGTGCTGCTGCGCCTGGTGCACGTCGGCGAGGACACCCAGGACACGCGACGGCGCGCCACCTACGCCGAGATCGTCGAGCACGCCGAGCACCGCGAGGCGGCGCGCTCGGCGCTGGACGTGCTGACGACCGCCCGGCTGGTGACCCTGGACTCGGACTCGGCGGAGATCAGCCACGAGGCGCTGCTCTACGCCTGGCCCCGGCTGCGCGGCTGGATCGACCAGGACCGCGCGGGAAACCTGGCGCGACAGCGCCTCGAACGGGACGCCGAGGCCTGGCGGCAGGAGGACCGGGAGGCATCGCTGCTCTACCGGGGCCCGCGGTTGGAGACGGCCCGGCACTGGGCCGGGAAGGTCGATCCGGTGGAGCTGACCGCGGTCAGCCGCGAGTTCCTCTCGGCCTCGCTGCGGTACCGGCGCCGGGCCAGCTGGTTCCGGCGCGGGACGGCAGCCGCGATCTGCGTGTTCGCGGCGGTCGCCGCCGTCGCCGCCGTGCTCGCGGTGCAGGAGCGGGACGACGCCGAGTTCCGCCAGGTGCTCGCCCAAGCCGACCGGCTGCAGGCGGTGGACCCCTCGGCCGCGGCGAAGCTGAACCTCGTCGCCGATCGGATGCGCCCCGGCGACCCGGGTGTGGCCACGCGGCTGCTGTCCACCCAGAACGCGCCGCTGAACACCCCGCTGCACGGTCACCAGGGCTCGGTCTACCTGACCACGTTCAGCCCGGACGGGAAGACGCTGGTCACCGCCGGGTACGACCGGACGGTTCGGCTGTGGGACGTGGCCGCCCGCGGTCAGCCGAAGCCGCTGGGCGAGCCGCTGCGCGGCTTCGGCAGCTGGGTGACCTCGGCCGTGTTCAGCCCGGACGGCCGGACCCTGGCGGCGGCGGGCGACGACCACCGGCTGCGGTTCTACGACGTGACCGACCCGTCCCGACCCGAGCCGCTGGGGCCACCGGTCAGCGGCGGCGACGGCACGATCTACCTGATCGAGTTCAGCCCGGACGGGCGGACGCTGGCCGCGGCCAACGAGAACCAGACCGCCCGGCTGTGGAACGTCGCCGATCCCTCGCGGCCCGCGCCGATCGGGCGGCCGCTGCGAGGGCACACCGCGCAGGTGCGCACGCTGGCGTTCAGTCCCGACGGCAGGACCTTGGCGACCAGCGGCGACGATCGGACGGTCCGGTTGTGGAACGTGGCCGACCCGGCGAACGCCACCCCGATCGGCGCGCCGTTGGAGGGGCACAACGGCGGGATGCACTCGGTGGCGTTCAGCCCGGACGGCTCGCTGCTGGCCTCGGGCAGCGTGGACAAGACGGTCCGGTTGTGGGACGTCCGCGATCCGGCGCGGGCGCGGCAGCTCGGTCCCGCGCTGATCGGGCACAACGCTCCGGTCTGGTCGGTGAAGTTCAGCCCGGACGGGCGGACGCTGGCCTCGGGCAGCGCGGACAGCTCGGCGCTGCTGTGGAACGTCACCGAGCCGTCGAACGCCACCCAGATCGGGCAGCACCTCAGCGCGGGCAGCAGCACCGTCTTCGCCGTCGGCTTCAGCCCGGACGGGCACACCCTCGCCACCGGCGGGGACGACGGCGCGGTGCGCCTGTGGTCGCTGCCGGAGCGAGTGCTGGCGGGGCACACCGCGAGCGTGAACGACGTGGCGTTCAGCCCCGACGGCACCGTCCTCGTCACGGCCGGGGAGGACCGGACGGTCCGGGTGTGGGACACCTCCGATCCGCTGCGTCCCCGCCCGCTCGGTGCGCCGCTGCCGGTCTACTCGGGCCCGGTCGGTTCGGTGTACTCGGCGACCTTCAACCGGGACGGCACGGTGCTGGCCACGGGCGGCGGCACCGGGACCGTCCGGCTGTGGGACATGCACGACCCGGCGGCGCCCGAGCCGCTCGGGGAGCCGCTGCGCGTCGACACCCGCTACATGGGGGAGGTCGTGTTCAGCCCGGACGGCCGGACGCTCGTCACCGGCAACGACGACGTCAGCGCTCAGCTGTGGGACGTGGCCGACCCGGCGCACCCGCGGCGGATCGGCGGGCCGCTGCTCGGTCACCGCGGCTACATCAACGAGGCCCGCTTCAGCCCGGACGGCGCCCTGCTCGCGACCGCGAGCAGCGACGGCACGGTGCGGTTGTGGGACGTCCGGGACCGGGAGCGCCCGAGGCAGCTGGGTGAGCCGTGGGCGACCGGCCACGAAGCCGCCTACGCGGTGGCCTTCAGCCCCGACGGCCGCGTGGTGGCCACCGGGGGCGGGGACAAGACGGTGCGGTTGTGGGACGTGAGCGATCCGGAGCGCCCGGAGCAGCTGGGTTCCCCGCTGCGCGGGCACGCCCAGAACGTGAAGTCGGTGTCGTTCAGCCCGGACGGCGCGACCCTCGCGTCCGGCAGCGAGGACCGCACCGTCCGGTTGTGGGACGTGCGGGATCCAGAGCACGCCGGGCCGATCGGGCTGGACCTCAGCGAGCACCGGGCGGCCGTGCACTCGGTCTCGTTCAGCCCGGACGGTTCCGTCGTCGCCTCGGCCAGCGGGGACAACACCGCTTACCTCTGGGACCTGGACGTGCGCCGCGCGGCGCAGCGGATCTGCTCGACCACCCACGGGGTGCTGCCCCGGGAGCAGTGGGAGCAGACGATCCCGCAGATCCCCTACGAGCCGCCCTGCGAGTGATCAGCGGCCGAACAGGCGCCGCACCCGGTCGCCGAAGTCGAGCACCCGGGCGCGGCACTCGGCCAGCGCGCCCGGGTGCGCGCGCGCCTTGGCGAGCGCGCCCCGCCAGGAGTCGCCGGGCACGATCGGCACGGCGTGGTGGAAGCCGAAGAACTTCGAGGCGAACGGGTCCACCACCACCACGCGCCGGTTCATCAGGGTCGCCCAGTAGGCCCCGTGGTAGGAGTTCGTGAGCACCGTCGCGCCGGAGGCGAGGAAGGCGAGCGTCTCGTCGAGGTCGTGGTGCTGGTTGGTCAGCAGCGGCAGTCCCCCGATGTCGGACGGGAAGGGCAGCCGCTGGTCCCGGTGCCGGTAGGCGACGACCTCGTGCTCCGGCTCGCCGGGGTCGTCGAGCTGCGGCATCAGCGCGCTCACGCAGGGGACCCACTCGTGCCGCCCGGCCCCGTGCACACCGGTGTCCCGCCGGTCGCGCAGCCCGACGAGGTCGAACCGGTCCAGGTAGCCGGGATCGGCGATGGTGTGGTCCTCGTTGTTGTTGTGCCCGGCACCCCAGACCACGAGCCTCGGCGGCCGCAGGGACATGAGGTGGTCGAGCTGCCGGTCGAAGAACCCGGTGCCGATGAGCCCGCCGCCGCCGTAGATGACGTGCGCGCGGCGCAGCCGGTCCGCGTAGCGGGGGACGTCGTGCTCGATGTCGATCGTGGTCGCGTCGGCGAGCCACGGGAAGTGCTCCGGGTGGTTCGACGGCGGACAGGCCATGTCGCCGATGTTCTGCCGGTCGCGGCGGTGCACGACGAAGATCTCGGGCATGTGCGGGGGAGCCTCCTCAGCGTTGGTGTCGTTCTTCGGCGAGGGAGATGAGTTCGGCGAGCACCGCGGGCAGCCGGTCGGCGCCCAGGTGCTCGCGCACGGCGGCGCGGTTCGCGGCGAGCATCTCGGCGGCCGAGTCCGGATCGCGCAGCATCGCGGCCACCTCGGTGAGGTCGTCGGGTCCGGGAACGCGCAGGCCGAGCGCGCGCAGCTCGCCGAGCACCGGGTACGGGCCCGCGACGACGAGGCGCCCGGCGGCGGCGGCCTCGGCCACCGGCAACCCCCACCCCTCCCAGCGGGACGGCAGCAGCACCAGGTCGGCGGCGGCGTAGAGGTCCGCCTGCTCGGCGACGTGGCCGCGAAGCAGACCCGGTGCCCCGTCGAGCAACCCGTCCGGTGCCGGGGCGTCGTCGGTCAGCCAGTAGCGAACCGGGCGGTCCAGCACCCGGTCCAACTCGGCGGCGAACCGCACCGCGCCGGGAATGTTCTTGTTCGGCCCCTCGACCCGCGCCGGGTGCACCGCCAGCACCTCGTCCGGTGCGACTCCGAGCCGCTCTCGGGTGCCCTGCCGGTCGCCGCCGCCGAGCCGGTCCACGTCGACCCGGTTGTGCACCACGCGCAGCGCTCCGGTGCGGGCCAGCTCCGGCCAGCGCGCGGCGAACTCCCCGGCCGTGAGCTGGTTGATCAGCACGTGCAGGTGCGCCGGGTGGTGCAGCGGCACCGTGTCCTCGGCGACGGCCCGGAGGGGCGTGCCCTGCCAGGCCGGGTCGTGGTGGCGCAGCAGCACCGGGGTCCCGGTGTCGAGGGCGTGGTGCTGCCAGGCGAGCGAGGCCTCGGGCGCGCTCCACAGCGAACCGGCGTTGTCGAGCACCAGCAGGTCGTGCTCGGCGCAGAGCCGGCGAATCGCGCCGTGGTCCACCGGCGGCGGATCGCCACCGGGGCGGTCGGCCCACATGCCCGCGATGTCGACGTCGTCCGACTCGTGGTCGACGAAGTGCCCGGCGGCGCGCGTCACTCGATGTCCGAGGGCGCGGAATCCGTCGATCCACTTCGCGGATTCCACGCTCACGCCGTCGAATCCGCCCAATCTGTGCGAGACCAGGCACACGCGCATGTGATTCTCCCGCCCTTCGCGTCCCGGTGCCGCAAGGATTATTGCGAAAACCTCACGCAGCGCGATTCCCCACCTCCCCATGCGTAAAGTCCGCCGCATGCGTCTTCTGGCAACTCTGGGGAGTCTGCGCGCGGTGATCACGGTCCTGGTCGCCATCACCGCTGCGCAGATGGGGCTGGTCGCCTTCGGCAACATCACTGACTTCGGCACCAATGCCGCGTTCGTGCAGCACGTGTTCTCGATGGACACGACGTTCAACTCGCCCGACATGATGTGGCGGTCGATCACGCATCCCGGCTGGACCACCGCGGCCTACCTCGTGGTGATCGCGTGGGAGGCGGTGATCGCGCTGGTGCTGATCGGGGCGCTCGTCGCGTGGGTCCGGCCGCACGTCGACGAGCGTTCCGCGGAGCTGGCGCGGCGGCTGGCGAACCTGGGCTGGCTGCTGGAAGTGCTGCTGTTCGGGGGCGGCTTCATCGTCATCGGCGGCGAGTGGTTCCAGATGTGGCAGTCCGATCAGTGGAACGGGCTGCAACCCGCGCTGCAGAACCTGATCATCGCCTCGATCGGCCTGGTGCTGGTCAACCTTCCGCCGCGCGAGCCCGTCGCGGTCTGACCGCCCGATCGCTCGCCGACAGTCCGGTCACCGGGGGCCGGGTGGCCGCGGCAGGAGGGCTGCGCTCACCCGGCTCGGTGGCGGACCGACCGGTCATCCGCCACCGGCCGCGTTCGAGGGCGAGACCGCGAACGCGGCGACTACGGTCGCTCCCGTGCGCATCCTGTTCTCCAGCCTCGCCGGGCACGGTCACCTGTACCCGCTGATCCCGCTCGCCGCCGCTGCCCGGGCGCGAGGCGACGACGTCCTCTTCGCGACGGGCAGCGATTTCCGAGCGGTCCTCGACGGGGTCGGCATTCCCTCCGCCGCGGTGGGAGTGCCGATCGGCGCCGGGTTCGCCGCCGCCGGAGTCGATCCGGCGAACCGGCCGGAACCGGGCTCGCCCGCCTGGCAGGGCTTGGTGGCGCGCGTCTTCGGCGCCGAGCTGCCCCGCCGCTACCTGGCCGACCTGCGGCCGGTGCTCGCGGAGTTCCGCCCGGACCTGGTCGTGCACGAGGCCGGCAACCACGGCGCGGGGCTCGCCGCGCGCGAGTTCGGGGTGCCGGGCGTCTGCCACGGCTTCGGGCAGCGGTCCCCGGCGAGGTACCCGGGCTTCGACCCGGCGCTGCGGTCGGTGGCGGCGGAGGCCGGGATCGAACTGCCCGCGGGCGACCTCCACACCCTCGGCAACCCGTACCTGGACATCTTCCCCGCCTCCCTGCAGGACCCGGAGTTCCTCGCTTCGGTGCGGCGCTCCCCGCTGCGCCCGGTTCCGTTCGCGCAGCCGGGGGAGTTGCCGCCGCGGGCGGTGGCGACCCGTTCGCGCCCGCTGGTGTACCTGACGCTGGGCACCGGTTTCGGCGCGGTGCCGGTGTTGCGCGCGGCGATCGAGGGGCTCGCGGCGCTGAACGCGGACGTGGTGGTCGCCACCGGGCCGAGCGTGCGCCCGGAGGACCTGGGCGGGACGCCGGAGAACGTGTCGGTGCGGGAGTGGGTGCCGCAGGCCGAGCTGCTGCGGTACGTCGACCTGGTGGTGCACCACGGTGGCAGCGGGACGACGCTGGCCGCGCTGGGGGCCGGGCTCCCGCAGCTGTTCCTGCCGCAGGGCGCCGACCAGTTCGACAACGCCGAGACGATCACCGAGGCGGGCGGCGGCAGCCGGCTCCTCGGGCCCGAGGTGACGGCACCGGCGGTGCGCGAGGCGGCGGAGGCCCTGTTGCGCGAGGACGGCCCGCGCGCGGTCGCCGCGCGGGTGGCGGCCGAGATCGCGGCGATGCCGGGGCCCGAGCAGGTCGCGGCCCAGCTCGCGGAATTCGCCTGACCACCCCGTACGGGGCCGGGATGCCTATCCTCCTCGGGTGGTGATCTCCGAGGAGGACGAGGCGGCGCGGGTGCGCGGGACGCACCGGGTGCTGAACTGGGTGACGTCGGCGTTCGCCGTCGTGGGCGTGGTGATCGGCTACCTGATCCTCTCCGGTGATGCGCCCGCCGGAGCGGTGGTGCCGCCGCTGCTGACGGGGATGCTCGTGCAGCTGGCGGCGACCGCCGTGATCGCCCGCGCCGTCGCGCGGCCGCACTTCGGCCTGCTGGCGGCGCTCGCGGTGACCGCGCTGCTGTACGTGCTGGACACGCCCTGGCGCACGCTGGTGCTGGAGGGGGCGGTGCTGTGGGTGCCGCTGGCGCTGTCCTGGTCGGCGGCGAGGGTGGCGGAGCGGGTGCCGGCCCGATCCTGGGCGGCGGCGGTGTGCACGGCGGCCGTGCTGGCCTACGCGGTGCTCGCGGCGTCGTGGTCGCAGTCCGGACTGCTCGCGGCGCTGGCCGCGATCGCTCCGGTGCTGGGCGGGATCGCGACGACCCTGGCCCGGCGGCTCGCCCAGGCGCGGCGCGAGCGGATCGAGGCGCTGGCCCGCGAACGGGAGGCGGTGGCCCGGCGCGAGCAGGCGGAGGACCGCGAACGGCTCGCCGCCGACATGCACGACAACCTGGGCCACGTGTTGACGCTGCTGGTGCTGCAGGCGAATGCGCTGGCGGTGAGCAGCCCTGACCCGCAGGCCCGGGACGCGGGGAAGCGCATCGGCGAGCTCGGCGGCCGCGGCATGGGCGAGCTGCGGAGGTTGCTGGCCCTGCTGGACGATCCGGAGTCCGGTGAGCGGCGGCGGCCCGAGGTGGCCGCCGGCTCGATCGCGGAACTGGTCGAGCAGGTGCGGGGTGCCGGGCAGCGGGTGGAGCTCGTCGGCGCGGACGCGGACTCCGGGCTGCCGCCGGTGTTGGCGCGGACGGTGCACCGCGTGGTGCAGGAGGGGCTGACGAACGCCCGCAAGCACGCGCCGGGCGCGGTGGCCGAGGTGGAGCTGAGCCGTTCGCCCGAGGCCGTGCGGCTGCTCGTCCGCAACGGGCCAGGCGGGTCGGGACGACCGGGGGCGGGGCGCGGTCTCGACGGCCTGCGCAGGCGGGTCGAGCTGCTGGGCGGGCAGCTGCGGGCCGAGCCCGGTGCGGACGGGGGGTTCGCGCTGCGCGCGGAGCTCCCGCTGGAGCCCGACGAGGAGACCGCGGGCCGACACACCGGCGTCTGAGGGCACGAGGAGCGGTCCGCGCCGCTCCGTAGAATCGCCCGGTGACTTCCGCGCAGAGCAGTTCCGTCGCTGACCCTGCTGCGCCCGACGCGCTGGGGGTGCTCAACCGCGTCTTCGGCTACGACTCGTTCCGGGGCCCGCAGCAGGACATCGTCGAGCACGTCGTCGCCGGCGGTGACGCGCTGGTGCTGATGCCGACGGGCGGCGGCAAATCGCTGTGCTACCAGGTTCCCGCGCTGGTCCGCGACGGTGTGGGCATCGTGATCTCCCCGCTGATCGCGCTGATGCAGGACCAGGTCGATGCGCTGACCGAGCTCGGGGTGCGCGCCGGTTTCCTGAACTCCACGCAGGACCCGGGGGAGCGGCGGGCGGTGGAGGCGGCCTTCCGCGACGGTGAGCTGGACCTGCTCTACCTCGCACCGGAGCGGTTGCGGGTCGAGTCCACGATGTCCCTGCTCGACGAGGGGAACATCGCGCTGTTCGCGATCGACGAGGCGCACTGCGTGGCGCAGTGGGGCCACGACTTCCGGCCGGACTACCTGGCGCTGTCGGTGCTGCACGAGCGCTGGCCGGGCGTGCCGCGGATCGCGCTCACCGCCACCGCCACCGAGGCCACCCGCGGCGAGATCGCGACTCGGCTGGACCTGGCGCGCGCCCGGCACTTCGTGGCGAGCTTCGATCGCCCCAACATCCAGTACCGGATCGTGGGCAAGGACGATCCGAAGCGGCAGCTGCTGGGCCTGCTGCGCACCGAGCACGCCGGTGACGCGGGCATCGTCTACTGCCTGTCCCGGTCGTCGGTGGAGAAGACCGCGGACTTCCTGGTGCGCAACGGGATTCCGGCGGTGCCGTACCACGCGGGCCTGGACGCGAGGACCCGTTCGGAGCACCAGTCCCGCTTCCTGCGGGAGGACGGGCTGGTCGTGGTGGCGACCATCGCGTTCGGCATGGGCATCGACAAGCCGGACGTGCGGTTCGTGGCGCACCTGGACCTGCCGAAGTCGGTCGAGGGCTACTACCAGGAGACCGGACGCGCGGGTCGTGACGGCCTGCCCTCGACCGCCTGGCTCGCCTACGGGCTGCAGGACGTCGTCCAACAGCGAAAGATGATCAACGGCTCGGAGGGCGACGACGCCCACCGCAGGCGGCTGAGCACGCACCTGGATGCGATGCTCGCGCTGTGCGAGACGGTGCGGTGCCGTCGTGAGCAGCTGCTCGCGTACTTCGGCCAGGAGGCCGCCCCCTGCGGCAACTGCGACACCTGCCTGGCCCCGCCGGAGTCCTGGGACGGCACGGTCGCGGCGCAGAAGATGCTCTCGGCAGTCTACCGGCTGCTGCACGAGCGTCGGCAGAAGTTCGGCGCGGGGCACGTGATCGACGTCCTGCTCGGCAAGCGCAACGACAAGGTCGAGCAGCACCGGCACGACGAGCTCAGCGTGTTCGGCGTCGGAGCCGACCTGCGCGAGGCCGATTGGCGCGGGGTGGTGCGCCAACTGCTCGCCCAGGGCTTGCTGGCGGTGGAGGGCGACTACGGGACCCTGGTGCTCACCGAGGCCAGCGGCGAGGTCCTGCGCCGGGAGCGCGAGGTGCTGATGCGCCGCGAGCCGGAGCGGGCCGCGAAGGAGGCCAAGCCCGCCAAGGCGCGCAGGGCGGAGCAGGTCGAGCTCCCCGCCGAGGCGGCCCCGCTGTTCGAGCGCCTCCGCGCGTGGCGCGCCGCCACCGCGAAGGAGCAGGGCGTCCCCGCCTACGTGATCTTCCACGACGCCGTCCTGCGGCAGGTCGCCGCCCAACGACCCTCCACCTTGGACGAGCTGGGCGCGATCAGCGGCGTCGGCCAGAACAAGCTCGCCAAGTACGGGCAGCCGCTCCTCGACACCCTCGCGGACGAGGAATGACTCACGCGGAAGGTCGTTGACCGCGGCCCCGGCGCCACCACCGATCACAGCCGTTTCTCGTGAAACGGCGGCACCGCGATCGCGGCGGATCCCGCCATCGCGGTGCCGCGACGACGCTCCCGGCCCGTGCTGGACCGGTGACCGTGCGTGTCAATACCCCGCCCGGGGACGTCCGGAAGCCCGGGCATGGCACCCTGGTAGGGCTGAGGCCGGTGCGCACAGGGCGGGCGCGGCCGTGCGAGCGGGCTCGGATGACATCCGGGCGATGACCAGGAGTGGTTGAGTGTTCGACTTTATCCTCTATCCCGTGTCGGCCATCCTGTGGTTCTGGCACAGGGTTTTCGGCACCGTGCTGGGGCCGGACAACGGGTTCGCCTGGGCCCTTTCGGTGTTCTTCCTGGTGTTCACGCTGCGCGTGGTGCTGCTCAAGCCGGCGATCAGCCAGATGCGCGCCGGGCGGAAGATGGCGAAGTTCTCCCCGCAGATCCAGAAGCTGCGGGAGAAGTACAAGAACGACCGTCAGCGCATGGCGCAGGAGATGCAGAAGCTCCAGTCCGAGCACGGGGTCAACCCGATCGGTGGCTGCCTGCCCGCGCTGTTGCAGATCCCGGTGTTCCTGAGCCTGTTCCACGTGCTGCGCGGCTTCACCCCGCAGGCGCAGAGCAACTACATCTTCGACCGCTCCGGGGTCGAGTCGTTCATCAACGCCGACATCTTCGGCGCGAAGCTCGGGAACTGGCTGACCCAGCCCGCCGCGGAGCTGGCCCAGTTCGGCACCACCCGGCTGAACATGATGGCCGTCGGCATCCCGCTGATGGTGATCGCGTCGATCGCGACGTTCGCCACGATGCGCATGTCGATGAAGCGCCAGACCGATGCCTCGATGGCCAACCCGCAGACGGCCATGATGGGCAAGTTCATGATGTACATCGCGCCGGTCGGCACGCTGTTCTCCGGCTGGGTGCTGCCGATCGCGGTGGTCCTGTACTTCATGGCGAACAACATCTGGACCCTCGGTCAGCAGCACTTCCTGAGCAACAAGATCGACCGCGAGCAGGAGCGGGAGAAGGAGAAGGAGCTGGCGGCGAAGAAGGACGCGCCGCGCCCGAAGCCCGGGCAGAAGCCGAACCAGGCCAAGCGCGTCGCCTCCGAGGAGGACGAGACCGCTTCCGAGGACGAGACCTCCGAGACCTCCGAGGCCCCCGAGACCACCGGCACCTCCGGCGGGAGCACCGGCGGCAGGGCCGCGGCGGGTACCGGGCAGCGCCCCGAGGGGCGGCAGCCCAGCCGGCGCCCGCAGCAGAAGAAGCGACCGGGCAAGCAGGCGGCCTCGGCCAAGAAGGGCCAGAAGAAGCGCCGCTGACCGGCGGCTGCGGCGCAGCGCCCAGGAACGACGAAGAGCGGGGTCCCGGACGGGGCCCCGCTCTTCGCCTGCACGTCACCGGCATCAGGCCGGGGTGGCCACCACGATCCGGTTCTCGTCGTAGCCGAGGTCACCGCCGACGTACCGGCCACCGCAGGTGACCAGCACGAGCCGGTGCTCGCCGCCCTGGCCGAACAGCTCGGCGGCGCGGGCGGGCAGCTCCTCCTTGGTGAGCGTGACGATCTCGGAGACGCGGTAGCGCCACTCCGTCCCGTCCTCGTCGACGACCGTGACGACCTGGTCCGGCGCGGACCGCCACAGCTCCTCGAACGGTCCGGTCGCGCCCTTCCAGTTCACGTGCCCGGCCAGCACCGTCGCGCCCTTGGGGGAGTCCAGCCCGGCACCCCACCACGTCGCCTCGTCGATGCCGTCCGGGACCGGGAGCGTGCCGGACCGGTCGATCTCCTCGCGCACCAGTTCCGCCTGGCCGCCCTGCGGCAGCCGGACGGTCCCCGGCGGCTGCCCCGCCGGGACGTGCACCGGCTGCGGTGGCAGATCGGCGGCCTGCACCGGAGCCGGACCCGACACCGCTGGTGGTGCGGGCGGTGCCGCCGCCGGGGCGGGTTGCGCACCGCCCCCGAGGAGGGTGACCGCCACGACGGCCACCACGGCGACGAGCACGACCGCGCCGCTCAGCGCCAGCAGGACCAGGCGACGCCGCGCGGTCAACGCCCACCCGCCGACGCGAGCCGCTTGCGCCACGCCACACCACCGGCCACGGCGGCACCGGTGAGCGTCAGCGCGCCCAGTCCGAGCAGCCCGGGAGCGACCGGGCCGGTGCCCTCGGCGGCGCGCAGTTCCACGACGCCACCGCTGACGCCCGGGTCACCGGCCGGGATGAAGATCGGCACGGTGGGGGTGTTGGCCTTGTTCGAGACGGTCAGCATCAGCGTTCCGCCCGGCTCGACCGTGCCCGTGACCGACGGCGGGTTCGCCGCGTCGAACGCCTCCTCGTAGCCCTTCGCGGGAGCGACCTCGGTGATCATGATCTCCTGCGGGGTGCGCAGGTCCGCGATCTCGACCGTGCCCTGGTCGCCGGTCGTGACGACGGCGGGCTGCCCGTCCGGGCCGGTCAGCTCGGAGCCGTCCTGCTTCAGCGCCGGCTTCCCGTCCGGGAGGCTGACCCGCAGCGCCACGCCCGCGATGCCCGCCTTGCTCTCCTCGTCGATCTTGCCGATGGCGACCTTGCCGGGCGCGGTCACGGCCGTGGTGACGTCCTCGACCGAGATCTGCTCCTCGCCGCCGGTCGAGACCACGCGCTGCACGCCGTCCGGGTTCTCCACGGCCTGCTGCACGTAGGGGCGGTCCGCCGGGGTGGCGAGCTCGCCGACGAGGTTGGGGTTCGGGCCGGTGGGGGTCACGGTGAGCCGCAGCGGCTGCCCGTCCTCCGGCGTGGTGATGGTGCCGTCCTCGTCGAGGCCCTCGACCTCGGCGTCGGTGGCGGTGAGCGTCACCGGCACCCCGGTGACCCCGGTGCCGTCGGGGTGGTTCACCGCGAGCGTCCAGTCCGCGGCCTCCCCGATGATCTGGGCCTCCTCCGGGGCCTCCAGCGAGGCGTTCCACGGCCCGCGGTTCTTCTCCGCGTCCGCGCGCAGCGCGCCGACGGCGTCCTTGGCGCTCTGCGGGAGCTTGCCGAACTGGAAGTCGATGTCGTAACCGATCTCCTGGAACGGCTTGCCGGGGTCGAGGTCGCTGGGGTCGCGGGGCGCGGAGGTCCACGAGTGCAGCAGGTGCGCGAGCGCGGCCGCCTCGTCCGGGCTCTCGGTCGTGCCGTAGCGCAGCAGCAGGTAGGAGATGTTCGCCGCGACGTCGTCGTCCAGCGGGGTCCCCCACTTGGTCAGCAGCTCGTCGCCCGGCTCGTACTGCTCACCGGTGTCCGGTGCCTTCAGCGCGAAGCGGACGCACCACACCTGCTTGCCGCCGACCATGTAGGAACCGAGCCAGTCGCGGTTCCGCTCGATTCCCGCGTAGGGCTGTCCCGGGGTGGTTTCGTGGCCGATCCCCTCCTGAGGTGCGGCGATGGCGGTCCCCGTGGTCGCCAGCAACCCGCTGCTGGCGAGCACGGCGGAACCCACCACCGCCGTGAGCAACTTCCTGAACGTGCGCATGCATGGCTCCAGTCTCGGTCTGGGAGAACAGGGCGTCGGCGTGCTTGCGTTCCGGTGCGCGCGTCCTTGCGACGCGGCGTTGACCGGTGCGAAGCCCCCGACACGGCACGCGGACACCCGAGCCGCATCCTTCCGATCACGGAGGGTGTCTACAAGGGGCCGTCCGGTGTAATCGATCTCGTCACCCGCAGCGAGCACCGGGCCGCCGGTTCCGGCCTGCTCACTCGTTCGGCCGCAGCGCACCGACCCGTTCGCCGGGAGCGTGCGCACCCGCGGCGAACCTGCCGAAAGGTTGCGACGGAGCGTGATCGAATTTTTGCCGTTCGTTCGCGGAACGGAGTGGCCGGGCGGGGACGGAACCGGCTGCGGGCGAACGGGTAAAGTTGGTTTTACCCGGCGGGAACCGACCGGCGAGTCCAGCCGTTGTACCGGTGACGGCGCAAGGCACGCCCAGGAGGACGAGTTGCGCACTACGAGCAACCCAGCGTTCAAGAACCTGCCCACCGGCGGCGGGTACGCGAACTTCAACTACGGCCAGGGCGGCTTCGGCGCACCCGGCCAGGCCCCGGCCGCTCCGCCGCAGTCGGCGCGCCCGATGACGATCGACGACGTGGTCACCAAGACCGCCATCACCCTGGCGCTGACCGTCGCGACCGGCGCCGCGACCTACATCAGCGGCGCGTTCGTGCTGGCGTTGCCCGCGGCGATCATCGGCCTGGTGCTGTCGCTGGTCATCATCTTCAAGAAGAAGGTCAGCCCGGCGCTGGTCATCGCTTACGCGCTGGTCGAGGGCGTGTTCCTCGGCGGCATCAGCTACGTCATCGGTGGCGCGGTCAACAACGTCACCGGCGGCGGCGGGTCCGGCATCATCATGCAGGCCATCGCGGGCACCATGGGCGTCTTCGCGGCCATGCTCGTGGTCTACAAGACCGGGGCCATCCGGGTCACGCCCAAGCTGACCAAGTGGATCATCGGCGCGATGGCCGGTGTCGCCATCGCGATGCTGGTGAACCTGGTCGCCGGGTTCTTCACCACCGGCGGGCTCGGACTGCGCGACGGCAGCCCGATGGCGATCATCTTCAGCCTGGTCTGCATCGGCATCGCGGCGTTCAGCTTCCTGCTGGACTTCGACGCCGCGGACAAGGCCATCAAGAGCGGCGTCGACGCCAAGTTCGCCTGGTACGTCGCCTTCGGTCTGATGACCACCCTGGTGTGGCTGTACCTGGAGATCCTGCGCCTGCTGTCGTACTTCCAGAACGACTAGCGGCGAGGCCGCGCGGAAGGGCCTCTCCCCGCGGGGGAGAGGCCCTTCCGGCGTTCCTCGACTCGTCCTGCCCGGGACGCCGCCACCCGGTCCCCGGATGTCACCGGGGGAGCCGGGTGGCGGGCGCGGTGCTCAGGACAGGCGCTCCAGGACCATCGCCATGCCCTGCCCGCCGCCGACGCACATCGTTTCCAAGCCGAACTGCTTGTCGTGCCACTGCAACGAGTTGATCAGCGTGCTGGTGATGCGGGCCCCGGTCATGCCGAACGGGTGGCCGACCGCGATGGCGCCGCCGTTGACGTTCACCTTCTCCAGCGGCAGGCCGAGTTCCTGGTAGGAGGGGATGACCTGCGCGGCGAACGCCTCGTTGATCTCCACCAGGTCGATGTCGCCGATGCCGAGCCCGGCCCGCGCCAGCGCCTGCTTCGAGGCCTCCACCGGCCCCAGGCCCATGATCTCCGGCGACAGCCCGGAGACCCCGGTGGAGACCACGCGGGCCAGCGGGGTCAGGCCCAGCTGCTTCGCCTTCGCGTCGCTCATGATCACCAGTGCCGCGGCGCCGTCGTTGAGCGAGCAGCAGTTCCCCGCCGTGATCCGGCCGTCCGGGCGGAACACGGGCTTGAGCCCGGACACGCCCTCCTTGGTCACCCCGGCGCGCGGGCCGTCGTCGGTGTCCACGATCGCGCCCGAGGGCGTCGTCACCGGGGTGATCTCGCGAGCCCAGAAGCCGTCGGCGATGGCCTTCTCCGCGAGGTTCTGCGAGCGGACGCCGAACTCGTCCATCTCGTCGCGGCTGATGCCCTTGGCCCGCGCCAGGTTCTCGGCGGTCTGCCCCATCGGGATGTAGACGTCCGGGAGGTGGCCGAACTCGCGCGGGTCCACCCACTCGTCCGCACCCTGCTCCGCGGTCGCCTTCGTGCGGGCCTCGGCGTCGGCGAACAGCGGGTTGTGCGTGTCGTCCAGCGAGTCCGAGTTGCCCTTCGCGAAGCGGGACACCGCTTCGACGCCGGCGCTGATGAACACGTCGCCCTCGCCGGCCTTGATGGCGTGCAGCGCCATCCGCGTGGTCTGGAGGCTCGACGAGCAGTAGCGCGTCACGGTGGTGCCGGGCAGGTGGTCGTGGCCGAGCAGCACCGAGACCACGCGCGCCATGTTGAAGCCCTGCTCGCCGCCGGGCAGGCCGCAGCCGAGCATCAGGTCGTCGATCTCGGTGGGGTCCAGCTGCGGGACCTTGTCCAGCGCCGCGCGCACCATCTGCGCCGTCAGGTCGTCGGGGCGCACGTCGACCAGTGAGCCCTTGCCCGCGCGGCCGATCGGCGAACGCGCGGTGGAGACGATCACTGCTTCGGGCATCGGGAACTCCTTCGTTCGCCTTGGGGACGCCGCCGCCACTGTAGAGCGGGGTCCGCGCCGCGCGGCTGAGACGACCATCACCGGCGCGGCCCGAACCTCCGGTTCAGCCTGGCCACGACCCTGCTGGTCGGTCGCCGCGCTTCGGCCGCGGAGGAGCGGACGGGTGCCTGCGGAACCGGGGCGCCCTGCCACTCGCCGATCGCCGCGCAGAGCGCGGGCAGCAGCAGCGCGGCCGCCGCCTCGTAGCCCGCTGCCGAGGGGTGGAACCTGTCCGGGCTGAACAGCTCGTGCGGCCGGGTCAGGAACTCGGGTGAGAGCAGGTCGGCCAGCGGCACCGCCGAGCCGCCAGCCGTTTCCACGGCACGCCGCTGCGCGCGGCCGAGCGCGAGGCTCCAGGAGGACGCCACCGAACGCAGCGGTTGCGGGATCGGCCGGATCGCACCCAGGTCCGGGCAGGTTCCGGCGACCACGCCGACCCCCGCGGACTTCAGGCGGGCGACCGCCGCGCCGAGCAGGGCAGCGCACTCCGCGACCGATTGCTTCGAGGTGACGTCGTTCGCGCCGATGATCACGAGCACCAGCTGCGGCGGAACCTCCAGTGCCGCGTCCACCTGCGCTGCCAGGTGCCGGGAGGTGGAGCCGACGACGGCGTAGGTGGTGAGGTGGACGGGCCGCTCCAGCTCGGCGGCGATGCCGCGAGCGAGGCGCACGCCGGGCAGCTCCTCCGGCGCGTCCACCCCGAGCCCCGCCGCCGAGGAATCACCCAGCACCGCCAGCCGCAGCGGCGCCACCCCGTCCGAGCCGTCCGGCACCGCGAGCGGGCCCGTGCCGTCGGGCAGGTGGATGCCGTCCGCGCGGAACGGCACCCCCAACGGCTCGCCGATCACCCGCCGCGCATACCTGGACTGCCCGTTGAGCAGGCCGTACGCCGCTCCCGACAGACCTCCCACGGCTCCAGCCGCCATCATCGCCAGCCGCAGGACCCGCGTCCCGACCATGCCCGTTCCTCCTCGCGCCACCCCGACGCCTCCGCTGCTGTGCCCCCTCATGAATACGCCTTCCCGCCCCGGGAGGTTCCCAGGCGGTGAGGCGTGTCGCGGCACGCCAGGAGAGCACCCGTGCGCAGGGGGTGCCGATCGCGCCGCTTAGGCTCAGCCCCGGATCGTCGCGGAGAGCGAAAGGGACTCGCTGTGGACTACGTCGAGCACGTCATCGACCTCGTCGGGAACACCCCGCTGGTGCGGTTGAACTCGCTGGCCGGGGGGTCGTCGGCGCCGGTGCTGGCGAAGGTCGAGTACCTCAACCCCGGTGGCAGCGTGAAGGACCGCATCGCGCTGCGCATGGTGGAGGCCGCCGAGGAGTCCGGCGAGCTCAAGCCCGGCGGCACCATCGTCGAGCCCACCTCCGGCAACACCGGCGTCGGTCTCGCGATGGTGGCCCAGCGCAAGGGCTACCGCTGCGTGTTCATCTGCCCGGACAAGGTCAGCGAGGACAAGCGCGCCGTGCTGGAGGCCTACGGCGCGGAGGTCGTGGTGTGCCCGACCGCGGTCCCGCCGGAGCACGCGGACTCCTACTACAGCGTCTCGGACCGGCTGGTCACCGAGATCGAGGGCGCCTGGAAGCCGAACCAGTACGCCAACCCGGCCAACCCGGAGTCGCACTACCTGAGCACCGGTCCGGAGATCTGGCGGCAGACGGAGGGGCGCATCACGCACTTCGTCGCGGGCATCGGCACCGGCGGCACCATCTCGGGCATCGGCCGCTACCTCAAGGAGGTGTCCGGCGGCAAGGTCAAGATCATCGGAGCGGACCCGGAGGGTTCGGTGTACTCCGGCGGCGGAGGACGGCCGTACCTGGTCGAGGGCGTCGGCGAGGACTTCTGGCCCACCACCTACGACCGCGAGATCTGCGACGAGATCGTGCCCGTCTCCGACGCGGACTCCTTCAGCATGACCCGCGCCCTCGCGCGCGAGGAGGCGCTGCTGGTCGGCGGCTCCTGCGGGATGGCGGCCGTGGCCGCGCTGCGGATCGCGGAGCGCACCGGCCCGGACGACGTGGTCGTCGTGCTGCTGCCCGACGGCGGCCGCGGCTACCTCGGCAAGGTGTTCAACGACTCCTGGATGGCGAAGTACGGCTTCCTGTCGCCGGACCACGCGGGCGGTGCCATCAAGGACGTGCTGCTGCGCAAGGACGGCACCCTGCCGGAACTCGTGCACGTGCACCCGAACGAGACCGTCGCGGAGGCCGTGGCGATCCTTCGCGAGTTCGGGGTCTCCCAGATGCCGGTCGTGAACGCGGAACCTCCGGTGATGGTCGCCGAGATCGCGGGGGCGGTGAACGAGCGCGACCTGCTGGACGCGCTGTTCGCGGGCCGCGCCCAGCTCGCCGATCGCATCGAGCAGCACATGTCCCCGCCGCTGCCGACGATCGGCGCCGGCGAGGAGGTCAGCGCCGCGATGTCGGCGCTGACCAACGCGGACGGGGCGATGGTGCTCATCGGCGGCAAACCGGCCGGAGTCGTGACCCGGCAGGACGTGCTGGCGTTCATCGCCGGACGTTGACGTCCTGTTACGGATGGCCGCTACGCTGCCGACATATCGGATAGCGTGTGCAGGATCAACTCGCTTCAGACTCGTGCTCCACGCCCAAGGGGGTCAGGAAACCCGATGAGCTCTCCGCAGCCGCCGGACGGCGGTCCGCAGGGACAGCAACCGCAGGGACCCGATTCGGGGGCTTCGGCCGCCGAATCGCAGATCGAGTCCCAGCTGGACCCGCAGGCCCCGGCCACCGACCAGTCCTCCGGCTCGGACGCCACTCAGGTCGTCCGCCCCGGGCAGCTCGACCAGGCGTCATCGGAGGCGAGCGCGGACTCGACGCAGGTGGTGCGCCCGGCGCAGACGGGTGGTGACTCCACGCAGGTGGTGCCGCCGTCGATGCAGCCGCCGCAGCCGATGTACGAGCAGCCGGGCGCGGAGGGCACCACCCAGGTGGTGCCGCCGTCGATGCAACCCCCGCAGCCGATGTACGGCCAGCCCGGCACCCAGAGCCAGCCGAGCGGCTTCCCGCAGCCGGGCACGCCCGGTGGTGGTTTCCCGGCCCCGCAGGCCGGGTTCGGCGTTCCCGCGCCGCAGACCTGGGGCGGGCCCCAGTCCGGTCCGGGTGCTACCGCCGCGGGGGGCGCGGACGGCACGCTGGCCAAGGCTGCCGGGGCCAGCGGCATCGCCGCGGCCGTCGTCTGCCTGATCATGCTGATCACGACGGGCAGCCTGCCGGGAATCGTCCTCGTGCAACTGCTGCTCGCGGTCGGCACGGCGGTCGGCGGCGGCCTCGTGCTGGCGCGCGTCCAAGCCGGGCCGTACGTCGCGGGCATCGGGGGAGCGCTTGCCGCGGTCCTCTCCCTCGTCATGGCCGTGTTCCTGGCCACCACGGTCACCCTGCTCGTGTTCTGCCTGGTCATCATGCTTCTCGCGGGGGCCGCGGCGGTGCTCTCCTTCTTGACCCCGACGCGGCAGTGGGTCGAGGCCGGTGCCGCGGCCAAGCCCGGGCCGCAGGCCGGGTTCGCCCAGCAGCCCTACGCGCAGCAGCCGCAGTTCGGGCCGCCCGGACAGCCGCAGTTCGGCCAGCCCCATCCTGGCCAGCAGTTCGGCTACCCAGGGCAGCCCCAGCCGCCGCAGTTCGGTCCCCCGGGGCCGTACCAGCCCCAGCCGGGGCAGCAGCCCGGCCAGCCCCACCCGGGCCAGCCGTACCCCGGCCAGCCCTATCCCGGGCAGCCGTACGGCCAGCAGCCCTACGGCCAGCCGCAGCCGGGTCCGTACGGCCAGCCGCCGCAGCCGGGACCGTACGGCCAGCCGCAGCCGGGTCCGTACGGCCCGCCGCCGCAGCCGGGGCCCTACGGCCAGCAGCAGCCGCAGCAGCCGCAGCCCGGCCAGCAGCAGCCCCCGCAGCCCGGCGCGGGCTATCCGCAGCCGCCCCAGTGGTGATCACGCGGCAGCGGTGATCGACGCACTCCGACGGCCCTCGACCTCCCGGTCGGGGGCCGTCCTCGCGCGCGCGGCGTCCCGGCCGGGGGAACCGGGTCGCAACGGTGACCTGCCGAACGGCGGACGTCCACGTGGTCCGTACGCTGCGGCACATGAGTGATGGCTTCGCCACCCGCGCTATCCACGCGGGACAGCAACCCGATCCGACGACCGGTTCGGTGATCGTGCCCATCCACGCGACCTCGACCTACGCCCAGGACGGGGTCGGCGGGCTGCGCTCCGGGTACGAGTACTCGCGCACCGGCAATCCCACCCGCACCGCGCTCGAGCAGTGCCTCGCGGAGCTGGAGGGGGCCAAGCACGGCAGGGCCTTCTCCTCGGGGATGGCGGCCACGGACGCGGTGCTGCGCGCGGTGCTGCGCCCCGGCGATCACCTGATCATCCCGGACGACGCCTACGGCGGGACGTTCCGGCTGATCGACAAGGTCCTCACCGGCTGGGGAGTGGAGTACACGCCGGTACCGGTCTCCGACGTCGACGCGGTGCGCGCCGCGGTGCGGCCGGAGACGAAGGTGCTGTGGGTGGAGACGCCCACGAACCCGCTGCTGACCATCGCCGACATCGCGGCGCTGGCCCAGGTCTCCCGCGACGCCGGGCTCAAGCTCGTCGTGGACAACACCTTCGCGTCCCCCTACCTGCAGCGCCCGCTGGAGCTGGGTGCCGACGTGGTGGTGCACTCCACCACGAAGTACCTCGGCGGCCACTCCGACGTCGTCGGCGGCGCGGTGCTCACCTCGGACGACGAGCTGGCGGGCGCGGTGGCGTTCTTGCAGAACACCGCGGGCGCGGTGCCGGGGCCGTTCGACGCCTGGCTGACGCTGCGCGGGCTCAAGACGCTCGCGGTGCGGATGGAGCGGCACAGCGCGAACGCCGGGCGCATCGCGGCGGCGCTGCGCGAACACCCGAAGGTGGCGAAGGTCTACTACCCGGGCCTGGCCGAGCACCCCGGTCACGAGATCGCCGCCAAGCAGATGCGCGGCTTCGGCGGGATGGTCTCGTTCACCCACGTCGACGGGGAGCAGGCCGCGCTGGAGGTGTGCTCGAAGACCCGGCTGTTCACGCTGGCCGAGTCGCTCGGCGGCGTCGAGTCGTTGATCGAGCACCCGGGCCGGATGACGCACGCCAGCACCGCGGGTTCGGTGTTGCAGGTGCCCGCCGAGCTGGTCCGCCTGTCGGTCGGCATCGAGGACTCCGACGACCTGGTCGAGGACGTCCTCGCGGCGCTCTGATCCGGTGCTCGCCTCGCCGCGGCCCGTCCCGAATCCGGGGCGGGCCGCCGCTTTCACGGGGCGACGGACGGATCGCCCGCCGGTTCCGCCTCGCCGAGCCGCGGCGCGGGGCCGACGGGCAGGTCCTCGGCTCGCACGCAGCCGCCGATGAGCTCCACGACCCCGTCCCGCTGCCGGTAGGAGCCGGGGTCCTCGCACCCGGCCTGCGACACGGCGAACACCGCCGTCGCGGACAGGATCGCCGCCGCCGCGACGCCGCCGGCCAGCGGAAGCGCTCCCGCGGATGCCATCACCGGTGCCATACGCCCTCCTCGGGGCCTCCGCCCCGCGCGCCGATGCGCCGTCGTGAGCGCGCGTGCGCCCGGCAGACCCCCGTGCCGCGGTCGCTCGCGCGCGTCCTCAGCAGGGTACCGAACACCTCGCCCGGCAGTTCGCGATCGCGTTGGGGCACGATGGCGACATGCAGCTGATCAGCGTGGACCGCATCCGGGCGGCGGCCGAGGAGCTCTCCGACGTCATCCGCCGGACCCCGCTCGCGCACTCCCGGGTGCTCACCGATCACGTCGGCGCCGACGTCCACCTCAAGTGCGAGAACCTCCAGCGCACCGGCGCGTTCAAGCTGCGCGGCGCCTACGTGCGGCTGCGGGGCCTGGACGAGCGGCAGCGCGCGGCCGGGGTCGTGGCGGCCAGCGCGGGCAACCACGCGCAGGGCGTGGCGCTGGCGGCCTCGCTGCTGGGGATCCGGTCGACGGTGTTCATGCCGGAGCGGGCCACGCTGCCGAAGCTGGCCGCCACCCAGTCCTACGGAGCGACGGTGCGCGCGGAGGGCGCGGTGCTGGCCGACACCATGCGGCTCGCCCGCGAGCACGCCGAGCGGACCGGCGCGGAGTTCATCCACCCCTTCGACCACCCGGACGTCGTGGCGGGACAGGGCACGGTCGGGCTGGAGATCCTGGAACAGCTGCCCGAGGTCGGCACGGTCCTCGTCCCGACCGGTGGCGGCGGGCTCCTCAGCGGGATCGCGACCGCCGTGAAGGCGCTGCGGCCCGAGGTGCGGGTGATCGGGGTGCAGGCGGAGCAGGCCGCGGCCTGGCCGCTGTCGCTGGAGCTGGGCGCGCCCGTGCGAATCGAGGACACCCGCACGATGGCCGACGGGATCGCCGTCGCGGAGCCGGGCGAGGTCCCCTTCGCGCACGTCTCCGCGTTCGTCGACGAGGTGGTCGTGGTCAGCGAGCAGGCCCTGTCCCGGGCCCTGCTGCTGTGCCTGGAGCGGATGAAGCTGGTCGCGGAGCCCGCCGGGGTGGCCGCCGTCGCGGGCGTGCTGGAGCACCCCCGGCTGCTCGCCGGGCCGACGGTGGCGGTGCTCTCCGGCGGCAACATCGATCCGCTGCTCATGCTGCAGCTGATCCGGCACGGCATGACCTCGGCGGGCCGCTACCTGTCGTTGCGGGTGCGGCTGCCGGACCGGCCCGGTGTGCTGGCGGGGCTGCTCGCCCAGCTCGGCGAGCTGGGCGCGAACGTGCTGGACATCGAGCACTCCCGGATCTCCGGCGCGCTCGCGCTCGGCGAGGTGGACGTGGAGATCAGCCTGGAGACCCGGGGCCCGGAGCACCGCGAACACGTGGTCTCCGAGCTCACCCGGGCCGGCTTCACCGTCACCTCCGAGCGCTAGAGGTTGCCGCGCAGCTCCTGCTCCCGCTCGATCGCCTCGAACAGGGCCTTGAAGTTGCCCTTGCCGAAGCCCAGCGAACCGTGCCGCTCGATGAGCTCGTAGAACACCGTGGGCCGGTCCCCGATCGGCTTGGTGAAGATCTGCAGCAGGTAGCCGTCCTCGTCCCGGTCGACGAGGATGCCGTGCTCCTTGAGCGTCTCGATCGGCAGCCGCACCTCGCCGATGCGGGCCCGCAGCTCGGGGTCGTCGTAGTAGGAGTCCGGGGTGTTCAGGAACTCCACGCCCGCCGCCCGCATCGCGGTGATGGTGCGCAGGATGTCGCCGGTGGCCAGCGCGATGTGCTGGCAGCCCGCTCCCCGGTAGAACTCCAGGTACTCGTCGATCTGCGACTTCTTGCGCCCGGCGGCCGGCTCGTTGAGCGGGAACTTCACCCGGTGGTTGCCGTTGGCGACCACCTTGCTCATCAGCGCGGAGTACTCGGTGGCGATGTCGTCGCCGACGAATTCGGCCATGTTCACGAAGCCCAGCACCCGGTTGTAGAACGCGACCCACCGGTCCATCGCGCCGAGCTCGACGTTGCCGACGCAGTGGTCGACGGCCTGGAACAGCCGCTTCGGCGCGCCTTCCGGCTTCACGTAGCCGCCGCTGCGCGCCACGTAGCCCGGCAGGTAGGGGCCGGTGTAGCGGCTCCGGTCGACCAGGGTGTGCCGGGTCTCGCCGTAGGTGGCGATCGCGGCGGTCCGCACCAACCCGTGCTCGTCGGAGACGTCGTGCGGCTCGTCGAGGACCGTCGCGCCCTGGGCGCGGGCGTGCTCGACGCAGCGGTCCACGTCCTGCACCTCCAGCGCCAGGTCGACGACGCCGTCGCCGTGCGCCCGGTGGTGGTCGGCGAGCGAGCTGTCCGGGTCCACGGCGCCCAGCAGCACGAACCGCGCCGAGCCGGACCGGAGCACGTAGGCCTTGTGATCCCGGAAGCCCTGCTCGGGACCGCGGTACGCGACGAGCTCCATTCCGAAGGCGACCTGGTAGAACAGCGCGCTCTGCGTGGCGTTGCCGACGACGAACACGACGGCGTCCATGCCCCGGACCGGGAAGGGGTCTCGGCTCGCGTCGTGGTCGACGAGACCGACGAGCCGGCGCATCTGGTCGAAGGTGACGTCGTCGAGCTCTCCGGTGCTGCCGCTGCGGTCGACGGTGCCGGTCACGATGGCCTCCCTGCGTTGTGCGGGTTCGTGAGCGGAAGCGTGAGCCGGTCGGTCATGCTGTGCAAGGGACTTCCGTCGCGCTGGTCACAGTGTCCAGTCGCGAGGGGGTGCGGTTCGGTCCGCTGGTCAGGTTGCGCAGGAGGTTCGGTGTGGAGCACGACGCGACGGAACTGGACGGGCTGGACGCCCGGCTGCTGCTGCTCCTCGCCGACGAGCCGCGGCTCGGGGTGCTGGAGTGCTCGCGGCGGCTGGGCGTCGCGCGGGGCACGGTGCAGGCGCGGCTGGATCGGATGAGCAGGCGCGGGGTGCTGCGCGGTTTCCCGCCGGACCTGGACCTGGCGGCGATGGGCTACGGACTCACGGCCTTCGCGGTGCTGGAGATCGCGCAGGGCCAGCGGGACGCGGTCGTGCGGCGGCTGGAGGCGATCGACGAGGTGTGCGAGGTGCACACCACGACCGGCGAGGGCGACCTGTGGGTGCGGCTGGTGGCGCGGTCGAACGCGGACCTGCAACGGGTGATCGACGAAGTGGTCGCGGCGCCGCAGGTGCTGCGGACCTCGACCTCGATCACCTTGTCGACGCCGGTGCCGCCCCGGGTGCGGCCGCTGCTGGAGCGGTTGGCGGGAGAGCGCCCGGACGCGCCGTGAAGCCGGGCACCGGCGTCTCCGCGCCCGACCGGGCGACGGGAGGCTCCGCGCGGAGCGGGGAGTTCCGGGCCGCGGCGGGGAAGCGCGCGGAACGGGACGCGCAATTCAACCGGGATGCCGAAAGCGATGCGCACGGCATCACCACGGGAATGCGGGAATGCGCGTCCCGATCGATTCGGCGGGAAATTTCCGGGACCAACGATGAACGAGTGATGAAAGGGGCGGGACCGCGTGGGGCGGGCATCGGCGCGCCGCACCGGAGTCCGCGGGAAAAGCAGCGGATAAGCGGAGCGGGCGCGGCCGGAGCCCGCCCGCTTCCGCGACCTGTTCAGCCGGAGAAAGGCTCGGCCTTGACCAGGGTCACCTTCATCGTGCCGCCGTTGGGCAGCTCGTACTCCCGCGTCTCGCCTTCCTTGGCGTCCAGCAGCGCCTGGCCCAGCGGGGAGCTGGGGGAGTAGACCTCGAGGTCGCCGTGGGCGCCCTCTTCCCGGTTGGCCAGGAGGAACTGCTCGGTGTCGTCCTCACCGTCGTAGCGCACGGTCAGCACTGATCCGGGCTTCGCCACGCCGGACTCGGTCGGCACGTCGCCGACCTGCGCGGTTCGCAGCAGCTCCTGCAACTGGCGGATCCGCGACTCCAGCTGGCCCTGCTCCTCGCGGGCCGCGTGGTAACCGCCGTTCTCCTTGAGGTCGCCCTCCTCGCGGGCTTCGTTGATCTTCGCGGCGATCACCGGGCGGTTGGCCACGAGCTCGTCGAGCTCGCCCTTGAGCCGCGCATAAGCATCCTGGGTCAGCCAGGTCACCTGGGTATCGCTCACGGTCACCACTCCTCGTCGACGGCGACCCGCCTTCCGCGGGCCGACAACTTCCGCCCCTGGGGAATTCCGGGTACTGCTAGGAACGGAAAAAACACGGCCCGCGCGGGACCGTGCTGCGCTTGACGATAGCACAAATCAGCCCACCGATGGAGTGCACTTTCTCAGCATCCGGGGCTGATTGGTCTTGTTCACCCGGTTGGCCGCTGGTGGGTGGACAAGTATTCAGGAACGCGGTAGGTGCAGCCGTACACCTCCCCGATGGTCGCTCGATGGGACGTGCGCAGGACCGTGTCCACGCGCACCGTTCCGCCTCCCGGGGGAACGAGGACCTCTTTCCGCCCGACCTCCTCGCCGGACTCCGCGCGGGCGCGGATGACGCACTCGGCGGGCGCGGCCGGGTCGTCGCGGCGGACTTCGGCGGTGACCTGGACGGCGCCGTCGTCGAGGACGTCGAAGGCGACCTGCTTGCCCTCGATCGGCGCGCTGCCGAGGTTCTGGTACCCGAGGACCGACACCCCGGCGAGTACCACGAGGACGAGCGCTCCGAGCACCCAGCGGGCCACCGGCGGGGCGGTGCGCCGGGCTCGCGACCCGTACCGCCCTTCGGGGACCTGGCTGCTGCTCACCGCGCGCCGCCTTCCTGCTCCGATCGGGTTCGCCGGATCGGAGGTGCCCGCCCCGGCCGTTCGGGAGGGTCGACCCGTTGGGAACAATGGGTGGTGACCCCCGCGTTGAGTATCCCCGTGGGCGTCCGGCCGGCAGTCAGCGGGGCCGGGTGTGATGTGACCAGGGAAGGGACATGCCTCCGATGGCCGAGAAGCTGCGTCTGATGACGGTGCACGCGCACCCGGACGACGAGTCCAGCAAAGGTGCGGCGACCACCGCGCGCTACGTGGCGGAGGGGCACGACGTGATGGTCGTCACCTGCACCGGTGGCGAGGCGGGCAGCATCCTCAACCCCGCCATGGAGCGCCCGGACGTGCTGGCGAACCTGCCGGAGATCCGCAAGCAGGAGATGGCGAAGGCCGCCGAGATCCTCGGTGTTCAGCACCGCTGGCTGGGCTACGTCGATTCGGGCCTGCCGGAGGGGGACCCGCTGCCCCCGCTGCCGGAGGGCTGCTTCGCCGCGATCGACCCGTCCGGCCCGATCGCCGATCTGGTCGGGCTGCTGCGCGAGTTCCGTCCGCACGTCGTGATCACCTACGACGAGAACGGCGGCTACCCGCACCCCGACCACATCCGCTGCCACGAGGTCTCGATGGCGGCGTTCGACGCGGCGGGCGACCCGGAGCTGCACCAGGACCGGGGCGAGCCGTGGCAGCCGCTGAAGCTGTACTACTCGCACGGCTTCTCCCGCAAGAAGATGCAGCTGTTCCACGACGCCCTGCTGGAGCGCGGCCTCGACTCGCCCTACGGCGACTGGCTGGCCCGCTGGGACGGGACCCGCCCGGACACCGACGAGCGGGTCACGACCCGCGTCGAGTGCGGGGCGCACTTCGAGGCGCGGGACGACGCGCTGCGGGCGCACGCGACCCAGATCGACCCGGACAGCCGGTGGTTCGCGGTCCCGCTGGACATCCAGCGCGCGCTGTGGCCGACCGAGGACTACGAGCTGGTGCGCTCGCTGGTCGATTCGACGTTGCCGGAGGACGACCTGTTCTCCGGGGTGCGGGAGAAGGTGTCGGCATGAACGCGCACGAGGCGCTGACCCTGCTGGTCGCGCAGGCGCCAGCCCCGCCGGAGGATCCCGGCGGGCAGGGGGAGGACTTCGGCAAGTCCTCGCCGGTCGGACTGCTGCTGCTGGTGCTGTTCTTCATCGCGGTGGCGTTCCTGATCCGCTCGATGACCAAGCACCTCAAGAAGCTGCCCACCAGCTTCGACGAGCAGCGAGCCGCCGCCGCGGCGCCGGCTCGCGCCCGGCGCGCCCAGGCGCGCGCGGAGGCGGACGCCGAGGCCGCCGACTCGGCCGAGGAGGCGGGCGAGGCGAATCCCAGGGGCAGCGGCGCCGCGACGGGCTGAGCCGCGCCTCCCGAGGTGGGTGCGGCGATCAACTGCGGGTGGGAGGCTGGGGGCATGAACCGCCTGGCCGATGCCACCAGCCCCTACCTGCTGCAGCACGCGGACAACCCGGTGCGGTGGTGGCCCTGGTCGCCGGAGGCCTTCGAGGAGGCTCGCCGCCGGGACGTCCCGGTGCTGCTGTCCGTCGGCTACGCCGCCTGCCACTGGTGTCACGTGATGGCGCACGAGTCGTTCGAGGACCCCGAGATCGCGGCGGTCATGAACGAGCACTTCGTGAACGTCAAGGTGGACCGGGAGGAGCGGCCCGACGTCGACGCGGTCTACATGGAGGTCACCCAGGCCATGACCGGCCAGGGCGGCTGGCCGATGACCTGCTTCCTCACGCCGGACGGCGAGCCGTTCCACTGCGGCACCTACTACCCGCCGAAGCCGCTGCGCGGGATGCCCTCGTTCCCCCAGCTGCTCGAGGCGGTGGCGAGCGCGTGGACCGAGCGCGGGGACGAGGTGCGCGCCGCTGCCTCGCGCGTCGTCGAGCAGCTCGCGGGCCAGGGGCCGGGACTGCCCGAAGCCGGTGTCGACGAGCAGGTGCTGGAGTCGGCGGTCGCCCGGCTCGACGACGAGTTCGACCAGGTCAACGCCGGCTTCGGCGGGGCCCCGAAGTTCCCGCCGTCGATGGTTCTCGAATTCCTGCTGCGCCACCACGAGCGGACCGGCTCGGCGACGGCGCTGGAGCTGGCCGAGCGCACCTGCGAGGCGATGGCCCGCGGCGGCCTGCACGACCAGCTCGCGGGCGGGTTCGCGCGCTACAGCGTCGACGCGGAGTGGGTGGTGCCGCACTTCGAGAAGATGCTCTACGACAACGCGCTGCTGCTCCGCGCCTACGCCCACCTCGCCCGGTTGGGCACCGGATCCGCAGGCCTGGCTCAGCGGGTGGCGCGGATGACCGCCGAGTTCCTGCTGCGGGACCTGCGCACCCCGGAGGGGGCCTTCGCGGCCTCCCTGGACGCCGACACCGAGGGCGTGGAGGGGCTCACCTACGTGTGGACCCCGGAGGAGTTGCGCGAGGTGCTGGGTGAGCGGGACGCGGCGTGGGCCGCAGACCTCCTCTCCGTCACCGACGCGGGGACCTTCGAGCACGGCGCGTCCACGCTGCGGCTGCCGCGCGACCCCGAGGACCCCGTGCGATGGCAGCGCGTGCGGGAGGCGCTCGCCGAGGCCCGCTCGCGCCGTCCGCAGCCCGGCCTCGACGACAAGGTCGTCACCGCGTGGAACGGCATGGCGCTGACCGCGCTGGTCGAAGCCGCCGCCGCGCTGGACGAACCGGGGTGGATCGACGACGCCCGCCGGGCGGCGGAACTGCTGGTGGACCGGCACCTGGTCGACGGCAGGCTGCGCCGCAGCTCCCGCCACGGGGTCGTGGGGCGCGCCGCCGGCGTGCTGGAGGACCACGGCTGCCTCGCCGAGGGCTTGCTCGCGCTCCACCAGGCCACCGGCGAGCGGCGCTGGCTGGACGTGGCCTGCGCCCTGCTGGACGTGGCGCTGGAGCGCTTCGCCGAGCCCGAGCACCCGGGCGTCTTCCACGACACCGCCTCGGACGCGGAGGCGCTGGTGCGCAGGCCTTCCGATCCGACCGACAACGCGAGCCCCTCCGGCGCCTCCGCGACCGCGGCGGCGCTGGCCTCGGCCGCCGCGCTGGCGGGTCCGGACCGGGCCGCCCGCTACCGGCTCGCGGCCGAGCAGGCGGTAGCCCGCTCCGGGCTGCTGGCCCAGCGCGCGCCCCGCTTCGCCGGGCACTGGCTGGCCACCGCGGAGGCGCTGCGGCACGGCCCGGTGCAGATCGCCATCGCGGGCGAACCGGGATCGGCGCGGGCGGAGCTGCTGGCCACCGCCCGCCGACGCGCCCCCGGTGGGGCGGTCGCGGTCGCGGGCGAACCGGAGGCCCCGGAGGTCCCGCTGCTCGCCGGTCGCGGGCTGGTCGACGGCGTCCCCGCCGCCTACGTCTGCCGCGGGTACGTCTGCGACCGCCCGGTCACCGATTCCGAGGCCCTGGCGGAGGCGCTGAGCGGGCCCTCGGCGTAGCTCAGGCGTAGAGGGCGAGCCAGATCGAGACGTGGTGGCAGATGGCGGCCACGGTGACCGCCGCGTGGAAGAACTCGTGGTAGCCGAAGGTCTTCGGCCACGGGTCGGGCCAGCGGCTCGCGTAGCAGATCGCGCCGAGCGAGTAGAGCACGCCGCCCACGATCAGCAGCACGAACGCCGCGACACCCGCGTTCGAGAGCAGCTCCGGCAGCACGAACACGGCCACCCAGCCCAGGGCCAGGTACACCGGCACGCCCACCCAGCGCGGCCCGTTCGGCCAGGCCAGCTTGAGCACCACCCCGCCGAGCGCGCCGCCCCACACCACGGCGAGCACGATCGCGCCGGTCGTCGGCTGCATCGCCAGCATCGCGAACGGCGTGTAGGTGCCCGCGATGAACAGGAAGATCATCGAGTGGTCCAGGCGGCGCATCCAGGTGCGCGCGTCCACCGAGTTCCAGGTCTTGCGGTGGTACAGCGCGCTCACCCCGAACAGGCCGAGCACGGTGGCGACGTAGATCGAGGTGCCCACCGCCGCGGAGGCGCCGACCGTGGCGCCTGCGATCGAGATGAGCGTCGCCCCCGAGACGCCGGCGCCCACCAAGGACCAGAGGTGGATCCAGCCGCGCATCCGGGGCTTGATCGAGGCGGAACTGCGTCGAGCGGTGAATGCGCTAGTCACGGGGCAAGATTACGGGACCGCGGGTTCGGTGCGTTCCCACCAGGCGGTGACGTCCGCTGCACGGGCCCGCGTTCCCGCTGCCCCTCCGCGTTCGGCGGAGGGACCGGCGAGGCCGCGCGGGGGCCCGCGTACTCTCGGGGAGCGTGGCGCTCAAGGTTCGTCTGCGGGAACTCATCTACGACCTGTACGAGCGACGGCTGCGCCGTCAGCTCCGCGGGGCCAGATCGC
The DNA here is from genome assembly GCF_047200635.1 of Saccharopolyspora antibiotica. Taxonomy (NCBI): domain Bacteria; kingdom Bacillati; phylum Actinomycetota; class Actinomycetes; order Pseudonocardiales; family Pseudonocardiaceae; genus Saccharopolyspora; species Saccharopolyspora antibiotica. The sequence continues at coordinate 111,289 of NZ_JBJZOI010000012.1, read as the reverse complement.
CTCGTCACGTGGGTGTGATCCTCGACGGGAACCGCCGCTGGGCCAAGGAGGCCGGGCTCGACATCGCGCACGGGCACCGCGCCGGCGCCCGCAAGATCAGCGAACTGCTCGGCTGGTGCCAGGAAGCCGACGTCGAGGTGGTCACGCTCTGGCTGCTCTCGACCGACAACCTCAGCCGCTCCAGCGCCGAGCTGGACGCGCTCCTGGAGATCATCGCCGGGGTGGTCGACGAGCTGACGGCCGCGAGCAACCCGTGGCAGGTCCGCATCGTCGGCGCCTTGGACATGCTGCCGACGGAGACCGCGGCCCGGCTCTCCGCCGCCGCGCTGCGCACCGAGGGCCGCACCGGGATGCAGGTCAACGTCGCCGCGGGCTACGGCGGGCGGCAGGAGATCGCCGACGCGGTGCGCAAGCTGCTCCAGCAGCACGCGGAGGAGGGCACCACGATCGAGGAGCTCGCGGAGTTCCTCACCGTCGACCACATCTCCGAGCACCTCTACACCTCCGGCCAGCCGGACCCGGACCTGCTGATCCGCACCTCCGGTGAACAGCGGCTGTCGGGTTTCATGCTCTGGCAGTCGGCGCATTCCGAGTTCTGGTTCTGCGAGGCCTACTGGCCCGCGTTCCGCCGGGTGGACTTCCTGCGCGCGCTGCGCGAGTACTCCGCGCGGCACCGTCGCTACGGCGGCTGAGCGAAGCCGAGCCGGGGAGGGGCGCGGCCCCGGCGCCGCGAGCGCTCCGGAAACGGCGAAGAGGCCAGGCCCCGAAGGACCTGGCCTCTTCGTGCATCCGCACGAGCGCCTGGTGCGTGTCAGCCCTTGATGGACGGGTGGTCCACGACCGGGGCGTTGACGCACTGGCTGGTCTGCGGCGACAGGATCGGCACAACGGCGCCGAGCACGGCCACGTTGTTGCCGCACAGCTGCACCGGAACGGCGCTGATGTTGTTGTCGTTCAGCACGTTGACGCCGTCGTTGTCGGCGCTGTCCGCGTTGGCGATGGGGGCGAGGGCCATCAGGCCGGCCGCCGCACCGGCGACGATCACTGCCTTCTTCAGCATTGCGTTCACTCTCCTTGTGTATTGCCGCGGGATGCTCCGGAGCGGCACCATTGTTCGCGTGAGGTCACGCGGAGAACCGATTCGGAGCGGGTCGAGATGTCACCGGAGGAGGAATTGTTCCGAATCATCGGAGTGAGTTCCGGCTAGCCGGTGACACTACCTCGAAATCATGAGTCGCGCTGGTTTCGACACGCGCGGAGCGGAATGAGATGATCTCTTCTTCCGCGGCGTTCCGCGATGCTGAGAAGCGCGAGCTGGAACCGGCTCAGCCCTTGGCGGACGGGTGGTCGACCACGGGAGCGTTCACGCAGTCGCTCGTCTGCGGCGACAGAACCGGCACCACGGCGCCCAGCACGGCGACGTTGTTGCCGCAGGCCTGGATGGGCAGCACGCTGAGGTTGTTGTCGTTCAGCAGGTTGACGCCATCGTTGTCCGCGCTGTCCGCGTTGGCGATCGGTGCCAGCGCCATCAGACCCGCCGCCGCACCGGCGACGACCACTGCCTTCTTCAGCACTTGGATGCTCCTTGTTGTTTCGGGTGTGGCGGCCGCGTTCCCTCGTTCACGAGCACCCCGGAAGTTCGCCCAGGGAGGCGGCCGCAAAAAAACCTAACCATTCCTGAAGGCGTGAGCACAGCTGGTTAACACCATCGTGTAATCTATTCTTTTGGGCCTCAAGTTCCGACCCGGAACGTCCGGAGCGAAGTTACCAACGGGTAAGGGAATCGGCGCCATAGCATTCGGGTTTCGCGATTCCGCGACGGGGTTCCGCGAAAAGCCGCGCGCGGCTTCCGCCGCTGCTCGCGCGGCCGTAAGGTCCGTCCGTGGACGATCCGGAGCCGGTGCGCGGATACCTCCGCCTCGCGTCGCGTCTCGGCGCGCTCGACGGCGGTCTGGTGCTGTCCCACCCCGCCGGAGCCCCTTTCCGGGACGAGGCGCCCGCCGATCCCGCCCGCCTCGCCGAGCTGGCGGCGCGCTCCCGGGTGGAGTTGGCCGGAGCCCGTCTCAACCCGGTGCGCCGGGACTTCCTCGACGGTCAGCTCCGCGCCCTGCGGCAGCACGGCCTGCGGCTCGCGGGGATCCCGACGCCGTTCGTCGCGGAGGCCGAGGAGTGCTTCGGCGTCCGTCCGGAGCGCGGAGATCCCGAGCGCTACCGCCGCGCGCACGCCGCGCTGGACGGGCTGCTGCCGGGCCGGGGTGATCTCGCGCTCCGGCTCGTCCTGCTCGGCGAGCGGGAGCCGGTGCCCCCGGAGCTGCTGGGCCGGGCCGTCCGCGCGCTCGCCGACGCGCTGCGCGCGCGGGTGCGCGCGAGCCCGGGCCTGCCCGTGCAGGAGCGCGTCGACCTCCGCCTGGTCCGGGGGCGGCCGTGGTCGGCGTTGCACCGCTACCGGGGAGGGTTCCGCTCGCTGGTCGCGGTCGACTCGGATCGCGATCCCTGGGCGGGCCGGCTGCCGGCGCTCGTCGCGCACGAGACCTATCCCGGCCACCACGCGGAGCACTGCCGCAAGGAGCTGTCGCTGGTGGACCGGCGCGGGTGGGCGGAGCACGGGGTCGCGCTGCGGGACACCCCGCAGGCGCTGCTCGCGGAGGGGATCGCCGACCTCGGGCTGCGGATCGCGGTGGGGCCCGGTTGGGGGCGCTGGGCCGAGGACGTGCTGGCGGAGGTGGGCGTGGCGCTCGACGGCGAGCGGGCCGAGCGGGTGCGCGAGGCGCTGTTCGCGCTGCGCCGGGTCCGCTCCGACGCGGCCCTGCTGCTGCACCGGGACGGAGCGCGACCCGAGGAGGTCGTCGGGTACCTGCGCCGCTGGGCGCTGCTGCCCGCGGAACGCGCCCGGCGGTTCGTCCGGTACATCGCCGATCCGCGGCGCAGGTGCGGGGTGGTGGCGTACGTCGAAGGCGCCCGGCTGGTGCGGGACCGGCTCGACGCGGTTCCAGGGCCGGAGACCGTCCGGCAGCTGCTCGACGAGCCCTGGACCGCGGAACGGCTCCGCCCGGAGTCCGGGCCGCTGCGCCGTTCGGCTGAGGATCCCGGATAGGCGATAGGTCGGGAATGTCCCGTTCTTCACCCGTTAAGACCAAAGTGGACGCTGGGTTGATCACGGCACGTGCGTGCGTCCGGATGAGCGCGTCCCGGCGGGGCCGCGGCCGTTCGCGGCCGGGTCGCGACGTCGTGACCTGCGGCTACCGCGACGGGTCGGGCATCGGGGACGAGGTCCCGGCGGCGCCCGGGTGCACCGAAAGCGGTGCGCACGTGACATCCGCCTGACGTTCCGGCGAATCACCTGCCTGGTCGCCTGCCGATGACCGGATCACAGAGGTAGCGTCCGAAGTGACGGGTCGACGCGTAAATGGCCCGTCCGGGGAGGCCCTGACCGTGGCTGTTGGCTGGATCGGACGGTATCACCGTCCTCCGTGGTCGCTCGGGGCCGGTGCGCGGCCTCGGTGGCTGCGCCGGACCGCCCGCCGGTCCGGCCAGGCCAGGGCAGGGGCGGCCCGGCCCGCCGACGAGCGGGCGTGTGCTCCACGCCCGCGAGGGAGTAGCCGTGACCACACGACGTTCCCAGGACGCAGCGGAACACCCGGCTCAGGCCGAGGTCACCGCAGGCGACGCAGCTTCGACGGAGATCCGCACGTACGTGCTCGACACCTCGGTGCTGCTGTCCGATCCGTGGGCGATGACCCGCTTCGCCGAGCACCGCGTGGTGCTCCCGCTGGTCGTGATCAGCGAACTCGAGGCGAAGCGGCATCACCCGGAGCTCGGCTGGTTCGCCAGGGAGGCCCTGCGGGGTCTCGACGAGCTGCGCGTCGAGCACGGGCGCTTGGACGCGCCGGTGCAGATCGGTGCGCTCGGCGGCACGCTGCACGTGGAGCTCAACCACTCGGATCCCCAGGTGCTGCCACCAGGCTTCCGCACCGACTCCAACGACGCCCGGATCCTGGCGTGCTCGCTGAACCTGGCCGCGGACGGTCATCGGGTCACGCTGGTCACGAAGGACATGCCGCTGCGGGTGAAGGCGGCGTCGGTCGCGCTGGAGGCGGACGAGTACCGCGCCCAGGACGTGGTGTCGACCGGCTGGTCCGGGATGGCGGACCTGGACGTCCCACCGGAGTCGGTGGACGCGCTGTTCAAGGGTGGTGAGGTCGAGCTCGACGAGGCCAAGGACCTGCCCGCGAACACCGGGCTGCGGTTGCTGGCCGGCACCCAGAGCGCGCTGGGCCGGGTCACCGCGGACAAGCAGGTGAAGCTCGTGCGCGGGGACCGGGAGGCGTTCGGCCTGCACGGCCGCTCCGCCGAGCAGCGGATCGCGCTGGACCTGCTGCTGGACCCGGACGTCGGGATCGTCTCGCTCGGCGGCCGGGCGGGCACCGGGAAGTCGGCGCTGGCGCTGTGCGCCGGCCTGGAGGCGGTGCTGGAGCGCCAGCAGCACCGCAAGGTCGTGGTCTTCCGCCCGGTGTACGCGGTGGGCGGCCAGGAGCTCGGCTACCTGCCCGGCAGCGAGAACGAGAAGATGCAGCCCTGGGCGCAGGCGGTGTTCGACACCTTGGGCGCGCTGGCCAGCGAGAACGTCCTCGACGAGCTCACCGACCGGGGAATGCTCGAGGTGCTGCCGCTGACCCACATCCGGGGCCGGTCGCTGCACGACTCGTTCGTGATCGTGGACGAGGCGCAGTCGCTGGAGCGCAACGTGCTGCTCACCGTGCTGTCCCGGCTCGGGGCGAACTCCCGGGTGGTGCTCACCCACGACGTCGCGCAGCGGGACAACCTGCGCGTGGGGCGGCACGACGGGGTGGCCGCGGTGATCGAGAAGCTGAAGGGTCACCCGCTGTTCGCGCACGTCACGCTCACCCGCTCGGAGCGCTCGCCGGTGGCGGCGCTGGTGACCGAGATGCTGGAGGGCGAGTTCACGCCGTGACCGGTCGCGGGCCGTCCCCCCGGGGCTCCCGGGAGGGCGGCCCGTCCGCTCACCAGCCGGTCGGCAGCGGGCGGCCCTCGGCGAAGCCCGCGGCGGACTGGATGCCCACCAGGGCCCGCTCGTGGAACTCGGCCAGGGTGCGCGCTCCGGCGTAGGTGCAGGACGAGCGCAGGCCCGAGCTGATCTCGTCCAGCAGGTCCTCGACGCCGGGCCGCCTCGGATCGATCTTCATCCGGGAGCTGGAGATGCCCTCCTCGTAGAGGGCCTTGCGGGCCCGGTCGAAGGCGCTGTCGGCGCGGGTCCGGGCCCCCACCGCGCGCTTGGAGGCCATGCCGAAGGACTCCTTGTAGGCCCGGCCGTGCTCGTCGCGCAGCAGGTCGCCGGGCGATTCGTGGGTACCGGCGAACCAGGAGCCGACCATCACCGAAGCGGCGCCCGCGGCCAGCGCCAGGGCCACGTCGCGCGGGTGCCGCACCCCGCCGTCGGCCCACACGTGCTTGCCGAGCTCGCGGGCGGCGGCCGCGCACTCGGCGACGGCGGAGAACTGCGGGCGGCCGACGCCGGTCATCATGCGGGTGGTGCACATGGCGCCGGGGCCGACTCCGACCTTGATCACGTCCGCGCCCGCCTCGACGAGGTCGCGCACCCCCTCGGCGGTGACCACGTTGCCCGCCACGAGCGGGACCCGCGGCCCGAGCTCGCGCACCGCGCGCAACGCGCTGATCATCTTTTCCTGGTGGCCGTGCGCGGTGTCCACGACCAGCGCGTCGACCCCGGCGGTGAGCAGCGCGGCGGCCTTGCCCGGCACGTCGCCGTTGACGCCGACCGCCGCGGCGACCCGCAGCCTGCCCGCGCCGTCGACGGCGGGGGCGTAGACCTCGGCGCGCAGCGAGCCGCGCTGGGTGAGGATGCCGGCGAGCCTGCCGTCGGCGTCCACGGCGAGCGCGACCTGCCTGCCCTGGCGGTCCAGCTGCTCGAAGACCTCGCGCGGCTTCGTGTCCAGCGCCAGCACCAGGGGCGCCGGGTCGGCGACCTCGCCGACCCGGGCGAACCGGTCCACCCCGCCGCAGGCGGCCTCGTCGACCACGCCGACCGGCCGGTGGTCCTCGTCGACCACGACGACGGCGCCGTGCGAGCGCTTCGGGAGCAGGTTGAGCACGTCGGCCACCGCGTCGTCCGGGCGCAGCACCAGCGGCGTGTCCCAGACGGAGTGCCGCTCCTTCACCCAGGAGACGATCTCGGCGACCGCTTCGGGGGCGACGTCCTGCGGGAGCACGACGAGCCCGCCGCGCCGGGCCACGGTCTCGGCCATCCGGCGGCCCGCCACGGCGGTCATGTTGGCCACCACGATGGGCAGCGTCGCACCCGTCCCGTCGGAGGTGGCGAGGTCGACGTCGAACCGGGACTCCACGCCGGAGCGGCGCGGTGCCAGGAAGACGTCGTCGTAGGTCAGGTCGGTGGTGGGCTGCTGCCCGTTCAAGAACTGCACAAGCCGCCACCCTACGTGCCGGGACCAGCCCGGACGCCCCCTTCGCGGAGGGGGACCGCACGGCTCGACCGGTTCAGCTGCCCGATCGGAGGACGACCTCGCCCCCGCCCCGCCGCGGCGAACCGGGCCGCGCCCGCACCCCGCCGCGCTCCGCTGGGGCGTGGAATCCCGCCGGGGCGCCCGCCGGACGCCCCGCTTCGGGGGCCGGTCAGATCTCCTCGCCGCTGAGCATCGGCTCGAAGGAGCGGTACGCGGAGTAGTTGCGGAAGAAGCGGCTGTAGAGCTCCGCGCCGTCGTCGAAGGTGGCGTCCTCGACCTTCTTCACCTCGACGAGCTCCTTGAACTTCCAGGTGACGATCTCGCCGTCCTCGTTCGGGTAGCTCGCGCCCTGCTGCTTGCCGTAACCGACGGCCTTCTCCCGCGCCTCCTCGTCCGACTCGGCCTTGACCAGCACGAACGATTCCTCGTAGAGCTGGGGTTCGGCGGCGGACTCGGAGGAGATCTCGATGAGCAGCAGCGCCACGTAGAACTCGGCCTCGGCCGAGGAGGTGCTGGCCTGGAAGTCGCGCGGGTCGATGCTGCCCGAACCGATGTCGATCGAGCCGACCTGCTCGTCGTCGCTGGGGGTGCTCATGGCTCCAGCTTCTCATCCGGGACCCGCCCGCCCGGCAGCATGGCCCGCACCGAGTCGACGGTGTCGGCCTGGCCCGCTGCCTTGTCCGGGCGGTAGCGCAGGACGCGCGCGAAGCGCAGCGCCACGCCGCCGGGGTAGCGGGTGCTGACCTGGACGCCGTCCAGCTCGATCTCCACCACGAGCTCGGGGCGCAGGTGCACGGCCCAGCGATCGCGGTGCGTCTCGTGCCGCGGCAGCTCGGCCGTCTGCCAGGCGAGCAGCTCATCGGTGAGGCCCTTGAAGGTCTTGCCGACCATGATCGGTGGACCGCCGTCGGGATCGCGGGCTCCCAGGTGCAGGTTGGACAGCAGCCCGGTGCGCCGCCCGTGACCCCACTCCGCGGCCAGCACCACGAGGTCCAGCGAGTGCGCGGGCTTGATCTTGCGCCAGGCCCGGCCCCGCCGGCCGGCCGCGTAGGGCGAATCGAGGTCCTTCGCCACGACGCCCTCGTGGCCCGCGGCGAGCGCGTCGTCCAGCACCGCCGCCGCCTCCCGCGCCGAGCCCGGGCGCACGCCGGGGACGCGGTGACCCGGGGCGACGCGCGCGAGCGCGTCGAGCCGCCGGTGCAGCGGCTCGTCGACGAGGTCCGCGCCGTCCAGGTGCAAGCAGTCGAAGAAGTGCGGCCGCAGGATCTCGTCGCGGGGACCGCGCGCGCCGAAGCGCGCCATCGTCTCCTGGAACGGGCGCGGGCGGCCGGAGTCGGTGAGCGCGAGCGCCTCCCCGTCGAGCACCACCGAGTCGCAGTCCAGGCCGAGCGCGAGCTCCACCAGCTCGGGGACCTGCTCCGTGATCTCCCGCAGAGCGCGGGTGTAGACCCGCACCCGCTCGCCCGAGCGGTGGACCTGGATCCGGGCGCCGTCCAGCTTGTGCTCGACCACGCAGGCGCCGAGTTCGGCCAGGGCCGCGTCGAGGGCGTCGGCGGGGGAGGCGAGCATCGGCCGCAGCGGCCTCCCGACCTCCAGCCGCACCGCGGCCAGCGCGGCCGAGCCGCCTCGCAGCGCGGCCTCGGCCGTGGCGGGCAGCTGACCCGACAGCATGAAGGCCCTGCGCACCGCGGCCGCCGGTACCTCGGCGGCCCGCGCGACGGCTTCGAGCATCACGCCTTCCAACGCGCCTTGGCGGAGCTCGCCGCCGAGGAGCCTGAGCAGGAAGTCCTGCTCAGCGGCCGTCGCCGCCCCGAACAGCTGGCGCAGCAGCTCACCGCGCCGCCGCGCGGAGCCGGTGCCGGAGACGTCGCGCAGCTCGCCGATCGCGGCGGCCACGTCGAGCACCCCGAGCGCGGGGCGCGGAGCGGGCGCGACGTCCAGCGCCGACAGCGCCGACCAGCCCACCCCGACCCGGCCGCCCGGCAGCTCACCCGAGAGCAGCGCGGTGGCGGGGCGGACCTCCTCCGCGTCGAGGGAGGCCAGCAGGCCGGCTATGGCGGCGACCTTCGAGCCGCGGGCCCGGGTGGCCGCGACTTCGGCGGAGGCGGCCACGACCGCGTGCAGGTGCACCACGCCCTCATGGTGCCCCTCCGGGGCGGAAATTCGCGCACGACCGGCGGAACCGGGCCCCGCAGCGGTGCGTCCCACCTGTGATCCGGAACCGCTGGGGGTGCTCCGGATCCGGCCGTGCGCCGCGCCCGGTGGTGTGGCGCACGGCCTCCCGGCTCACCTCGCGCGGGCCATGCCCAGCACGTCCAGGGCGGTGTCCAGCTGCTCCAGGGTGAGCGCGCCGGAGTCGACGTGGCCGCGTTCGAGGACGACCTCGCGGATGGTGCGTCGCTCCTTGAGGGCCTGCTTCGCGATCGAGGCGGCCTCCTCGTAACCGATGAAGCGGTTCAGCGGGGTGACGATCGACGGCGACCCCTCGGCGTACTCCCTGGCCCGCTCCGCGTCGGCGGTCACGCCCGCGAAGACCTTGTCGGCCAGCAACCGCGACACCGCCGAGAGCAGCCGCGCGGACTCCAGCACGTTGCGGGCGATCACCGGCAGGTTCACGTTGAGCTGGAAGTTGCCCTGCGCGCCCGCGAAGGCGACCGCCGCGTCGTTGCCGATCACCTGGGCGACCACCTGGAGGGTGGCCTCCGGGATCACCGGGTTCACCTTGCCGGGCATGATCGACGAACCCGGCTGCAGGTCGGGCAGCGCGAGCTCGGCGAGGCCGGTGCGCGGGCCGGAGCCCAGCCAGCGGAGGTCGTTGGCGATCTTGTTCAGGCTGACCGCCGCGGTGCGCAGGTGCCCGGAGGTCTCCACCACGCCGTCCTGGGTGGCCTGGGCCTCGAAGTGGTCGCGCGCCTCGGTCAGCGGCAACCCGGTGACGCGGGCGAGCTCCGCCGCCACGGCCGCTCCGAAGCCCTCCGGTGCGTTGAGGCCGGATCCGACCGCGGTTCCGCCGATGGGCAGCTCGCCGAGCCGGCCGAGCCCGGAGCGCAACCGCTCCACGCCGTAGCGGACCTGGGAGGCCCACGCGCCCGCCTCCTGGGCGAGGGTGATCGGCACCGCGTCCATCAGGTGCGTGCGGCCGGACTTGACCACCTCGGTCCACTCGGCGGCGCGCCCCTCGACGACGCCCGCGAGGTGCTCCAGCGCGGGGACGACGTCGTGCAGCACGGCTTCGGTGGCCGCCACGCGGATGGTGGTGGGGAAGGTGTCGTTCGAGGACTGCGAGGCGTTGACGTGGTCGTTGGGATGCACGTCGCGGCCGAGTCGGCGGGTGGCCAGGGTCGCGATGACCTCGTTGGCGTTCATGTTCGACGACGTGCCGGACCCGGTCTGGAACACGTCGATCGGGAAGTGCGCGTCGTGCTGGCCCTCGGCGACCTCGTCGGCGGCGGCGGCGATGGCCTCGGCCACGTCGGCGTCGAGGACGCCCAGCTCGCCGTTGACCCGCGCGGTGGCCGCCTTGAGCAGACCGAGGGCGCGGATCTGGGCGCGTTCGAGCCCGCGGCCGGAGATCGGGAAGTTCTCCACGGCGCGCTGCGTCTGCGCGCGGTACAGGGCGTCGGCGGGAACCCTGACCTCGCCCATGGTGTCGTGTTCGATCCGGTAGTCCTGTTCAGCCATGAACGAAGTGTCCTCCGCCGGAGCGGTCCCGGTCAGTATGGGGCGAGCCACTCCGGCCGCCCGGGCCCGCGCCCGTCGTGCGCTGGACCGGTGACGGTGACGGAGATCGTTCCTCCCGCGCGGACCGGGTCCCGGGTCTAGGCTCGGACGCGATCCACGATGCGACGTCGCGAGCGGGGTGGGCATGTCCGGGCCGGTCGAAGTCGATCTCCTGGTGGTGGGGGCGGGGCCCGCCGGGCTGTTCGCCGCGTACTACGCGGGGTTCCGCGGCCTGTCGGTGGCGGTGGTGGACTCGCTGCCCGAGCCGGGCGGGCAGATCACCGCGATGTACCCCGAGAAGCAGATCTTCGACGTGGCCGGGTTCCCCGCGGTGCGCGGGCGCGACCTGGTGGCCGCGCTGGTGGCGCAGGCCGCGCCGTACGAACCGCGCTACCTGCTGGGCGCGGACGCCACCGAGCTGTCCTGGGTGGACGGAGCCGCGCGGGTGCTGGTCGGGGCGTCCCCGGTGCTGGCGCGGGCGGTGCTCATCACCGCGGGCATCGGGGAGTTCTCCCCGCGTCCGCTGCCGGCCGCGCGGGACTGGCTCGGGCGCGGTGTCGTGCACTTCGTGCCGGAGCTCGCCGCGCACCGGGGGCAGGACGTGGTCGTCGTGGGCGGCGGGGACTCGGCGTTCGACTGGGTGCTGGCGCTGCACCCGCTCGCCCGCAGCATCACCCTCGTGCACCGCAGGGCGCGGTTCCGCGCGCATCCCGGCCTGGTGCGGGAGGTCGAGGCGCTCGGGGTCGAGCTCGTCACCGACGCGGAGGTGGCCGAGGTGCGCGGGGACGCGAACGGGGTGCGCGAGGTCGAGCTGGAGCTCGGCGGCCGGCGGCGGGTGCTGCCCGCGCAGACCGTGGTGGCCGCGCTCGGGTTCACCGCCGACCTGGGGCCGATCCGGTCCTGGGGCCTGGAGCTGGAGAAGCGCTCGATCGTCGTGGACAGCACGATGCGCACCAACCGCGAGCGGATCTACGCGGCGGGGGACGTGGCGACCTACCCGGGGAAGGTCAAGCTCATCGCCACCGGCTTCGGCGAGGCGGCCACGGCGGTGAACAACATCGCCACCGCGCTCGACCCCACCGCCCACCTCTTCCCGGGCCACTCGTCGGACCGGGGGTGAGGTGAGCGGACCGTCCGTCCGGTCGGCTGGGCGAACGGTCCGCTCACCGGACGTGGAACGGCCGCCCTCCCCAGGGGAAGGGCGGCCGGTCTGCGGGGCCCGGTCAGGCCGCGGTGTTCTCCTCCACCCAGGAGGACAGCGCCGAGACGTCGGTGTAGATCGACGGGCCGGTCGCGCAGGTCGAGTCGCTGTTGCCCGCGCGGCTGGTCGCGCCGATCAGCTCCCAGGAGCCCTCGGTGCCCTTGATCTGCGGGCCGCCGGAGTCGCCGTAGCAGGCGCCGGAGTCGCCGCCCGGGTTCGAGGTGCAGATCTCGCTCTCGCCGGTGATGCCGGAGCAGTCGCCGTCGTCGACGATCGAGGTGTCCAGCTCCTGCAGCGTCGAGGGGGCCTCACCGCCCGGCTTCGGGGTGGTCTGGCCCCAGCCGATGATGCGGGTCTCGGTGCCGGTCTCGCCGGACTCCTCGGCGATCGAGATCGGCTCGGCGGAGACCTGCGAGTCCAGCTTGATCACCGCGAGGTCGGCGGAGGGGTGCACGGAGATGTCGGAGACCCCCGCCTCCTCACCGCCGGAGGCGTGCTCCAGGCTGCCGACGCGCACCGAGAGGTCGGCGGGCTGGCTGCCCTCGACGCAGTGCGCGGCGGTGACCGCCCAGTCCGCCTCGATCAGCGAGGCGCCGCAGATGTGCCCGCCGCCGGACTGCAGCGAGACCATGAACGAGTAGGTCTCGGTCGCGTCGTGACCGCCGATCACCATCGGGGTGGGGTCCTGGGCGGCCGAGGCGGGGGTGGCCAGTGCGAGGGCGGCGCCCGCGGCGAGCACTCCGGTGAGCAGGGAGCGTGTGCGCATGGGGGACGAGTCCTTCCGTGTGCCGACCCTGGGAAGCGGCCGGTGGTGGTCAACCCGGTCCCGGTGCGGCGGGCCGAGTGACGACCGACGGTAAGGACGTTCACTCGGCCGAGGCACCCACTTATGGCGGGGTCTGAATCGCTCCAACGGCTGTGCCGCGGCGGCCGATCCGAGGTCTCCGCAGGTCACGCATCGGCCGATCGGCGGGCTCGGGAAAGAACGGGAAAAAGTACCGGCTCACCCGCCCCCGGACGTGCGACGGCGGACCGCCCGCGAGGTGCGAGCGGTCCGCCGGTGACCGGGATCAGGGCAGCAGGCCGTGCCGCGCGCTCTCGCCGCCGAGGTCCACGTCGGAGTACTCGCGCAGCTTCGTCAGGCGGTGGGCGCCCTCCACGACGCGCACCGTCCCCGACTTCGAGCGCATCACGATCGACTGCGTGGTGCACCGGTTCGCGCGGTAGTGCACGCCCTTGAGCAGCGCGCCGTCGGTGATGCCGGTGGCGCAGAAGAACACGTTGTCGCCGCGCACCAGGTCCGAGGTGGTCAGCACCTGCCCCACGTCGTGCCCGGCGTCGATCGCCTGCTGCCGCTCCGCGTCGTCCTTCGGCCACAGCCGGGTCTGGATCTCCCCGTCGAGGCACTTGAGCGCCGCGGCGGTGATGATGCCCTCGGGCGTGCCGCCGATGCCGATCAGCATGTCGACGCCGCTGTCCGGGCGGGCCGCGGCGATCGCGCCCGCCACGTCGCCGTCGGAGATGAACTGGATCCGGGCGCCCGCCTCGCGGACCTCGCGGACCAAGTCCTCGTGCCGGGGCCGGTCCAGGATGCACACCGTGACGTCGGAGACGTCGATGTGCTTGGCCTTCGCCACCCGGCGGATGTTCTCCCCGGTCGGCGCGGTCAGGTCCACCACGCCCGCCGCCTCCGGGCCGACGGCCAGCTTCTCCATGTAGAACACCGCGGACGGGTCGAACATGGCGCCGCGCTCGGCGACGGCCAGCACCGCCAGCGCGTTCGGCATCCCCTTGCTGAGCAGCGTGGTTCCGTCGATCGGGTCCACGGCGACGTCCACGTCGGGGCCGTTGCCGTTGCCGACCTCCTCGCCGTTGAACAGCATGGGCGCCTCGTCCTTCTCGCCCTCGCCGATGACCACGACACCGCGCATCGACACGGTGCTGATGAGCTTGCGCATCGCGTCCACGGCGGCGCCGTCGCCCGAGTTCTTGTCGCCGCGCCCCACCCAGCGGCCCGCGGCCATCGCGGCGGCCTCGGTGACCCGGACCAGCTCCAGGGCCAGGTTGCGGTCGGGCGCCTCGTGGCGGCCGTGCGTGGTGGACGTGCTCATCGTGCCTCCCGGTAGGGCGAGCTGACTCCGTCGGCACGGCGCGCCAGCCCGCGCGCCCTGCTCGTCACCGGGATCTTCGCAGACGGCCCACCCCCGGGCCGGTCCACGTGGGCGAGCCCACTACCCCCGCTCGCCGGGCTCCTCCACCGACGCGAGGGCGCGATCCACCCGTTCCCGGGCGCCCGCGAGGTGCCGCTCGCACACCGTCGCCAGGGCCTCGCCGCGCTCCCAGAGCGCCAGCGACTCCTCCAGGGACAACCCGCCCGCTTCGAGCCGCTTGACCACCTCGGCGAGCTCGTCCCTGGCCTGCTCGTAGCCGAGCTCGGCGACCTCGGGGTGGTCGGCGACCGGGTCGAAGTGCTCGTCCTTCGCGTCGTTCGTCACGGGGTGGGGCTCTCCAGCTCGGTGGGCACGGACACCACCGCGGTCGCGATGGCCTGGTCGTAGCCGACGAACGCCTCGGCGAACTCGGCGCCGTCGCCGTCGCGCACCGCGTCGTTGATGCGCAGCTGCGCCTCGGTGACCCTACGGCGGTGGCCGGCGCCGTGGCCCACCCACCACCGGGGACCGACGTAGGCCGACGTCGCGTCGGCGAGCGCCCGCAGCTTCAGCGGCAGCGTTCGCCGCTCGGTCGAATCGCAGCCGCCGAGCAGCGCGTTCCAGCATCCGACCGCCGCCACGTCGGCCTCGCGGACGCAGCGGCGCATCCGCTCGGCGCCGCGCAGTCCCGGTGCGCCGGTGGCGGCCACCGTCAAGGGGAGGAATGTGGGCTCCTGCTGTCCCCGCACCACGACCTCCCTGGTCCTGAAGTCACTCCGTTCCGCGGGGCACCACGGCGTGCACCGCTCCGTCAACGACGCGAACCCGCAAGGTGGTTCCCGCCGGGGCTTCCTCGACCGACCGGAGCACTCCGTCGACCCCGTCCGGATCGACGCGCTGCACGATCGCGTACCCGCGAGCAAGAGTGGCCGCAGGACCGAGGGTCGTCAAGCGAGATCGAGTCGCGGTCATCGCGTGCCCCTCGGCGGTGAGGACCCCGGTGATGGCGCGCCGCGCGCGATCCCGCGCCAGCTGAACCTGCTCTGATCTGCGCGCCAACGGGCCGTGCGGGTCGGCGAGCGCGGGCCTGGTGCGCAGCGAGTCCAGCAGCCTCCGCTCCCGGTCCACCCATCCGTGGAGCGCGCGCCGGGCGCGGTCGCGGAGCTGGCGCACCCGCTGGGTCTCCTCCGCCATGTCGGGGACGACCCGCTTGCCCGCCCCGGTCGGGGTGGAGCAGCGGACGTCGGCGACGTGGTCGAGCAGCGGTGAGTCCGGTTCGTGCCCGATCGCGCTCACGACCGGGGTGCGGGCGCCCGAGACCGCGCGGCACAGCGCCTCGTCGGAGAACGGCAGCAGGTCCTCCACGCTGCCGCCGCCGCGCGCCAGCACGATCACGTCCACCTCGGGATCGCGGTCGAGCTCGCCGAGCGCGTCGAGGATCTGCGGTACCGCCGTCGGGCCCTGCACCGCCACGTTGCGGATCTCGAAGCGCACCGAGGGCCAGCGCAACCGAGCGTTGCTGAGCACGTCGTGCTCGGCGGCGGAGGCGCGCCCGGTGATGAGGCCGACCTTGTTCGGCAGGAACGGCAGCGGTCGCTTGCGCGCCGGATCGAACAGGCCCTCCGCCTTGAGCAGCCGGCCCAGCCGCTCGATGCGGGCGAGCAGCTCGCCGATGCCGACGGCGCGGATCTCGTCGACCCGCAGGCTCAGCGTGCCGCGACCGGTGAAGAAGGTGGGCTTGCCGTGCACCACGACGCGGCTGCCGTCGGTCAGCGGCGGGTCCTGCTTTCGCAGCAGCGAGGACGAGCAGGTCAGCGTCAGCGACACCTCGGCGGAGGGGTCGCGGAGGGTGAGGAAGGACGTGGACGCTCCCGGGCGCTGCGAGATCTGCGTGACCTGGCCTTCGACCCAGATCGTCCCGAGCCGGTGGATCCAGTCGGCGATCTTGCGCGAGACGGTGCGCACCGGCCACGGTTCTTCCGCGCTGGTCGGGGGGCTGGCGGGGGCGTTCAGGAGCGCTCCTCTCCACGTCCGGCATCGGCGGACGCGATCATACGGCCGCCCGCCGTCCTCAGTGCTCGGTGCGGAGGCGTTCCAGGCGGTTGGTGAGCATCCGGACGAATTCCGGGCGCTGCCCGGTGCGCTGCTCGTGTTCGAGGAGGCGTTCGACCTCCTCGGGGCTGAACCCGCGCAGCCTGCCGCGCAGCTGCGGCAGGCTCAGCTCCGCGTACTCCGCGAGCAACCCGTCCTCCGCGGCCGGTGCTGGTGCCGGGCGCCGCGGGGCGGGCGGCTCGTCCTCGTCGAAGGTGGCCCAGGACGGCTGCTCCTCGGCACCCCGGAAGGCGTCGAGCGTCTCGTCGCCCCGGATCGCCAGCTCGGTGATCTGCTGCTGAACCCGCATCGACAGCTGGAGCGCCTGGCTGGCCACGGTCAGCGGCAGCCCGAGCAGCTGGCCGGGCAGCCGCCGGGTCTGCTCCACGGTGAGGGCCGCGAGCCCGGCCGCGACCCGGATCGGCAAGGGATACGTCGACATGGGACCACCCTCCCGCAAACCGGCTCGGGAAACCATCGGCCGGCGGGGACCGGCGGCAGGGCTGACCCGTTCCGCGCGGGTCCGTACCCTGGACGGCATGAGCACCTCGCCGCAGGCCGCCGACGGCCTCGACCAGGAACCGACGACCTCGCGGGCCAAGCGCGTCCTGCTCGCCAAACCCCGTGGTTACTGCGCGGGCGTGGACCGCGCGGTCGTCACGGTCGAGAAGGCGCTGGAGACCTACGGGCCGCCCGTGTACGTCCGCAAGGAGATCGTGCACAACAAGCACGTCGTGGAGACCCTGCAGGAGCGCGGGGTCATCTTCGTGGAGGAGACCGACGAGGTCCCCGAGGGCGCGCTGGTCGTGTTCTCGGCGCACGGCGTCTCCCCGGCGGTGCACCAGGAGGCCGAGGAGCGCAACCTGCGCACCATCGACGCCACCTGCCCGCTGGTCACGAAGGTGCACAAGGAGGTCAACCGGTTCGCCCGCGATGACTACGACATCCTGCTGATCGGTCACGAGGGCCACGAGGAGGTCGAGGGCACCGCCGGTGAGGCGCCCGACCGCGTGCAGCTGGTGGACAAGCCGGAGGACGTCGGCAAGGTCAACGTCCGGGACCCCAACAAGGTGGTGTGGCTGTCGCAGACCACGCTCAGCGTGGACGAGACGATGGAGCGCGTCGACCAGATCAAGGAGCGCTTCCCCGATCTGCAGGCGCCGCCGAGCGACGACATCTGCTACGCCACCTCGAACCGCCAGATCGCGGTGAAGGCGATGGCCCCGGAGTGCGATCTGGTGCTCGTCGTCGGCTCGCAGAACTCCTCGAACTCCAAGCGCCTCGTCGAGGTCGCGCTGCAGGCGGGCGCGCGGGACTCGCACCTGATCGACTACGCCGATCAGATCGAGGAGTCCTGGTTGGAGGGCGTGGGGACGATCGGCGTCACCAGCGGCGCCTCGGTGCCGGACGTGCTGGTCATGCAGGTCCTGGACCACCTCTCGCAGCGCGGCTGGGACGGCGAGGTCGAAGAGGTGACCACCGCGAACGAGAAGATCTCCTTCGCCCTGCCGAGGGAACTGCGCAAGGACCTCAAGGAGAACCCCGACGCCCCGAAGAGCGTCCGCTGAGACGAGTGGTCACCGCCCGCCCCGCCTGAGGTCGCGGGGCGGGACCCGGCGATCCCCGGCCGCGTCGCGGACGAGTCGGCCGAGACGAGGAACGGCCCGCTGGACCTGAGGTGCCGGCGGGCCGTTCCGCTGCGCGAGTTCAGTCGAAGAAGTCGTCGTCGCGGCGCGGCCTGCGCGGGCGGCGCTGCGGGTCGTTCTGCCGCGGCTCGGGGCGTCCGCGTCCCGGAGCTGGGCGGGGCCGTCCTTCGCCGGAGCGGCCGGGCTGCTGCCCCCTCCCGGGAGCGCCGCGTCCGGGAGGGGTTCCGCGCCCGCGTTCCCGCTCCCCGCCGCGCGCGGGGGGAGTGGCGCGATCCGGCCTGCCCTCGCGCTTGGCGGGGGCGTCGTCCCGGGGACGACCTCCTTCGGCGGGACGCCGCGGCCTGCCGGAGCGGCCGCCGGAGCCGGCCCGCTTCTCCCCGTCGGCCGGGCGCTTCCGGGGCTGCCGCGCGGGTTTCTCGGCGGCCTCCTTCGTCGGCTTGACGGGGCGCCGCTTCTTCGTCGGTGAGTCGGCCGGGTCGAGATCGGCGTCCTCCGCGCGCTGCAACCAGAACATCCGCCCGAGCCCGAGCGCCAGGCACAGGGCGGTGGTGATCGCCATCATCGGGAAGCCCGCGATGAGCGGCTGCACGACCGAGAGCGCCTTGCCCATCACGCCTCCGCCGCCGCTCCCGCCGCCGAAGATCATCACGATGATCGGCATCACCACGGTGGCGACCAGCGGAGGCTGCACCATCGGGCCGAACAGGTTGCCCCGCCGCACCAGCAGGACCGCCGCCGCGCAGCCCAGGACCAGGCCGATCTTGAAGATCAGGCCGGGGGTGTTGCTGAGGACGAGGTCCAGCGAGGCGCCGAGCGCGGTGCCGCCGACCGCGATCAGCACTGCTCCCCATAGGGGGATGCCGCGGCTGCCGAAAGCGGACCGTTCTGCCCATTGGAGGGCGCCGTTGTCGGGAGAGGGGGCGCTCTGGCGCTCGCGAGTGGCGGTCACGCGCACAACCGTAACGGTCTGGAACGGCGGTGGAACGACCTCTCCGGAAGTTGATCTCGCACCTGCGATCTTCCCGGCTCCGTGACCGTCGCGTGATCGCGGCGCCGCCGAATGGCGGCTGAGCGCCGGACGGGTGGACTGTGAACCTTGACACAGGCGACTGAAAACTCTTAGCGTCCGAGCAATCGTTTTCTCGCGTCCGCGCGGTTGCTTCGGGTGAGCGGTCGGATGACGGGGGGATCTCAATGACGGCGCCACTGGTGGAGCTGACCGGCATCACGAAGCGCTACGGCGGAGTCCTGGCGTGCGACGCGGTGGACCTGACCGTGCGCGCGGGCGAGGTGCACGCGCTGCTGGGGGAGAACGGCGCGGGCAAGTCGACGCTGATGCGGGTCCTCTCCGGCGACGTCGCCGACCACGAGGGGACCGTGGCCGTGGACGGTCGGCCGCGCCGCTTCGCCAAGCCCTCCGACGCCCAGCAGGCGGGGATCGCGATGATCCACCAGGAGCTGGACCTGGTGCCCGCGCTCTCGGTGGCCGACAACCTCTACCTGGGCCGCGAGCTGCGCCGGCTCGGCGTGGTGGACCGTCGCCGGATGGCGCGGCGGACCCGCGAGCTGCTCCAGCGCACCGGCATCGACCTGGACCCGGGGCGTCCCGTCGGGGACCTGCGGGTCGGCGAGCAGCAGCTGGTCACCATCGCCCGCGCGCTCTCCCTGGACGCCCGCGTGCTGATCATGGACGAGCCGACCTCCGCGTTGTCGAACTCCGAGGTGGAACGGCTGTTCGGCGTGATCCGGCAGCTCCGCGAGGGCGGCACCGGCATCGTCTACATCTCGCACCGGATGGACGAGATCGGCGCGATCGCCGACCGGGCCACGGTGCTGCGCAACGGCCGCCGGGTCGCCGAGTTCGACGCCCGCGACCTCACCGCCGAGCAGGCGGCGGAGGCGATGGTCGGACGCTCGGTGCGCACCCTGTTCCGCGGCGCGGACGAGAACCCGCCCGGTGCGGAGCTGCTGTCGGTCTCGGGCCTGCGGGTGCTGCCGCGCCGGCACCGGGTGGGCAGGCGGGAACCGGACGGCATCGACCTGTCGGTGCGCGAGGGCGAGATCGTCGGCCTGTGCGGGCTGCTCGGTTCGGGCCGCACCGAGTTGCTGGAGGCCCTGTTCGGCGCCGGTCCGGCCGGACGCTGGGAGGGCTCGGTCGAGCTGGCGGGTGAACCGGTGCGCCCGGCGAGCCCTCGGGAGGCGCTGCGCCGCGGCATCGCGTTCGTACCGGAGGACCGCCGCGCCTCGGGCCTGGTGCTGGACCACTCGGTGCGGGCGAACCTGGTGCTGTCGGTGGTGGACCGGCTCGGCGTCGGCGGCGTGGTGCGCGGCAGGTCCGAGTCGGGTGCGGCCGGGCGCGGCGTCGAGCGGCTGAAGGTGAAGCTGCACCGCCTCGCGGACCCGGTGGGCACCCTCTCCGGTGGGAATCAGCAGAAGGTCGTGTTCGGCCGGATGCTGCTCACCGAGCCGCGCCTGCTGCTGCTGGACGAGCCGACGCGCGGCGTGGACATCGGGGCCAAGGCGGAGATCTACGAGCTGCTGGGCGAGATCGCCGCTCGCGGCATCGGGGTGCTGCTGGCGTCCTCGGAACTGCCCGAGCTGACGGGCGTGTGCCACCGGGTCGTGGTCCTGCGGCACGGTCGCAGCGTGGCGGAGTTCGACACCACCCGCGCCGGTGAGGCCGCGTTGCTGGCCGCCGCGATGGGGGAAAAGGTGTCGCCGGACGGCAGGTCATCGGCTGTCGAGGCGGGGCCCGGCCCCGTCGCGGGGGGAGGAGCGCGATGAGCGAGCAGACGGACGAGCGGCAGGCGTCCCCGAGCGCACCGGGGTCCGCGCCGCCGCGGCGGTCGCGGCGCGAGGTGGCGGAGACGCTGTTCCGCTTCCAGAGCTTCTTCGGCCTGGTGGCGGTCTTCCTCGCCGCGATCGTGCTCTCGCCGCGCGGCGACGAGGGGCAGATCCTGTTCCTCACCGGCGACAACCTGTTCAACATCGTCCGCGCGGTCTCCGAGATCGGGATCATCGCGGTCGGCCTGACCTTCGTGATCCTCATCGGCGGGATCGACCTCTCGGTCGGCTCGGTGCTGGGGCTGGCGGCGGTCGGCTCGGCGGTGCTGCTGGTCAACGACGACTTCGGCGTGCTGGTGGCGGCGCTGCTGGTGCTGCTGATCGGTCTGATCTTCGGCGTGCTGCAGGGCGCGGCGGTGGCGGTGCTGGGCGTGCAGGCGTTCATCGTCACGCTGGCGGGCCTGAACATCGCGCGCGGATTGGCCCGGATGTGGTCGGGCGGCGAGACGGTGCAGATCTCCTACGGGGACGGTCCCGGCCAGGCGCCGATGCTGTTCTCGCTGCTGGGCGAGCGCACCTTCGGCGGTGTGGTGCCGATCCCGGCGCTGGTCTTCGCGGTGGTGGCGGTCGCGGCCGTCCTGTTCCTGCGCTACAGCGCCTACTCGCGGCACCTCTACGCGATCGGCGGCAACGAGAAGGCGGCGCGGCTGTCCGGTGTTCCGGTGAACCGCGTGAAGATCATCGCGTTCGCGCTGTCCGGGTTCTGCGCGGCGCTGGCGGGGATCGTGCACGCGGGCCAGCTCAACGCGGGCAGCCCGAACGACGGCCTGGCCTACGAGCTCGACGGCATCGCGGCGGTGGTGGTCGGCGGGACCAGCCTCGCGGGCGGGCGCGGTTCGGTGGTGGGCACCATCGCGGGTGCCCTGCTGCTGGGCATCCTCAACAACATCCTGAGCCTCAACAGCGTCGACACCGACATGCAGTTGCTGATCAAGGGCCTGGTCATCGTGGCCGCCGCCGCGTTGCAGCGGCTGCGCCCCACGGCCTGAGCGCCGGCCCCGAAGCGTCCTGGGAGTTGTTCGGGAAGGGAGCACCATGCGAGGGACAACGAAGTCGATGTTCGCGACCGCGTGCGCCGCGCTGGCCGTCACCGCGGCCGCGTGCGGCACGACGAGCGAGAACAGCGGTGTCGCCCAGCCGCAGGACCCGAAGGCCGCCTGCGGCGGCCCGGACGGCAAGTACACGATCGGCATGAGCCAGGCGAACCTCGCCGAGCCCTACCGCGTCCGGATGGACGAGGACATCCGCACGGCCGCCGCCGGGGTGCCGCAGTTCGAGGAGGTGCAGTTCTCCGACGCGGCCAAGGACAACGCCAAGCAGGTCAGCGACGTGGAGTCGTTCCTCACCAAGCAGGTCGACCTCCTGATGATCTCCCCGAACGAGGCGGCACCGCTGACCGACGTGGTCCGCAAGGCCTACAACTCGGGGACCCCGGTGGTGCTGCTGGACCGCAAGGTCGACGGTGACGCCTACACGACCTACGTCGGCGCGGACAACGTCGCGATCGGCAGGCAGGCCGGCGAGTACTTCAAGAACGTGCTGCTGCCGCGGGGCGGCAAGATCGTGGAGATCAAGGGCCTGTCCGGTTCGACCCCGGCCGCGGAGCGCCACGAGGGCTTCATGCAGGGCATCGCGGGCTCCCGCATCGAGATCGTCGGCGAGGCGGACGGCGAGTGGGAGCGCTCGGTGGGCCAGGAGAAGATGGACGCGCTGCTCAAGGCGCACCCGGATCTGCAGGCCGTCTACTCGCAGAACGACCCCATGGCCGAGGGCGCCTACCTGGCCGCCCAGGCGGCGGGCCGGGCGCAGGAGATCGCATTCGTCGGCATCGACGGGCTGCCGATCGAATCCGGTGGTATTCGCGCGGTGGAGCAGGGGCGTTTGCAGGCCACGAACCTCTATCCGACCGGGGGCGCGGAGGCCGTCGAGGCGGCGAAGAAGATCCTCATCGATTGCCGGCCGACGGAGAAGCAGCAAACCCTTCCGACGGAATTGATCACGAAGCAGAACGCGGCCGAGGTCTACTCCCGGTTGAATCAGGGCTGAGTCTCCACGCCTTACCACAACCCGTCTCCGAATCGGTGAAGGTGCAGGTCGCGCGCCAGGGCCATGTTTCCCCGGCGTGCGACTTCCTTTAGCAATGCGAGCTGTCACCGAAAAGAAATCAAATCCACCTGGATGGTGGTAGTGGCCTCTGCTTCATGCCAGTGACCATCTAGATGAGTGAATTTGGGACTTCGGAATCCCGAAGTTCCGCGATGTTCTTGGTGAGTGCGGGCCTCCTTCCTACGCTGCGGGTGAAACGCGGCGTGTGGCCGTGTGCGCCCGCGTTCCCGGGACCGACACCGATCCGATCCCAACCGCGCACCACCGTCGAACGACCAGGACAACGCTGTCCACCAGGGATAGTGATGTGGGGAGGGCGAGCTTGATGAGAGACCGCAGTGGTGATGTGCTGCGCGCCGCGAGGCGGCTGCCGAGGAGGCTCGGTGCCGTGCTCGGCGTGGCTTCGCTGGCGGCCGCCGCGATGATCGCCGATTCCGGCCACGGTTCCGCGCAGAACTCCGCCCCCGCCCAGCAGCGGGCGGCGGGCAAGGGCAGCGTCGGCTGGGACACCTTCCGCGATCCGGCCGGGCTCGCGCAGCTGCGCGGCTCCGAGCAGACGGGCCAGTTCTCCAGCTTCGCCCGCGACGGCAGCAACGACGACGGCTTCAACGGCACCTACTCCTGCCTGCGCGAGAGCGAGCGCGGGTGCGTCATCGCCGAGCGCGCCGGCGCGGGCGAGATCTCCTCGATCTGGTTCACCCGCGAGCCCTGGGGCGACGTCACCGGCACCGGCGACATCACCATCGAGCTGGACGGCCGGACCGTGCTGGACGCCCCGCTCATCGACGTGGTCAGCGGCCGGGTCGGGGCGCCCTTCGAGTGGCCGCTGGTCGGCAACGCCGACGACTCGGCGGGCGGCGCGGTGATCAAGGTGCCGATGCCGTACCGCGAGTCGATGCGGATCACGGTGCAGAACAACCCGAACTTCTACCACGTCGACTACCGCACCTTCGCCGACGCCGAGGGCGTCGACACCTTCGACCCGTCGGACCCCGCCGAGGACGTGCTGGAGCGGCTGCGCATGTTCGGCGTCGCCGACCCGAAGGGCGTGGACCCGGAGGCGGAGCCCACCCGGCGCGACTTCGGCGTCGTTCCGGGCACCGCGGCTCCGGTGGCGCAGCTGGAGGGCCCGGGCCAGATCAACCAGCTGCGGCTGCGGATCCCGCAGATCGTGCCGAGCCCGCGGGTCGTCGACGACGGCCGCGCGTTCGGCGCGGGCGGGGGCAGCCGGTTCGACGCGGCAGTGCACCCGGACAACGAGGGGGTGCGCATCGTGCGCCGCTTCGATCCGCAGATCGCCGACCAGGTCGCCAGCCTGAGGGTGGACGGCGCCCCGGCGGGCGAGTGGCGCAGCGGAGCGGCCGCTCCGGGCGGCTGGGGCGTGCAGGGGATCGACGTGCCCGCCCAGCTCACCGCGGGCAAGTCCTCGGTGGAGGTGGCGAACCGTTTCATCTCCTCCTCGCTGGACGTCAACGAGTTCCGCTACGACGTGCAGAGCCTCGTACGCGGCGAGTGGGTGCGCACCGACGTGCTCGACGTCGGCCCCGCTCATCCCGGTGAGGAGGCCGCGCACGGCTACCGCATCGACAACGCGGTCTTCGCGCGGGAGAAGCTGGTGGGCCGCTACGGCTTCGACCCGCGGCAGGTCGCGGCCTCGGAGCACGTGCTGGAGTCGGCGCGGCTGCGCATCACCTTCGACGGCAAGACCACCGTGGACGCCCCGATCGGCGAGTTCTTCGGCTCCGGCCTGGGCGAGCACGACGTGCGCAGCATGATGACCTCGATCGACCCCGGCGAGGACGGCTGGTACACCTCCTGGTGGCCGATGCCCTACGACCGCAGCGCCACCGTGGAGATCGTCAACGGCGGCGGCGTGCCGATCGAGGGCATGACCGCGGAGGTCTCGGCGGCGCCGCGGGAGGCCGGCGAGAACACCGGCTACTTCCACGCCACCCACCACCGGGGGGAGACCGTCGAAGGCGAGGACTGGAACTTCCTCCAGGCGGAGGGATCCGGCACCTTCTACGGCGTCACGCACACCATGCGCGGCCTGATCCCGCCGAACGCCCCGGCCACCCACCGCCGCCAACCGATGTCGATGCCGGAGACGAACGCGGTGGCCAACCAGCGCAACTACCTGGAGGGCGACGAGCGCTTCTACGTCAACGGTTCGCCGTCCCCGTCCTGGCACGGCACGGGCAGCGAGGACTACTACGAGTCCGGGTGGTACTTCCGCGACGGCACCACGTTCTCCATGCCGCTGGCGGGCAACCCGGCGCACGAGCTGAACGGTGACGGCTGCCGGTACGACTGCACCGGTGCTTACCGCCTCCAGGTGCCGGACGCGATCCCGTTCCAGGACGGCTTCGTCGCCGACATCGAGCACGGTCCGAACAACGACGAGCCGGGCGACTACAGCTCCACGGCGTACTGGTACGGCGGGCGCCCGGGAGCGCTGGAGGAGGTCGACAGCATCGACCTGTCGGACCGCGGCAGCCGCGATTCCCACGGCTACCGGGCCGCGAGAGAAGAGGTGAACCCGTTGGACTCCCGCTTCGAGGGCACCGGGGAGCGGCGCAACGCCCAGGTCGCGGCCTCGGCCGGCGCGGTGCGCTTCGACGTCGCGGTCGGTGCGGAGAACGAGGGCGCCCAGCTGCGCCGGATCTCCGACCAGGGGCAGGCCTACCAGCGAGCCGAGGTGCGCGTGGACGGTGAGGTGGCGGGCACCTGGTTGCAGCCGCTGGGCAACGGCACCTTCCGCTGGCTGGCGGACACCTTCGAGCTGCCCCCGGCGCTGACGGAGGGCAAGGAGCGGGTCCGGGTGGAGCTGATCCCGGTGAAGGGCGCCCCGGCGTGGACGGCCTCGCAGTACTCGGTCGTCCGGTACTGATCCTTCTGATCGACGGTGCCCGGTGGTCCGTTGACCACCGGGCACCGTCATGTCCGGGGGTAGCACAGCGCGCAGGTCGGCAGCGGCCACTGGTTCGGCGTCGGCGGCACGCACACCGCGCCGCAGTCGGCGAGCCCGAGCCGGTTTCCCGGCGAGCCGTGGCAGATCCGGCGCTCGTTGCCCGGCGAGACCCGGTGCAGCCGATCGCTCGTGAACACCCCGCGCCAACCCGGCGGTTCAGGTCGCATTGCCGCCCCCGGGAGCCGATGGGGACGCGGAGCCGGTGGCCTCGTCGGGGAGGAGGGGAAGACCACCGACCCCACGCCAGCGACGGGAGGTCGCCGCCGAGGAGGAATCTATAAGCGGCAATGCCACGTAGATAGTCGCCCTTTAGGGGGATCAGGTTCTGGCGTCCGACCCGGCAGACTGTTCCGCGACCGAGGAGGCAACGTGACGAACCCTGGACCGGTGATCCGCAGGCTCGAACTGGGCCTGGAGCTGCGCAGGATGCGCGAGGCGGCGGGCGTCGAGCCGAAGGAGATCGCCGAGCTGCTGCGGTGGGACGTGACCAAGGTGTCCAAGCTGGAGAACGGGGTCCGCACCATTTCCGCCGCCGAGCTGGATCGCATCGCCGAGCGCTGTGGCGTCGACGGGAACCGGATCGAACACATCCACCGGTTGGCGAAGGAAGCGCGCAAGCGCGGCAGCTACGGCCGGGTGCAGGACTGGGCGCGCTCGTACGTCGGCATGGAATCGGTGGCCAGCGAGCTGCTGATCCACTACGGCGACATGATCCCGGGAATCCTCCAGACGAAGGCGTACGCGGAAGCGCTGCTGAACAAGGCGATCTCGGTCCGCCCGGAGGACGTGGGGCGCATCGCGGACAGCCGGGTCGCGCGCAGGGCGCGCCTCACGGCCCCGAACCCGCCCGAGCTGTCAGTGGTTCTGGGTGAGCCCGCCATCCGGGGAGTCGTTGGCGAGCCCGAGATCATGCGTGAGCAGCTAGCCGTCCTCCTGGAGGTGGCCCAGCTCAAGCACGTCACGCTCCAGGTCCTGCCGCTCTCGGACTGGGCGCACCTCGCGCTGGGATCGCCGTTCACGATCCTCAGCCTCGCCGAACCCGCGAAGACGATCCTGTACCTGGAAGGCCTGACGAACGCGGATTACCTTGCTGGTCCCCAGCACCTCAAGTCCTATACCGTTGCGTTCAACCGTTTGAGGGTCGCGGCGCTCAGCGAGTCCGCTTCGGCCGAGCTCATCCGGGATGTGCTCGGAAGGCTCGAATAGGACAGAAGAAGGTGGCAGCGTGACCGCCCACGACACCCCTGCGTTGCCTTGGCGGAAGTCGACGTACAGCAACGCCAACGGCGGCGCGTGCGTCGAGGTCGCGTTGGCCGCTGATCGCTCGGCGGTGCGGGATTCCAAGCTCGGGCGGGGGAGCCCGGTGCTGTCCTTCCCGGCAACCGCCTTCGGCGCGTTCCTGCGCGAGGTCAAGAAGGGCAACCTCGACGGCTGAGTCATATGGTGGCTGGGTGGAAGTGCAGGACGGATCCGCGTCGCCTGGCGGCTCACGTCGTCTCCGCCGCGAATGACGCGACCGTGCGCGCGGCGTCCGCGCAAGCGGAGATCCCCCGGGGCGCCCCGCACCAGCTCCCGGAGGCGACGAGCGGGGGAATCGCGGCCTCCGGCGAGCCGATCACCGCGGCGCAGGCGATGGGCTCCTCGACGCGGTCTCAGCTGACCTGAGCTCGGTCTATCAACGTTTGGAGGAGGGTCGGTTCGTCGCCGCAGCGGTTAGCGCATTCTGTGCGACTGTTCAGCCGGTCAACACGCAGACCAGCGAACCATCGACGAACTCGGCGCCAAGTGGGGGTTGCGAACAACGGCGTGGATCTGAGCGGCGGTAGCGTCAATGATGGCGACGAATCGAACTGGGAAGTGCGATGATGATCCCGATTCCTGTACCGCAACCGCCTCCGAGGTACGTTCCGGTGTCGGTCGAGTGGGCGCGCAGGATGAGGCGACGGCTCGGCCTGGCCGGAATCTTGCTCGTGACTTGTTCACTGGTCATCGCCGTTCTGGGAATCCCCTGGATGTTCTCGCTGCCAGTCGGTCGAGGCGCGGGAACGATCATGCTGGCGGGTTTTCTCTTCGTGTCCACGTTCTTTTCCTGTGGGATGGGAGTGCTTTCCCTGCTCGGGCGGTCGTACCTCAACAGCGGCTGGCTCAACCTGACTCAAGCTCAAGGACTGCGACGATCCTCGCTGGCTGTCTGGATCTTTTCCGCGATCGGCGGCGGCCTGAGCACGGCGGCTTTGGCGCTGGCGTCCGCCGCTGCGGCGCGGGACGGTGCTCAGCTCGGTGCGGAAACCTTGTTCGGCTTCGTCGTGGTGCTGTCGCCTGTCGCGCTGTCCGGTTTCGCGTGGTGCGCAGTCGTCCGGAAGATCCTCGTCTGAACCGAGGATTCCTCGACGGCTGAGTCAGATGCCGAACGGCGCGGGGTACTCGATCAGCCCGCTCGGCACTGGCTGCCGGGGATCGAGCGCGAGGGCGAGGAACGCGGTGTCGGGGGCCTCGAACGGCGCTCGGATGCCGAACCGGGAGGCAGGGGTGAATCCGAATCTCGGGTAGTAGTCGGCGTGCCCGAGCACCACGACCAGGTTCTCCCCGAGCGCTCGCGCGGCGTCGAGTCCGGCGCGGATCGCGGAGGATCCCGCTCCCGTTCGCTGGTGCGCGGGCAGCACCGCGCAGGGTGCGAGCGCCAGCGCCGGAGCTCCACCGACCCGGCACCGGCTCAGCAGTGCGTGCCCGACGATCCCGCCGCCCTCGTTCGCGGCCACGGTCGACAAGCCGGGGACCCACGCCCCCGGATCGGCGCGAAGCGCGTCGACGAGATCGGCTTCCTCGGCGGTCGGGAACGCCGCGAGGTTCACGGCCCGAACCCCCGCCGCGTCCTCCGGCAGCTCTGCTCGCGTGGTCCACATGGAGCACCCCGTTCTCCGGTCCTGTCGGAGCTCAGGCTAGTTCCCGGCGCAAAGCTGCCGTGAACGGATCTCACCGTCCCGGTGTTTCCTGCGATCTGCCCATCGGCCCACCGCGGCTCGGTAGGGTGCCCACTTGTGCATCAATGGTGGCAGCTGAACGAGGAAGATCATTGGCCGGAGGAAATTCGGATGTCGCCGAGGCTCCGAGCGGGCAGAACCAGAAGTACGCGATGAAGCTTTCCGCGGCCAAGACCCGGAAGGAATTGTCGTGGTAAGCGTGACCGGACTCGGTGAAGTGCGTGCGGTGGAGCTCGCCACCGACTGGAAGCGCCGCACGGATCCTCGTCGCCTGTCGACGCACGTTCTCTCTGCCGCGAATGACGCGACCCTGCGCGCCGCGTCCGCGCAGGCGGAGATTTCAGAAGCCGCTCCGATGCCGCCCGAGCCGGTAGGCACTCTCGACGGTCTTGGTGACAAGTGGGGAAACCCAACGACGGTGTCGATCTGAGCGATGGCAGTGTCAGCGATGGTGATGCGTCCAACTGGGAGGCTCGATGATTCCGATCCCGACCGGGCCGCCCCCGCCGCCACGGCTCCTTCCCGTGTCGGTGGAGTGGGAGCGGAGCAGGAAGCTGCGTCTGCTGATCGCGGGAATCGCGCTGATGACCGGTTCACCGGTTGTCGTGCTGGTGGGGATGGCGTGGATGTTCGTCCTGCCGGCCGGCGGCCACCCGCTCGCCTGGATCGCTGTGCTGATGATCGGGGTGTCCGGCCTTTTCTCCTGGCTCCTGGGACTGTGCACGTTGCTTGGCCAGCGGTACTTCCGCGGTGGAACGATCGACGTCGCCGGGGCGCGACCGTTGCTGAGGCAGTCGGTTGTGTTGTGCGCGGGGACCGCGTGCGCGAACGGTCTTGGCTTGGCCGTCCTGTCGCTGGTCTTCTTCGGGCGCGCTGACGAGGTGAACCCGGAGCTTCTGATCTACCTGCTGGTCGTCGCGGTCCCGATGGTCATGGCGGTGATCGCCTGCCCCCTGATGTTCAAGTCGCTGCGCCCTGAGCCCCGGTTTTGATCAGGATGAGTCAGCACCCCGGCTCTTCCGCTTTCGGAGATTGTGCTGCTCTCATCGGGTGATGATCACGCGCGGTGCGTCACCGGTTACTGTGGTGATCGTCATAGGGGTGATTGAGTAGGTTCGCGCACGCGCGGAGGGGGCTGCGTGCACCATGCTCAGCTGACGCGTGGACATGCCAGGGGAGGAAGCATGACCGGGTTCAGGATAGACCCAGAAGCGCTGGAAGCAGCGATCCGCAAGCTGGAGGACGCGAAGTCTGAAGCGGAGGCTTTGGCGCGATCCTCGCGATCGGCCATGCCGAACGAGCTCACCGCCAAGGATTCGATAACCGGTGAGGCGCGCGCTCTCTTTACTGAAAGAGTAAATGGAGCTGATGTTTCGTTGCAGGGCGCGGCGAATGCCATTATGGCGAAGCTGGACGGCAAGATCGAGTCTTATCGTGCGACGCTGGATGAGTATCGACTGGCCGACGAAAACTCCTCGGTTGACGCCGGAAAAATTGAAAGGCGGTCGTAGGATATATGCCTGCTAAGGTGAGTCTTGCCGCTTTTCGGGTACTCGCGGGCATGGCGTCGTTAGCTGTCCTCGCTTCTGGTTGCGCGATGGGATCCGACGCGGGCGAGAATCCTCCACCTCAGGAGATACCGGGTCAGGGTTCTGAGGTGAAATCCCCTAAAGAAGCTTCTGGGGTTGAGGTCTGCGCTCTCCTCGGCCCGAGTGCCCTGCAAAGTCTGGGTCTTGAGTCGGAGGGGGAGAAGCTCAAGGATTCTTTGGATCCTAGCCTTCCTGAGTACTGCAAGTGGTCCGCCGTTGACGGCGATGCCACGGTCTCCTTGAATGCGTTCCCGGGGCGTAACATTCAGATGTATCGAGACCATTCGTCGTCGTTCATAGATTATGCGGAGTTTGATGTCGCTGGTCATCCTGTCGTTCAGGCTAACGAAGATGACCCTGCGAATGGCAGTTGTGCTTTGTACTTGGCTACCAACGAGAACGAAATTCTATTCTCTTTTGTGACGGAAACTGACAGTTCTGGGGGGATGGTTGATCCCTGCGGGTTGGCGAAGCAGTCGCTAGAGCTCTCGGTTGCGGGGTTGCCGGAGAAAAATTAGCTCACGTCGCGAAAGGTGTGATCGGATCTTGTTTTTGCTTTGCTCTTGATGCACCTAGTGGTGAGTCGTTCGATTCATGTCCGTGCGCCAGGGGTATGTTGGAGCGGCCGGTTCCCGGCCTTCCTCTGGTGAAGTGAAAGAGGTTGGAAATGTCATCTCCTGTATCGGGATCTGACTCCATCGTTGGATCTGGTATGTGCTACGCCGGAATGGCGAAGCAGCTGCGTGCGGACATGGGAGGAGGTCCCGACGCCGGTTCGTTGCCGAGCGCGCTGGGGAACGGAAGTGCCGCCTGGGCGCAGGCGAGGGAGAACTTCGAGGGCTTGGCTGCGGACGTCGAGGCCGCGCTGCGCGAGGCTGAATCGGCGCACGAGGGGCGTGCGGCCGATGCCGCGAATGCTTCGATCAACGCAATCGTCCCGCACGCCCGGGCCGCGTCGGAAACCGCTGGTGCGGTGAGCAAGGCGCTGGAGAACCAGGCGAACACGCAGAACTCGACCTTCCACGAGATTCCCAGCGAGGGCGAGACGCTGTCCAACGGGCGGCCGGTGCAGCTCGATCCTCCGGAGAAGGGGTGGGTCGACGAGCACGACGACACCTGGTACCTCGGGTGGGCCAGCGATTACGAGGAACGCCAAGAGGACTTCCAGCTCACCAACGATCGCGCTACGGAGATCAAGGAGCGCTACCGGAGCGAGACCGAGGCGAACCTCGCGGCGGTGCCCGAGTTCCAGCCGATGCCCGCTGACGAGGGCGACCAGGTCGCCCCCGGTGCGACCACTCCTTCCGCTCGGGAGGTGATGGGGAGTTCGCAGTTCTCCTCGGTCTCCTCGAACGGCAGCACTCCCGCGGGCAGTTCCTCCTCCTGGGCTGCCTCGCCCGGTCCGGGAGCCCCGGCTCCGTCGTTGGGCGGCGCTCCTGGTGCGGTGGCTCCGGCTCCGTCGGGGTCCGCTTGGTCGCCGGCCCCGTCGAACCCGAACGCCGGGTTGCCGCCGGGCGTGGTGCGCGGACCGGACGGGACGTTGTACCGCCAGAACCCGCGAACCGGGGCCTGGGAACGACAGAATCCCTACAACGGCCGGTGGGCGCCCTCGCCCGCCGGTGGTCCCGGTGGTGCCTCGGGTGGTCGCGGCGGCGTGGGTGCTGGCGGACTCCGCTCCGGTGCCGGTGCCGGTGCCGGTGCCGGCGCGGGTTCGGGTGCTGGTTCCGGTCCGGGCGCGGGAGGTCGCGCGGGTGTCGGTGGTGTCGGTGGTTCGAGCACCGGTGGCGCCACGTCCGGCGGGTCGAGCGGGTCGGGCGCTCGCGGTGGCGCTGGTGCGCCGGGTGGCGCGGGTGCCGGGCAGCGCGGGCAGCAGCAGGGCGAGGACGCCGAGCACGAGCGGCCCAGCTGGCTCATCGAGGACGAGGACGTGTTCACCAACGACATGCGGGCCGTGGCCCCGCCGGTCTTCGGCGACTGGGAGAACCTGGACCGCTGATGAGCCGAGGGAGGATGTCGATCAGCCCGCTCGCCGCCGCCTACCTGTGCGAGCGGTTCGACAGTCACGTGCACCCGCTGCTGCGGGTGGGCAGGCTGGCGGGCGAACCCACCCGGGACGAGCTGGCCCGCGCCGCCGAACTCGGCAGGCAGGACCTGATCGACCGGGGGTACCTGGACCGCGACGACCTGCACCCCTTCCTGGAGGACGCCTGGCAGCTGCTGTCGCGGCCGCCGCTGGCGGTGGGGGTGGCGGTGCACGCCAAGGGCGGCACCTCGTTCAACGCGGTCTGCGTCGAGCACGGCCGCGCGACGGTGCAGGCGTACCAGGCGGACGGCGCGACCAACGACGACCTGCGGGACATCGTGCTCAGCCGGCAGGAGTACGGCGGTCCGGCGGGCAACGCCGTCGAGCTGATCGGGTCGCTCACCCCGGGACGCGGCGGCACCGCCAGCGTGCCGACCGACGTGCTGGACAACGCCACCCGGCGCAGGCGCAAGAACCCGGGCGGCACGCTGCTGAGCGCGCTGACCGGAGCGGGGGTGGGCAGCGCCGACGCCCGGGTGCTGGCGACGGTGCTCACCGCCGAGCGCGAGCGGGACGGCGTGTTCACCGCGCGCGGGCACGACCGGCGGGTCGGGCGCACGCACCGGCCGCCGTACTCGGTCTCGTTCTTGAACGGGCCGGACGGCTGCTACCTCACGCAGAAGCGGGAGGGCGGCGACGGTCGGCAGTGGTTCACCGTCGCCCCGGCCGACCGGCGCAAGCTCACCGCGAAGATCGAGGAGATGGTCCGCGCGGTGGCCGCGGCCGCCTCCCGCTGATCAGCCGCGCTCGGTGCTGCCGCGCGTGACGAGGTGGGCCGACAACGTTCGCGTGGTCGGCTCACCCCGGTCGCCGCCGATGCGGCGCAGCAGCAGCTGCGCGCCGACCGCGCCCATGTCGTAGGCGGGCTGGACGACGACGCTCAGCGGCGGGTCCAGCAGCGTCGCCCACGGCGCGTCGTCGAAGGCGATGACGCCCACGTCGCGGCCCGCGCGCAGACCCAGCTCGCCCAAGGTCTCCAGCACCCCGACCGCCATCGCGTTGTTCGCCACCAGCAGCGCATCGGGCTGGTCCGGTTGGTCCAGCAACTGCCGGGCAGCGCGCCTGCCGCCGGTGGCGCGGAACTCCGCGTGCCGCACCAGGCCCCTGTCCGACAGCCCCGCCGCGCGCAGCGCCTCCCGGTAGCCGTTCAACCGCGCGTCCGCTGTCGGCATCCCGCTCGGCCCGGTGAGGCAGCCGATCCGGCGGTATCCCCGGTCGACCAGGTGCAGCGTCGCGTTCTTCGCCGCGTTCCCGCTGTCGACCAGCACCGCGTCCCCGCCGCCGGGCAGCGGGCGGTCCAGGGCGACGGCCGGCGTGCGGCTCGCGCGCAACAGCTCGGCGCTCTCCTCCCGGCCCGTCGGCGAGAGCAGCACCCCGGCCATGCGCTCCTGCAGCGCCACGTCCAGGTACTCGCGCTCCTTCGCCGGGTCGTCATCGGAGTTGCACAGCACCACCGAGTAGCCCGCCGCGTGCGCGACGTCCTCCACCCCGCGCGAGATCGCGGTGAAGAACGGGTTCTCCACGTCCGAGATGATCAGGGCCAGCACCGCGGTCTCCTGCTTGCGCAGGTTGCGGGCGGGGCCGTTCGGCCGGTAGCCGAGCTCGTCGGCGGCCGCCGCGACCCGGGCCGCCAACGTGGGATCCACGGTGCTCTTGCCGTTGAGCGCCCGGGAGACCGTCGCGGTGGAAACACCGGCCCTGGCCGCCACATCGCTGATCGTCGCCACCGGACCTCCTTCGGACGTCGGCTGCCCGCGTGGTTGCGACGCGGATTCCTTGACAGCCCCAGCGAGTCCAGAATAACTTCCGAGAAAACGATTGCTCATCACCCGGTCGGTCAATGGTGAACGAATTCGGGTCACGGCGGCAGGCGCGGAATCCCAGCGCAGGCGCGCCCGGTGCGTTCTCCTGGCCCGGCCAGGCGCGGTGGAAGCGGAATCCGGCACGTGCGGCTGGCCCGTTCGAGGTTCGTCCCCGCGACCCGGTCCGGAACCTCACCGGCACGTCCTGACGCAACCCCGTTCCGAGAACCAGGGAGGCCCCGTGGCCCGCATCGGTGTGGTCGGCATCTCCGACGGTCGTGATCACGTGCACGCCCGCAACGCGGAATTCATCCAAGGCAAGCAGGACGCCCTCGTCGCCTCGTTGCGCGCGGCCGGGCACGAGGTCGTCGCGGGCGACGCTCTCGTGGCCGACAACGTCCTCGCCACCTCCGTGGCCCGGAAGGTCGCCGCGGCCGAGGTGGACCTCACCGTCCTCTACTACGCCGTCTGGTCCTTCCCGCACTTCACCATGCTCGCCGCCGACGCCACCCGGAGCCCGCTGGTGCTCGTGGCCAGCACCGATCCCACCGAGCCCGGCCTCGTCGGGATGCTCGCCGCGGGCGGAGCGCTCGACCAGATCGGGCGCGCGCACAGCCGTGCCTGGGGCGCGCCCGACTCGCCCGAACTCGCCGCCGCCATCGGAGTGCGGGCCACCGCCGCCGCGGCCGTGTCCTCGCTGCGGGGCTCCACCTTCGGCCGGTTCGGCGGGCGGCCGATGGGCATGAACACCGCGGTGGCCAACACCGACCAGTGGCAGCGGCAGTTCGGCATCGACGTCGAGGAGATCGACCAGTACGAGCTGGTGCTGCGCGCCGAGAAGGCCGATGCCGCCGAAGCCCGCAAGGCGCGGGAATGGCTCGAAGAGCACTCCGCCGGAGTGCACTACGACGGCAAGAAGCTCACCCCCGAGCTGCTGGAGCGCCAGATCCGCTCCTACCTCGCCGCACGGGAGATCATCGCCGAACGCCACCTCGACTTCTCCGGCATCAAGGGCCAGCCGGAGCTCACCGAGAACTTCGCGACCATGGACGTCACCGAGGCGTTCCTCAACGACCCCTACGACTGGAACGGGCCGAAGGAGCCGCACGTCTGCGCCACCGAGGCCGACATGGACGGTGCGCTGACCATGCAGCTGTTCAAGCAGGTCGCGGGCACCCCGGCGCTGTTCGCCGACGTGCGCCACTACCACCACGACCGGGACATCTGGGACCTGTGCAACTCGGGTCAGCACGCCACCTGGTACGCCGCGCGCAGCGACGACCCGCTGGAGAACCTCGCGAAGGTCAACTTCTACCCGGAGGTGTTCTTCTTCCCGGCGGGCGGTGCCTCCGTGCAGCACATCGCCGCGCCCGGGCAGATGACCCTCGGCCGGTTGACGCGGGAGGCGGGCGAGTACCGGCTGCAACTCCTGCTCGGGGAGTTCGAGAGCTACGACGAGGAGACCAACCGGGCGCTCGTCGAGCAGTCCACTCCCGAGTGGCCGCACGCCTTCGCCCGCCTCGACGTTCCCGGCGAGGTCTTCCTGTCCCGGTTCGGCGCGAACCACCTGCACGCGGTCCCCGGCGACCACCGGGCCGAGCTGCGCGCGGTCGCCGAGCAGCTCGGCATCCGGTTGGAGGAGTGGACCCGGGGCTGACGCCCGCCCTGGTCCGGGGAACCCCGCGGGGCCGATCCGCCCCGCGGGGCCCGAACCAGAAGCAAACGCGGCCAAACGGAACGGTTCAGAACTCGCGGCCGTCCCGGCGGAGCAGAACCGCTGCCGGATCGTCGCAGCGCACCGGGATGTGACTCGGTCGCCGGTGCGAAACCTGTTCCCGCGGGCGCCCGCTTCCGGAAGACTGCGCGTCCGAATCGGACATGAGTGCGGGTCGCTCCGCCGCGGGTCTTTACGATGCCGCGGGGAACGTCGGACGAGCGGGAGGAACAGGCGATGGCTGAGGGCGTGCTGATCGGCGTCGACATCGGGACATCGAGCTCCAAGGGGGTGCTGGTCACCACCGGTGGCCGGATCGTGGCCAGGGCCACCCGCCCGCACGACACCTCCTACCCGCACCCGGGTTGGGTCGAGCACGACGCGGAGGCCGTCTGGTGGGAGGACTTCACCGGCATCGTGCGGGAACTGCTGCCCGCCGCCGAGGGGCGCACCATCGAGGGACTCGGCGTCAGCGGCATCGGTCCCGTGCTGCTGCCCGCCGACGGCGACGGCAACCCGCTGCGTCCCGCGATCCTCTACGGCGTGGACACCCGTGCCACCGCCGAGATCGCCGAGCTCACCGAGGAGTTCGGCGCCGACGAGATCCTCCGCCGCGGTGGTTCCGCGCTCACCAGCCAGGCGGTCGGACCGAAGATCCGGTGGCTCGCCAAGAACGAGCCCGAGATCTACGCGCGCACCGAGAAGCTGCTGATGTGCAGCTCCTACCTGGTGCACCGGCTCACCGGGCGCTACGTGCTCGACCACCACTCCGCCAGCCAGTGCGATCCGCTCTACGACCTGCACGCCCGGGAGTGGTCGAAGGAGTGGGCGCAGCGCGTCGCCCCCGACCTGGCGCTGCCCGAACTCGCGTGGCCCACGGAGGTCGTCGGCCAGGTCGGCGCCCGCGCCGCCGCCGAGACCGGGTTGCCCGAGGGACTTCCCGTCACCACCGGGACCATCGACGCGTGGGCCGAGGCCACCAGCGCCGGCGTCCGCGAGCCCGGCGACGTGATGCTCATGTACGGCACCACGATGTTCTTCGTCCAGGTGCTCACCGACCCGCGGCCGCACCCCGCGCTGTGGGGGACCTGCGGCGTGTTCCCCGACACCTACACGCTGGCCGCTGGCATGGCGACCTCCGGAGCGGTCACGGACTGGATCCGGCGGCTCGTCGACGGTGACTTCGCGGAACTCGTCGAGCAGGCCGCGGGCGCGCCGGCCGGCAGCCGCGGGTTGCTGCTGCTCCCGTACTTCGCCGGGGAGCGCACGCCGATCTTCGACCCGGACGCGCGCGGGGCGCTGCTCGGGCTGACCACCAGCCACGGCCGGGCGGAGGTGTACCGGGCGGCGCTGGAGGGCATCGGCTACGGGGTGCGGCACAACCTGGAGGCGATGAGCTCCGCCGGGGGCCGCGCCGGGAGGCTCGTCGCCGTCGGCGGTGGTACCCAGGGCGGGCTGTGGACGCAGATCGTCTCCGACATCTCCGGCCAGGAGCAGCAGATCCCGAGCGAGACCGTCGGCGCCGCGTTCGGCGACGCGCTCATGGCGGGGGTCGCCACCGGCACCGCCGTCGGCGAGCGCGAGTGGAACCCGGTGGCGCGCACCGTCGTGCCCGACCCCGAGCGCACCGAGCGCTACGACGCCTTCTACCAGCACTACCTGGAGCTCTACCGCTCCACGGCGGAGATCCAGCACTTCCTCGCCGCCCAGCAGCACGCGGCCGACGCCTGATCGGAGTCAACGGACCGTTCGTCCAGGCGGATGGGACGAACGGTCCGTTGACCTGTCCCGTGGTGGGGGTGAGCGGACCGTTCGTCCGGCGGGTTGGGGCGAACGGTCCGTTGACCCGAACCGCCCGGGGTGCTCGTGCGGGAGTGAACGGCTCGTTCGTCCGAGCGGATGGGACGAACGGGCCGTTGACTCCGCTTCCGCGCTGGTGCGGGTGGGGTGAGCGGACCGTTCGTCCGAGGAGGCGGGGTGGACGCGCCGCTCACCGGATCGCTCCGCGTGCTCGCACCACTCGAACGGGTGATGGTCTTGTTAGGGTCCTGGGCATTCGGCGCCGGTGATCGGAGCCCACGGTCCGGGAGGATGGCATGGCCTCGGCGCGGCGGGTCTGGCGAGCGGTGCTGGCCGGAACGGCGGTGCTGGCCGCGGCCGCGCTCACCGCGGGCTGCCTGGCCTCCTCGGAACCGGCGAACGGCACGCTGATCGGTTCCGCGGCCCCCGACCTCGGCGCCTCGCGGATCGTGGCCGGGCAGGTGTACGCGCAGCGCCCGACCGGTCCGCTCGCCCTCGACCTCTTCCTGCCCGCTGGCCCCGGCCCGCACCCGATCGTGGTGTACGCGCACGGCGGAGGCTGGGACGCGGGCAACCGGAAGATCGACGGGCAGCTCGCGGCCGGCGGTGCGGCCGAATCCCTCACCGCCGAGCGGATGCTGAGCCGCGGTTTCGCGGTCGCCACCGTGGACTACCGGCTCAGCGACCTGGGCCCGGCCCCGACGCAGGTCGAGGACGTCGCCGAGGCGGTCCGCTGGTTGCAGCTGAACGCGGGCACCTGGCAGCTCGACCCGGAGCGGGTGGTGCTGTGGGGAGCGTCGGCGGGTGGGCTGCTGGTCTCGCAGCTGGGCGCGGTCAGCGACGACCCGGCCGAGCCCGGCGGCGGGCTCACCGGCATCCGGGGCGTGGTGAACTGGTTCGGCCCGACCGACCTGAGCGCGGAGGCGGAGCTGGCGAACCCGCACCTGTCCGACTACTCCCGCCGGACCGTGCGCAAGTACCTCGGTTGCATGCCGGGCGAGTGCCCGGTGCACGCCTCCGCCGCGAGCCCGATCCGCAACCTCTCCGGAGCCGAACCGCCGTTCCTGATCCAGCACGGCACCAAGGACTCACTGGTGCCGATCGAGCAGAGCCTCGACTTCGCGGACCGGCTGCGCGATCTCGGCGTGGACGTCGCGCTGCACCCCTACGAGGACTTCGACCACGGCTTCACCCCGGGGCCCAGCGTGCCGATGATCGTGGACACCGTGGACGCCTTCCTGGCCCAGCACGGCTGATCGGAGCCGGTCAGCGCTCGGCGGCCTCGGTGCCGACGAGGCCGTCCTCCTCCCGGCGGACGCCACCGATCGAGGCGGAACCGCCCGCGCTCTCGGCCAGCGGCTGCACCGCGCCCCGGAACGACTCCAGCGCGTCGAGCTCGCGGCGCCGCGCCGAGACGAACCGCTGCAGGTGCGTGCTGGAGAGGTTCACCGCCTCCACCGCGCCCGAGGCCGCCCGCTGCGCCCGGACCGCCTGCGCGCGCACCTGCTCGATGTCCTCGGCGATGGTCCGCTCGGTCGCCGCGAACAGCGCCGCCGAGGCCAGCACCGCGAAGCTCGTCGGTCCGCACAGGAACACCCGCTTGTCCAACAGCCACGACAGCAGGCTCGGATCCGTGTCCAGCGCGGTCACCACGGCCGCGTCCGAGGGCACGAACATGATCGCCCCGTAGATCGCGTCCGCCCAGCGCTGGTAGCCCTTGCCCGCCAGCTCCGCCGCCCGGGACCGGATGTTGCGCACGTGCACCCGCAGCGCCTCGGCCCGCTCCTCCGGATCGGAGGTCTCCATCGCCTCCGCCCACACCGCGAGGCTCGCCTTCGCGTCCACCGGCACCTGCCTGCCGCCGCCCACGGTGAGCACCAGGTCCGGCCGGGCGGCGCCGCCCCCGGCCAGGTCGGTCTGCACGCTGAAGTGCACGCCCTCCCGCAGCCCCAACGACTTCGCCGTCTCGACGAGCACCTGCTCGCCCAGCTCTCCGCGCCCCGTGATCGAGGCGAACGCGACCTCGTAGCGGCGCAGCGCGGCCTGCTGCTCGACGGTCCGCGCCCGTTCGGCCTCCACCATCCGCAGCGCCTGGTCGGCGCGGCTGGCCGAGTCGGTGTAGAGCCGCCAGATCAGCACCAGCGCCCCCGCGAACAGCAGCACCAGCACGACCACCACGGCGATCAGCACGCCGGTACCCATGTCGCTCTCCCCTCAGCCACGCCCCCGCGATCATCCCGCACCGGGCGGCCGAATCCGCCGCGATCGGGCCCCGCTCCCCGCGATCGGCCGATTCCCCCAGCGTGCGGGGGTCGGTCCGACACGCCGGGGCCGATCAGCGGGGGAGGGGTTCGGTAACTTGACCTCCATGCGGCTGCTGCACACCTCCGACTGGCACGTGGGACGGACCTTCCACGGCCGCGACCTGCTCGCCGAGCAAGAATCGGTGCTGTCCGGGCTGGCCGAGCTGGTCGTCGCGGAGCGGGTCGACGTGGTGGTCGTCTCCGGTGACCTCTACGACCGCGCCGTGCCCTCCGGGGAGGCCGTGGAGACCTGCGTGCGGGTGCTCGGCCGGTTGCGCGAGGCCGGTGCCCGGCTCGTGGTGATCCCCGGCAACCACGACTCCGCCGCCCGGGTCGGCGCGTTCGGCGAGTTCGCCGCCGCGGGTGGCCTGCACCTGCGCACCCGCATCTCGCTGCTGCACGAGCCGGTGCTGATCGACGACGAGCACGGGCCCGTCGCGTTCTACGGAATCCCCTACCTGGAACCGGATCCGGCCCGCCAGGTGCTCGACGCGCACCCCGGCGTGCCCGGGGCGGAACCGGTCGCCGAGCGCGGCCACCGCGCCGTGCTCGCCGAGGCCATGCACCGCGTCAACGCCGACCTGGACGCCCGCGGCCGACCGCGCTCGGTGGTGCTCGCGCACGCCTTCGTCACCGGTGGCGACGCCAGCGACTCCGAGCGGCCCATCGCGGTCGGCGGCGTCGAGCAGGTGCCGGGCGGGGTGTTCGACGGCGTGGACTACGTCGCGCTGGGGCACCTGCACGGACCGCAGCGGCTCGCCGAGCACCTGCGCTACTCGGGCAGCCCGCTGGCGTACTCGTTCTCCGAGGCGGCGCAGCGGAAGTCGGTCTGGCTGGTCGATCTCGACGCCGCCGGTCTCGCCGAGGTCCGCCGCCACGAGCTGCCCGTGCCGCGCCGCCTCGCCACCCTCCGCGGCGAGTTGGAGGTGCTGCGCACCGCGCCCGAGCACGCCGCGCACGAGGACTGCTTCGTGTCCGCAGTGCTCACCGACGAGGTGCGG
Organism: Saccharopolyspora antibiotica; assembly: GCF_047200635.1. Lineage (NCBI taxonomy): Bacteria > Bacillati > Actinomycetota > Actinomycetes > Pseudonocardiales > Pseudonocardiaceae > Saccharopolyspora > Saccharopolyspora antibiotica. The sequence continues at coordinate 70,787 of NZ_JBJZOI010000012.1, read as the reverse complement.
CCGATCGACGCGATGCGCCTGCTGCAGGAGCGCTTCCCGCACGCCGTCCACCTGGAGTGGCAGCCCGCGGGCGGTCGCGCGACCGGCGAGCTGCGCTACTCCGAGGCGGTGCGCGGCCGGGAGGACACCGCGATCGCGGACGGCTTCGTCGCCGACTGCCGGGGCTCCGAGCCCACCGAGGGCGAGCGCGCGCTGCTGGCCGAGGCGCTGCGCGCCGTCCAGGTCGCGGAGGTCCGCGAATGAGGTTGCACCACCTGGAGATCACCGCGTTCGGCCCGTACCGGGACCGGGTCGAGGTGGACTTCGACGCGCTCGGCGCCGACGGCCTGTTCCTGCTGCACGGCGACACCGGGGCGGGCAAGACCAGCCTGCTCGACGCGATCTGCTTCGCCCTCTACGGCGCCGTGCCCGGGGCGCGCGAGCAGGTCAAGCAGCTGCGCTGCGACACCGCGGCCGACGAGGTGGCCACCTCGGTCGAGCTGGAGCTCACCGTGCAGGGCCACCGGCTGCGCGTCGTCCGCAGCCCCAAGTACGACCAGCGCAAGAAGCGCGGCGAGGGCGTCACCACCCGCAACGCGAAGGCCTCGCTGACCTGGATCTCGGCACCCCCCGGCGGCACCGCCCCCGAGGGTGCCGCGCGGATCGACGAGGTCAACCGCACCGTGCAGCGCCTGCTGGGGATGACCGTCGACCAGTTCACGAAGGTCGTGCTGCTGCCCCAGGGCGAGTTCGCGAACTTCCTGCGCGCCGAGACCACCGAGCGCGAGCGGTTGCTGGAGAAGCTGTTCGGCACCCAGCGCTTCGCCGACGTGGAGCGGTGGTTCGTCGAGCACCGCCGGGAACGCGGCCGCGCCGTCGAGGAGCACCGCCAGCGGGTCCGGGAACTGCTCGCGCGCGTCGCCCAGGTCGTCGGGGAGGACCCGGAGGAGGGCGCCGACGAGCGGATCTGGCTCGAGGGCTGGGAGAAGCGCCTGGACACCGAGCTCGGCGAGACCCGCGCGGAACGCGGAGAACTCGCCGGCCGGCGCGAGTCCGCCGAACGGGAGCTGACCGCGCGCCGCGAGCTCGCCGACAAGGTCCGGCGGGTGCGCGCCGCTCACGCCGACCTCGCCGAGCTCGACGCGGAGCGGGCCGAGCACGAGCGCTGGCGCGCCGAACTGGACGCCGCCCGGCGGGCGGCGCCCGTCCTCGCGGTGCGCCGGACCGCTGGGCAGGCCGAGGCCGCCCTCGACGAGGCGACCCGCGCGCTCGCCCGCGCCCGGCAGGACTGCCCCGGCACCGGCCCCGAGACCCCGCTCGACGAGCTGCGCGCCTGGTCCGGCGCCCGGCGGGAACGCGCCGGGGCGCTCGCCGAGCTGCTCCCCGAGGCCGAGGAGCAGCGCACCGACCTGACCCGGATCGACGCGCTCGCCGACGAGATCGACACCGCCGAGCGCGCCGGGGCCGAGCTCGCCGAGCGCCAAGCCGCGCTGCCCGAGCGCGTCGTCGCCGCGCGGGGCCTGCTCGACGAGGCCAGGCAGGCCGAGAACCGCCGCGAGCACGCGGAGGCGCAGGTCGATGAGCTCGCCGAGCTGCTGCGCGCCGCGCGCGCCGTGCCCGCCGCCCGGCAGGCCCACGAGCAGGCGGCCGAGCACGCCCGACGCGCCGTGGACGAGCACCAGAACGCCCGCGAGACCGTGCAGGAGCTGCGGGAACGGCGGCTCGCCGGGATGGCGGCCGAGCTCGCCGACGAGCTCGCGGACGGCCACCCCTGCCCGGTGTGCGGCTCCGCCGACCACCCCGAACCGCGCACGGCCGTGCGGGACTCGGTGCGCGCCGAGGACGAGCAGGCGGCTCAGCGGGTGGAGCAGGACAAGCAGCGCGAACGCGACGAGGCCGCCGCGCGCGACACCGAGCGGCGCGGGCAGCTCGACCGGCTGCTGGAGCGCGTCGGCGAGCGCACCGCCGAGGAGGTCGAGGCCGAGACCACCGCCGCCACCGAGCACCGCGACGCCGTCCGCGCCCTCGCCGAGCAAGTGCCCGCGCGCACCGCCGAGCTCGCCGAGCTGGAGTCCTCGGCGCAGCGGCTCACCGACGAGCGCGGCGAAGTGGACCGGCGCCTCGCCGCGGCCCGCAGCGAACTCACCGCGCTGCGCGCTCGGTCGGAGACCAGGGCCGCCCGGCTCGACGCCGCCCGCGGCGAGCACCCCGGCATCGCCGAGCACCGCGCGCACCTGCTGGACGAGGCCGACCGCATCGACCGGCTGGTGGCGGCCAGCTCCGCGCGCGACGACGCCGAGCAGCGGCTCGCCGGGCAGCGGGAGGCGCTGCGCTCGACGGCCGTCGACGCGGGCTTCGCCGACCCCGACGAGGCGCTGCGCGCGGAGCGCGACGACGCCCGGCGCGCCGAGCTCGACGACGCCCTCACCCGCGTCGAGCAGCGCCGCGCCACCGCGCGTTCCACCCTCGCCGACGAGGACCTCTCCGGCGTCGACGCGGAGACCGACGCCGGGGTGCCTGCCGCTTCCGAGGCCCTGGTCACCGCCCGCGAGGCGGCCGAGCGCGCCGCCACCGCCGCGCAACGCGCCGAACAGCGCGACCGGGACCTGCGGGGGCTCGCGGCACGCCTGCGCGCCGCCTGGGACGAGCTCGGTCCGGCGCTCGCCGAGCACGCCGAGCTGGAGGCGCTCGCGGACGTCGTCAACGGGCGCGGGCAGAACGCGCGCCGGATGTCGCTGCGCTCCTACGTGCTCGCCGCCCGGCTGGAGGAGGTCGCCGTCACCGCGACCCGGCGGTTGCAGCGGATGAGCGACGGGCGCTACTCCTTCGTCCACTCCGACGCCGCCGGCGCTCGCGGTACCCGGGGCGGTCTCGGGCTCGACGTGCTCGACGACTACTCGGGGCGGACCCGCTCGGCGAAGACGCTCTCCGGCGGGGAGTCGTTCATGGCGTCGTTGTCGCTGGCGCTGGGCCTGGCCGACGTGGTCGCGGGGGAGGCCGGGGGCGCGCTGCTGGACACCCTGTTCATCGACGAGGGCTTCGGCACGCTCGACGCGAACACCCTGGACCTGGTGATGGACACCCTCGACGAGCTGCGCGCGGGCGGCCGGGTGATCGGGCTCGTCTCGCACGTCGACGAGATGCGCCAGCGCATCGGGACCCGGCTGCGCATCCGCAAGTCACGCGACCGCGGCTCCACGATCGAGATCGACGCCTGACGGATGACAGCGGAGCGGTTCTTCCCTAATGTCCGGGTCATGAGTCACTCGACGATGCGGCGCGGCCGCGTTCTCAAGATCGCGGGCACCGCGACCGGCGCACTGCTCGCGCTCACCGTGACCGCGGGGTGCAACGACCCCGTCGCTCCGCCGCAACAGCAGCAGGAGCAGCAGGAGCAGCAGGACGAGGGCCGGGACCCGCAGGACAACCAGCACGAGGGCAACGAGCCCGACGACGAGCGCGACGACGGCGGGGCCGAGCAGGACGACGACTGAGCCGCCCGGGACCGCCCCGAGGATCGCCCGGGGCGGCCTCGCCCCGGCCGGGCCACCTGCGCAGATCGCCTCCCGGACCCCCTAGACTCACGGGCCGTGAGCCTCACCCTCGGAATCGTCGGGCTGCCCAACGTCGGCAAGTCCACCCTGTTCAACGCACTGACCAGCAACGACGCGCTCGCGGCGAACTACCCGTTCGCCACCATCGAGCCGAACGTGGGCGTGGTGCCGTTGCCCGACTCCCGGCTCGGCGAGCTCGCGACGCTGTACGCCTCCGAGAAGCTGGTGCCCGCGACCGTCTCCTTCGTCGACATCGCCGGCATCGTCAAGGGCGCCTCCGAGGGCCAGGGGCTCGGCAACAAGTTCCTCGCGAACATCCGCGAGGCGGACGCGATCTGCCAGGTCATCCGCGTCTTCGACGACCCGGACGTGGTGCACGTCGACGGCAACGTCGACCCGGCCAGCGACATCGAGACGATCAACACCGAGCTGATCCTCGCCGACCTGCAGACCCTGGAGAAGGCGCTGCCCCGGCTGGAGAAGGAAGCCCGGACCAACAAGGACAAGCGCCCCGCGCTGGACGCCGCGAACGAGGCGAAGGCCCTGCTGGACGGGGGCACCACGCTGTTCAGCGCGAACAAGGCCGACGTCCCGGAGCTGCGCGAGCTGAACCTGCTCACCACCAAGCCGTTCCTGTACGTGTTCAACGCCGACGAGGGCGTGCTCTCCGACGAGGCCCGGAAGAAGGAGCTGCGCGAGCTGGTCGCCCCCGCCGACGCGGTCTTCCTGGACGCGAAGGTCGAGTCGGAGCTCATCGAGCTCGACGAGGAGTCCGCCCGGGAGCTGCTGGAGTCCGTCGGCCAGCCGGAGCCGGGCCTGCACGCCCTGGCCCGCGCCGGGTTCCACACCCTCGGCCTGCAGACCTACCTCACCGCCGGGCCGAAGGAAGCGCGCGCCTGGACCATCCCGAAGGGCGCCACCGCACCGCAGGCCGCCGGGGTCATCCACACCGACTTCGAGCGCGGCTTCATCAAGGCCGAGATCGTGTCCTTCCCGGACCTCGTCGAGGCGGGCTCGATGAGCGCCGCGCGCTCGGCGGGCAAGGTCCGCATGGAGGGCAAGGACTACGTCATGTCCGACGGCGACGTCGTGGAATTCCGCTTCAACGTGTAGCGGGTGGCATGCCATCACGTTACTGATCTGGCAAACATCCAGGTCAGGTGGGGTCTGCTCCTTCGGGGGCAGACCCCTTCCGCGTTCCCGCACTGACTTGGTGCTGACCTGTGAGCACCCCTCATCACCCCTCCCGCGCTGGTTCCGTGCTGCCGCGTGGGTAGCAGCACATCGGGAGAACGGATGTGCTCAGGTAGTGCCGTGGCTTTCACGCGCGTCAGCCGAGAGCGGGTTGGCCTCCTGCGGCGCTGAGAGAGGCGCCGTTGACGTAGCCGGCGCCGGGGGAGGCCATGAAGGCGACGGCTCCTTGGCCGGCCGACAGGCGTCGACGCCCTGGTGCGCGTGGTGGGTCAACTCGGCGCGGAGAGCGCGACGCCGGGGTCCGTGCTCAGGCACAGCTCATCTCAGCGTGACCCCGGGTCGTTCTGGCGCAGGCCGTCGAAGATGAGCGAGGTGATCTGACGAGCTTCGTCGATCCATCCCTCTTTCGCGCGCAGCGTGCACACGCCGCCCAGGGCCCGCAGCAGGGTGGGACCGGCGACGTCCCCGCGCAGCGTGCCCTGCGCGTAGCCGGCGTCCAGGAGCAGTGCCAGGGCGTCGGCCATGCGGGTGCGGGCGTCGTCGAAGACCGGTGAGTCGGTGGCCATGATGCTTTCCAGAGCGACGGACATGCCCTTGCCCACGGCGGCGTGATCCACGAGCAGGAGCAAGAACCGTCGCAGCGCCTCGTCGGGGGCGTACTGATCGAGCAGGCCCTCGGCGGATTTGCACAGGTCGTCGACCTCGGAGCGCCAGACCTCTTCGATCAGTGCCTCGCGGGTCTCGAAGTGGCGGTAGAGCGTGCCCACGGCGACTCCGGCCTTGCGTGCGATGTCCTCCACATGGGTGCCGGTGTCACCGTCGAGGAACGCTTGGCGGGCCGCGGCCAGCAGCGCCTCGCGATTGCGGCGCGCGTCCGCGCGCGTCGGGCGTGCTGTCGGCATGAAGACCTCCATAAGGTGAGTCCGGTTCCGCTTAGGTGTACTGTTTCCGGAGTCAGGTTCATCTTACGAGGGAGTCTCCCATGCCGGACATCGACGAGGGACTGAAGAGCCTGCGCGTGCTGGTCACCGGAGGTAGCCGCGGGCTGGGTGAGGCGACCGTGCGTCGCTTCGTGGCCGCCGGCGCGACCGTGTTCGTCGCCTCGCGCAGCACGCCCCAGCAGGACAGCGGAGCGACGTTCATCGCGGCGGACCTCTCCACACCCGAGGGGGCGGCGGGCCTCGGTCGCCGCGTCATCGACCAGGTCGGCGGGGTGGACGTGCTCGTGAACAACGCCGGCGCCGCCAGCGCCCCCACACCGACCCTGAGCCGCTCGGACGCCTCGTGGACGGCGGACCTGGAAATGAACCTCCTCAGCGCCGTACGCCTGGACCGGGCCCTGGTGCCCGGGATGGTCGAGCAGGGCTCCGGTGTCGTCGTGCACGTCTCCTCGATCGCCAGCCAGCTGCCCCAACGCTCCGACGCCTCCTACGCCGCGGCCAAGGCCGCACTCAACACCTACAGCCGTGAACTGGCCACCGAGGTCGGTGGGACCGGAGTACGCGTGGTGTGCGTGCTTCCCGGCTTCGTCCTCACCGACGGCGCCAGCGCCCACCTGCAACACGTGGCCGACCAGCAAGGTGTGAGCACCGAGCAGGTCACGCAGCAGATCGTGGAACACCTGAACCTGCCCATGGGCCGCCCCGGAGCCCCCGAGGACGTCGCCGAGATGATCGCCTTCCTCGCCTCCAACCGCGCCAAGTGGCTCACCGGAGCCCAGTTCCGCGTCGACGGCGGCATCATCCCGACCGTCTGAGCACCCCCACCTACCGACGAACAGGACCATAGCCATGACCTTCACCCTGAGCTCCGTGATCATCGACGCCGCCGACGTCGAGTCCGAGGGCGCCTTCTGGCACCAGCTGCTGGGCGGCTCGATCCACCGCACCGCGACCCACCACTTCATCCAGGCCCCCGGCCTGCCCGTCCTCGTCATCCAGTCCGCACCCGACCAGATCGCCCCGAACTGGCCCCACGACGCCTCGCAGCAGATGCACCTGGACTTCGCCGTCGAAGACCTCGCAGACGCAGACCGCACCGCCACCACCGCCGGCGCCACCCGGCTACGCCCCACCACCGACGTCACCGAAGACGACGGCAGCCGCGTCTACGCCAGCCCCGCCGGACACCCCATCTGCCTGCGGCGGGCGCAGCGCCGCTAGATCCAGCCGCGCTCGGCGGCGATGCGGACCGCCTCGTGCCGGTTCGCCGTTCCGAGCTTGGCGATGGCGGCCGCCAGGTAGTTGCGCACGGTCCCCGGGGACAGCGAGACGCGCCGGGCGATCTCGTCGACGGGAGCGCCGTCGCGGGCCAGGGCCAGGACGTCGGACTCGCGCGTGGTGAGCGGGGAATCACCCGCGCTGATCGCCTCGGCGGCGAGTTCGGGGTCGACGTAGCGGCCGCCGGCCGCCACGGAGCGCACGACCTCGGCGAAGGTGCGCGAGGAGGCGGTCTTGGGCAGGAAGCCGCGCGCTCCCGCCGCCAACGCCGACTTCAGGTAACCCGGCCGGGCGTGCGAGGTCACGATGATGCAGCGGCAGTCCGGCAGCTCGGCGGAGAGCCGCCGGGTCACCTCGATCCCGTTGGGCCCGGGGAGCTGGAGGTCCAGCAGCGCCACGTCGGGCCGGACCCGCAGGGCCGTGGCCAGCGCCTCGTCGCCGGAGGCCGCCCTGCCCACGATCTCGAAGTCCTCTTCGAGATCGAGCAGCCCGATGATGGCGTCGCGGATGAGGTGCTCGTCGTCGACGACGAGGAGGCGGGTCATGCGGGTTCCTCCTGCGGGGCGGGGACCTCGGCGTCGAGCACGAACCAGGTGCCGTCGCGCTGCGGGGTGAGGCGACCCCCGAGCGCACCGAGCCGCTTCGAGAGCGAGTCCAGCCCGGATCCGGCCCCGGTGCTCCGCCGGTCGGCGACTCCGTCGTTGGTGATGGTGAGCAGCACCTTCCCGTCGCCGTGGCTGCTCGCGATCGTCACCTGAGTGGCCGCCGAGTGCCGCAGCAGGTTCGTGACGGCCTCGCGCACCACCCAGCCGAGGGGCTCGGCACAGCCTTCCGGGACCGGATCGCCGATCACGGTGCAGCCGATACCCGCTGATTCGAGCAGCGATCGCGCGCCCGCCACCTCATCGTGCCAGGTCGTGCGGTGTTCGCCGCGCACGACCCGACGCGCCTCGGTACCCGCCTGCTCGGCGATGCGCCGGATCGCGGCGATTTCCGCGGCGGCCCGCTCGGAATGCCCCCGGTCGACGAGCTCGGAGGCCAGCGAGCTCTTGACCGCGATCGTCGCGAGGGTCTGCCCGAGCACGTCGTGCAGGTCGCGGGAGATGCGCAGGCGCTCCTCCGCCAGGGCGAGGGTGGCGCGGTCCTCGTGCGCGGCCTGCAGCTCGATCAGGACGCGGAGCATCCACGCGTTCGACCAGCTCGCCCACAGGGCAAAGCTGATCACGATCAAGGCGGCGACCAGCGCTGGGATGTCGGAGAAGCCGGCGAGCAGGACGGTCGCCACCAGGGCCACCGCGTTGAGCAGTGCCGCCCGGCCCGCACCGAGCGCGGGGACGAGGCTCGCGGCGACCGAGGCGACCGCCGCCACCACCGTCAGCTGCATCCCCGGGAGCGGGACCGAGGGGGCCGCCACGACGATCGCCACCAGCAGCAGCGACCATCCGGCGACCACGCCGACGGGCAACGCGCGTTCGACCCCGATCGCGGAGTCGATGCTCCACCGGGAGACGACGATGCTGCCGCCGGTGAGCGCGAGCACGAGGCCGAAGACGACTGCTTGCGGCAGCGGGGCCACCGCGATCGGGCCCCGCACGAGCAGCGCGCTGCCGAGGAAGGTGGTGATCGGGAGCGCCACCGCGCTGTACGTGCACCAGCGCGCGAAGGTCTCGAACTTCTCAGCCCCGGGCAGCGGACGATCGCCCAGGACCCGCGTCATCGGGCAGGCACCTGGCCCGGCCGCGCGTTCGGCTGGTCGAGGCGAGCGGCCGGCGTTCGCGCGGGTCCGGTCCGGCGGGTGCACCACCACACCGCAGCGGTGATCAGGACGATCGTGAGCGTGGGCACCAGCTGGTAGGCCGACACCGCACCGGCCGACCGGTCTCCCAGCTCGGCGGCCAGGTCCGCGCGCACCAGCGGCGCCATGGCGAGGGACACCGTGTTGATCACCGCGTGCACGACGACGGCGACTTCGAGGCCACCGGTGCGCCAGGTGATCAGGGCCAGCCCGGACCACCACACCAGGTACCACAGGACGATGTAGGGATCGGTCGAAGCGTGCAGCGCCGTGAACAGCGCGCTGGAGACCAGCACCCCGACCACGAGTCCGGCCCGGCGCCCGCGCGCCCAGCTCCCGAGGACCCGGAACACCAGCCCGCGCACCCCGTACTCCTCACCCGCCGCCTGCAGCGGTGTCAGCAGGAGCACGCCCAGCGTCACCCCGATCAGATCAGCCCGCGACCAGCTCGTCTCCTGACCGGGCGTGACCAGGACGCTGATCACCTGCACGAGCACCAGGACGGGGCCGAAGAACAGCAGCGCCCGGCCGAACACGTCGAACCGGAAGCGCGACACCACCGAGTGCAGCGAGCTCCACGGCACGCCGTACAGCCATCGCTGGATGCACATGCTCCACGGGACCAGCAAGGCCAGCGAGAACATGCTCGTGGCGTTGTACAGCGGGGTGTAGTCCGTCCCGCCGGGCAGGCTCGGCGGCGTGTTGCCCCACTGCACGTCGAGAAGCGCGGCAGCCCGGCCGAGGACGGTGGGGAACGCGACCAGGCCCGCCAGCAGGAGGATCATCGCCAGGATCCCGCGCCCGATCCGACGCTTCTCCCCCGCGAACACCCGGTGGTACTCCACGCCCGGTGGCACCGGGCCCCGCCCGCCTCCGGAAGCGACCTGGCCGGGAAGTTCCGCGGCCCCTCCGCCCGGAGCCGGACCGAACGCGCCGATCGCGCGGGCGGGCTGGGTGGGCGCATCGTGGCTGTCGTGGGGCCTCATGCCGGAAACGCTAATTCGGCCCGTGAACGCCCGGCAGTGCGGCCGAACACGGGATCGCGCGCACATCGCACGGTTCGGGGCTGACAGATGTCATGCCCGCAGCGCGCTCGGTGCTGGGGGGAGGGCGCGCCGCCGCGGCGCACGAGCGCTCTCCCGCTCGGGTGAAGAGGCGGCGGTCAGGGGCGGCCGGAGCGGGCGCTCGCATGATTCGCACGCCATTCCTGCTCGATTTAGGTTGTGCCCATGCGGCACATCACCTCGACCTGCGGGGACTGCAACGGCAAGGGTTGTGGAAACTGCGGCGGCACCGGATCGATCACCATTCTCGAGGACTAGTTCGCGCGAACGCGGGAACGGCTGACCCGTGCGCGGCGGACGGCGCTGCTAGCGTGCGGAGGATGGCCACCATCGAGCGAGTCCTGGTCATCGGTGCCGGGGTCATCGGCCTCAGCACCGCCGTGACCCTCGCCGAAAGCGGGGTGCCGGTGCGCGTCCGGACCGACCAGCGCCCCGCGGAGACCACCTCCGCGGTCGCCGGCGCGATGTGGGGGCCGGCGCTGCTGCGACCCGCCGAGCGGGTGCGGCGCTGGGTGGCGGACAGCTACCCGAGGCTCGTCGCCCTCGCGGCCGACGAGAGCACCGGGGTGCACCTCGCCGCCGGGCGGATGGCCGCCCGCGTCGACCTCGGGGACCAGGTGCCGCCCGAGGCGCTGCTGCTGCCCGACCTGCGGCCCTGCACCCCCGGCGAGCTCCCGGAGGGCTTCCGCTCCGGCTACCGGGCGACCGCCCCGCTGATCGACATGCCCCGCTACCTGGAACACCTGACCGGCCGCTTCCTCGCGGCGGGTGGCGAGCTGCTGCTGAGCCCGGTCTCGTCGCTGGCCGAGGCGGTCGAGGAGGCCAGCCGGATCGTCGACTGCACCGGGGTCGGCGCGCGCGAACTCGTCGGCGACCCGGGGGTGCGACCGGTGCGCGGCCAGCACGTCATCGTGCGCAACCCGGGCCTCGACGAGTACTTCGTCGAGGTGGGCGGGGCGGAGGAGTTCACCGCGTGGTTCCCGCACGGCGACCGCGTCGTCCTCGGTGGGGTCGCCGTCGAGCACGACTGGTCGCGGGTGCCGGACCGGGCGACCGGCGCCGCGATCCTGCGCCGGTGCGCCCAGGCCGAACCGCGACTCGCCGGGGCCGAGGTGCTCGGTCAGCAGGTGGGGCTGCGCCCCGGGCGCGAAGCGGTCCGGCTGGAGGTCGAGCGGATCGGCGGCGCCACCGTCGTGCACAACTACGGCCACTCCGGAGCCGGAGTGGCGCTGTCCTGGGGTTGCGCCGCCGAAGCAGCGGAGCTGCTGGGCTGAGGCTCAGGTGAGGGCGTCGACGACGCCGTCGATCTCCTCGGCCATGGTGATGTCCTTGGCCGTGATGCCGCCCTCGGAGTGCGTGGAGAGCGCGAAGCGGAGCGTGCGCCAGCGGACGTCGAAGTCGGGGTGGTGGTTCTCGCTCTCGGCGATCTCCGCGATCCGGTTCACGGCCTGGATGGCCTGCGGGAAGCTCGCGAACTCCACCGCCCTCGTGATGGTGGAGCCCTCCTGGGCCCACTCCGGCAGCCGGGACAGCGCCTCGGCGACCTGCGCGTCGTTCAGCAGTTCGGTCATGCCTCCATGGTGGGCCTCGACGGGCCCCGATGCGACCGTCGGCCCCCGGCCGAGTGGCGGCACGTAGACTTCCGGGGCCACGGGAGTCCAGCGCGCTGGGCTGAGAGGAGGGGCGAAGCCCCTCGACCGTCCGCACCTGAACCGGATCATGCCGGCGCAGGGAGGTGTCGCGATCAGCTCGACGTTGCACGCGTGGCCGTTGCCGCTGTGCTGCTCGGGAGGACCGTTGAACCGATATCCGCGCTGGGTCGCCGCCCTCGCGATCGCCTCGCTCACCACCGGGTGCTCGCTCATCGGCAGCGGCGAACCGGAATCCGGGGCGCGCACCGTCACCCTGGTCGCGCACGACTCGTTCGCCGCCGATCCCGCCGCGCTCGCCGATTTCGAGCGGCGCAGCGGCATCCACCTGGAGGTGCGCAACAGCGGCGACGCGGGGGAGCTGACGAACAAGCTGGCGCTGTCCCAGGCGGCCCCCCTCGGCGACGTGGCCTACGGGGTGGACTCCACCTTCGCCTCCAGGGCTCTCTCGGCCGACGTGTTCGAGCCCTACCGGCCCGACGCGGCCGATCGCGGCCCGCAGCGCTACGCGCAGGACCAGCAGCACCGGCTCACCGCGGTCGACGTGGCCGACGTCTGCCTCAACGTCGACACCCGCTGGTTCGCCGAACACCGGGTGCCGGAGCCCGCGACGCTGCGCGACCTCACGGACCCGCGGTACCGCGACCTGGTCGCGCTGCCCGACCCGACGACCTCCTCCCCGGGACTGGCCTTCCTGCTCGGCACCATCGCCACCTTCGGCGAGCCCGGCTGGCAGGACTACTGGCGCCAGCTCACCGCGAACGGGGCGAAGCTCTCCTCCGGGTGGGAAGAGGCCTACAACCAGGACTTCTCCGGCTCCACCGGGCAGGGGCCGCGGCCGATCGTGCTCTCCTACGCCTCCTCGCCCGCCGCCGAGGTGGACGAGGCGGGCCGGCCGCGCACCCGGGCGCTGCTCGACGGGTGCTACCGGCAGGTCGAGTACGCCGGGGTGCTGACCGGCGCGAAGGACCCGGAGGCGGCGCGGGAGGTCGTGGACTTCCTGCTCTCGCCCGAGTTCCAGGGCCAGGTCGCCGAGCAGATGTACGTGTACCCGGCGGTGGAGGGGATCGCGCTGCCGCCCGGCTGGGAGACCAGCGCCCCCCTGCCCCCGCGTCCCACCGAGCTGCCCGCCGCCGAGGTGGAGCGCAACCGGGACCGGTGGGTCGACGAGTGGCGGACGCTGATCCGGGGATGAGCGGCAGACTGCCCGCCGCGCTCGCCGCGGCGGTCGTGCTCGGGTTCCTCGGGCTGTTCTTCGCCTGGCCCGTCGCCGCGATCATCGGGCTCGGGCTGGGCGGCGCCGGGCCGGTTCTGGCCGAGGCGGCGACCTGGCGGCTGGTCGGGTTCACCCTCGGGCAGGCCGCCGCGTCCACCGCCGTCGCGCTGCTGGCCGGGATGCCGCTGGCCTACGTGCTGGCGCGGCTCGCGATCCCCGGCCGCGGGCTCCTGCGGGTCGTGGTGACCGTGCCGTTCGTGCTCCCGACGATCGTGGTGGGGATGGCGTTCCGGGCGCTGTTCGGCGCCGAGGCGGGGGTGAGCGCGATCGTGCTGGCGAACGCCTTCTTCAACGTGGCCGTCGTCGCCCGCACGGTGAGCGGGCTGTGGGGCCACCTCGACCGCCGCGCCGAGGACGCCGCCCGCTCGCTCGGGGCGAGCCGGTGGCGGGCGTTCACCTCGGTCACCCTGCCCGCCCTGCTGCCCGCGCTCGGCTCGGCCGCCGCGGTGGTCTTCCTGTTCAGCGCCACCAGCTTCGGGGTGGTGCTGGTGCTCGGCGGCGGCGCGCTGCGCACCCTGGAGACCGAGATCTACCTGCGCACCGTGCAGCTGCTGGACCTGTCGGGTGCCGCCGCGCTGTCCCTGCTCCAGCTGGCGGCCGTGCTCGCCGCGCTGCTGGTGGCCACCGCCGCGCGGCGCCGCCGGGAGACCGCGCTGCGGCTGCGCGCCCCCGTCGACACCGCCCGGCGGCCGCAGGGCGGGGAGCGGATCATCGTCGGGTTCGCGCTGCTGGTGGTGGCAGCGCTGCTCACCCCGATCGCCACCCTGCTGGTCCGCTCGGTGTCCACCCGGGACGGGTGGGGGCTGGACGGCTACCGCGCGCTGCTGGGCACCGGAGAGCCCGGGACCTTGGAGGTCACCGGCCTGGAAGCGGCGCTGAACTCGCTGCGCACCGCGGCGGACGCGACCTGGATGGCCTTGCTGCTCGGGCTGCTCGCGTCGTTCGTGCTGGTCACGACCCGGCGCCGGTTCTTCGCCGAGGGGCTGGACCTGGCGCTGATGTTGCCGCTGGGGGTGTCCGCCGTGACGGTCGGGTTCGGTTACCTGATCACGCTCGGCTCGCTGCCGGGGGACCTGCGCACCTCGCCGCTGCTGGTGCCGTTCGCGCAGGCGCTGGTGGTCACCCCGCTGGTGATCCGCACGGTGCTGCCGGTGCTGCGGGCGATCGACGACCGGCTGCGGCAGGCCGCGGCGACCCTCGGCGCCGGGCCGTGGCGGGTGCGCCGCGAGATCGACGTCCCGCTGGTGCTGCGCACCGTGCTGGCCGCGGCCGGGTTCGGGTTCGTCGTCGCTCTCGGCGAGTTCGGCGCGACCAGCTTCCTCGCCCGGCCCGACGCGCCGACCCTGCCGGTGGCCATCGGCAGGCTGCTCGGCAGGCCGGGGGAGCTCAACTCGCAACTCGCCTACGCCGCCTGCGCGCTGTTGATGATCGTCACCGTGCTCGGCGTGGTGCTCATCGAGCGGCTGCGGGTGCGCGCCGATGCCGTGGAGGACTTCTGATGGGACTGGACGTGCACGGGCTCACGGTGCGCTTCGCCGACACCACCGCGGTGCGCGAGGTCGAGCTGTCCGTGCTCGACGGCGAGGTCGTCGCCCTGCTCGGCCCCTCCGGCTGCGGCAAGTCCACCCTGCTGCGCGCCGTCGCCGGTCTGGAGCGGCCGACCTCGGGCGAGGTGCGCTGGAACGGCCGCGACCTCGCGCGGGTCCCCGTGCACCGGCGCGGATTCGGCATGGTCTTCCAGGACGGGCAGCTGTTCCCGCACCGCGACGTCGCGGGGAACGTCGAGTTCGGTCCCCGGATGCGCGGTGTGGCCAGGGCGGGCCGGGCGGCCCGGGTCGCGGAACTGCTCGACCTGGTGGGCCTGTCCGGGTACGGGCGGCGGCGCGTCACCGAGCTCTCCGGAGGTGAGGCCCAGCGGGTCGCGCTCGCCCGCGCCCTCGCCGCCGATCCGGAGCTGCTGCTGCTCGACGAGCCGCTGTCCGCCCTGGACCGGATGCTGCGGGAGCGCCTCGCCGTGGACCTCGCCGCCCTGCTCACCGATACGACCGCGCTGGTCGTCACCCACGATCACGACGAAGCGTTCACCCTCGCCGACCGGGTCGCGATCATGGCGCGGGGTGCGATCCTCCAGGTCGACGCCCCGGACCTGCTCTGGCGGAACCCCGCCGACGAGGAGGTCGCCGCCTTCCTCGGGTGCACCACCTTCCTGCCCGCCGAGGTCCGCGACGGGATCGCCACCTGCGCGCTCGGCTCGGTGGAGATGGCGGCGAAGGACGGCACCGCCCGCCTCGGGCTCCGCGCCACCGGGGTGCGGGCCCGCCGCGCCCCCGCCCAGGGCCCCGCCGGGGGCGGCCCGCTCGGCACGGTGCGCGAGCGGGTGCACCGCCACGACCACGTCCGCCTCGCCGTGGACGTGCCGAACCACGGGCAGGTGGAGGCCGTCGCGCACATCGCCGATGCCCCCGCGCTCGGCGAGCAGGTCTGCCTGCGGCTCGACGCGGACGGTCTGGCCCTCATCGGCACCGACTGAGCGCACCGCACCGGGGGAGGTCAGGCGCCGGGTCGGGCCGAGTTCGTTCGAGAAAGTCCGGGCCGGGTGCTGCGAAGCCGAACCGGAGGTGCGGGCAGCGGGCGCCCGCCGTGCGCGGCATCCAGCGGAAGTCCCGCCCCGACCCCTCCGGCCGTCGCCCGGACCAGCGCGGCCCCCGCACCGAACCCCCGCGCGGCGGGCGGGAAAGGACCTCGTCGCCTGCTCACCACTGATCTCGACGCAGCGCGCTGCCGCGGGAAGTCACTGATCTGCGACCCGTGGATGACCCCAACCGCGAGAATCCGGCGCTTCGGTTGCCGCTGCGCGCGGCACGGGAGGCGCCCGCCGTCGTCCTCGCGTTCAGGTCGTCCGGTGTGATGGGGCGGTGTCACCGGTGGCTCTCCCGGCTCATCCGATTCTGCGGCGGAGCTCGGCGACTCCGTCGCCGTCGAGCTCCGCGCAGCAATCGCCGCGACCTGCCATCGCCATCACCAGGCTCAGGAGCGGGCCGCGCACCAGCGGGCCGCTCCCCGCGGTGAAATCGGCATCGCTGGCTTCCAGCGCCAGACCCCTGGTCTTCTGGCGGCTGTTGACGGCGAAGTCCTTCGCGACGAAGAACGCTGCGACTTCGCGAACGGCCTCGGGGTCGGGGACCAGTTCCACGCCGAGCGGCCGGGCGATGTCCTGACCGTGGACGATCACCTCTCCGAGCCACGCCGCGTGGTCCTTCGTCGGCGCAACGGTGAGCATCACCGAGTCGCGGAACTTCTCACCGGTCTCCTGGGGTGTGCTGCCGAGGTGCTGGGCAAGCCGTCGAGCGTTGTGCCTCTCGGAGTTGAAGCCCGCGAGAGTGATGCTGCGCAGCCAGGCCCAGGTGCCGGTGTTCGCGGCCGCGGTGAGATGGGCGGTCACGTGCTCGACCGTCCACTCCGCGCAGAGCGATCCGGAACGCCATTGCTGCGCGGTCACACCGTCCAGCGCGCTCGCGACCCGGGCGCGCTCGGCGTGGATCAGGTCCCAGCAGTCGGATGCGGAAAGCGTCATGATCCGTCCTAGCTCGATCGACGCTGCGAGTGGACTCGCATGGTATCGCCGATCTCCGTGCCGAGTTGCTCGCTGAACTCGGCCCTGCCACCACCAGCCCGGCATTCTCGAACGGGATGCCGTCGGCAGTCCCGTCGACGCGAACGGCACGTTCCGCGCCGACACGCGCAGGCGCGCGACGTCGTTGCCGAACGTCGATCGCGAACGCGGGCGAGGGGGCGGCAGGAGCGTGCGCCGCTCCCGCGGCCCCGCAGCTGAGGGTGGGCCGCGGCTCACGCTCTGGATCTCCTCGGTGAGAGGTGGGCGCGGACGCGGGGCGTCGTCGCTCTCCCGCTCACACCGCGGGCAGCGCAGGGCAGCGGTGGGCCCACCCGGACCTGATCCGGGCGGGCCCTCGCTCACACGTCTCGGGTGACCATCCGGAGGACGGTCGCGGACAGGCCCACGACCAGGTAGCAGCCGGCGCGCAGCAGGCCGGTGGCCAGGGTGTCCGTGAAGATCGGATCCCGGAGCACGTCGATCACCGCCGACCAGTCCGTCGTGATCAGCAGCGGCCGCAGCCACTCCAGCGAGGGAATGGTCCCCAGCACGCCGAACACGATGAGCGCGGCCATCGTTCCGGCCATCACCACCAGCGGGTGCTCGGTCAGCGAGGACACCGCGAGCGCCACCGCGCCGATCGCCGCCATCTGCGCGGCGCACCAGAGCACTGCCAGCGCGATCCGGCCCAGCGCCGCGCCCAGCGACAGCGTCGTGCCGGACAGCGTCACCAGGCCGTCCCCGCCCACGACGACCAGCCCGGTCAGCAGGCCGCTCAGCGCCAGCACGAACACCGACAGCAGCACCATGAGCAGGACGCCCGCTGCCTTCACCCACACCAGCCGGACCCGCCCCAGCGGTGCGATCAGCAACCCGCGCAGGGTGCCGTGCGAGGCCTCACCCGCGAGGGCGTCCGCCGCGACCATCGCCACCACCAGCGGCAGCAGCAACGTCTGCGCCAGCACGATGCTCGCCACCGGCAGCACCAGCCCGTTGCCGGCGACGGCGCTCAGCACCGGCGGTCCACCCCCGGCCCCCGGCCCCCCGGTGAGCGCGATGCCGATCCCGATCAGCACCGGCAGCCCGGCCAGCATGAGCAGCGCGAGCAGGTTGCGCGGGCGGCGCAGCACCCAGCGGAATTCGGCGAGCAGCACTCGTCCCAGCGGCGCCGACCGGCGCCCGGCGGTCCGCGGGGCGAGCTCGGCGGTCGCGGTCATGACTCCTCCTCGGTGAGCCTGGCGAACAGGTCCTCCAGCCCCGCGCGTCCGCGCCGGGCCTCGTGCACTCCGACCTCGGCCCGAACGAGCGCCGCCACCACTTCGGGAGCGTCCACGTCGGAGAGCTCCGCGCGCAGCTCGCCCCGCTCGACCCTGGCCGGGATGCCGTTGTCCCGCAGCACCTCCAGCCCGGTGGCCAGGTCCGGGGTGGAGATCATCAGGTGCGGGCCGCCGGACTCCAGCAGCCCCGCCAGCTCGCCCTGGGCCACCAGCGAGCCGCGGTGCATCACGGCCACGTGCGTGCAGGTCGCCTCCACTTCGGAGAGCAGGTGCGAGGACACCAGCACCGTCGTGCCCACCGCGTGCAGATCGGCGATGATCTGCCGGATCTCCCTGGTCCCCGCCGGATCCAGGCCGTTCGTGGGTTCGTCGAGCACCACCAGCTCGCGCGGCACCAGCAGGGCGGCGGCCAGACCCAGTCGCTGCTTCATGCCCAGCGAGTAGCCGCGGAAGCGCCGGCCAGCGGCCGCGTCCAGGCCCACCCGCGCCAGCGCCTCCTCCACCGCCGGACGGATCTCCGCGCCCGCCAGGTCCGGCTCGAACGCCGCGCACCGCAGCAGGTTCTCCCGCCCGGACAGGAACGGGTGGAAGCCCGGCCCCTCCACGAGCGCGCCGACCCTCGGAAGGACCCGGTCGGTCTCGTCGGGCAGCGCGCGCCCCAGCAGCTCCACCGAGCCCGCGGTCGGCCGGATCAGCCCGAGCAACATCCGGATGGTGGTGGTCTTGCCGGAACCGTTCGGCCCGAGCACGCCCACCACGGCACCGCGCGGCACGGCGAGGTCGACGCCCGCCACGGCCACCGTCCCGCCGTAGACCTTGCGCAGCCCGGAGGTCCGCGCGGCGTACGACTCGACCGGGGCGGGGGCGGCCGAGGCCACCCCCGCCTGTTCGGCCAAGCCGGTCATCGCGGCGTCCCGATCGCCTCGGTGAGGACCTGCTCCGGCACCGCGCCCGCGGCGACCCGTCCGTCCGAGGTCACCAGCGCGGAACCGACCTCGGTGCTGATCAGGTGACCCTCGCCCCACGGTCCGCTGACCGGCTTGCCCACCTGCCGCAGCATCGCCTGCGGGTCGGGCCGCTCAGCGCCGTGCCCGCCGCGCGGGGACTCCGGCGGTGCCTGGCCCCCGGAGAAGTCCGGCAGCTCGGTCACCACCACGGTGTCCCAGCCCTCGCCCACCACTGCCGGCCGTCGGCCGTCGGCGTGCCCGGGCCCGCGGTGCTCCGGCCGCTCGCCGCGCGGATGCTCCTCGACCCGTGCGCCGGCCGGCGGGGTGAAGCGGAACATCGCCGGGTCCGGCGCACCCAGCTCCAGCTCCGAGAAGCCCGCGCGCAAGGCCGGTTCGTCCGAGCCGTTGGTGAGCACCGTGACCTCCAGCGGCGAGCGGGTCTCGGCGTCCACCGCGAACCGGACCTCGCGCAGCACGGTGCGCTCGGTCGGCTTCGGCGTCAGCACCAGCTCGTAGGCGTCCCGGCCCGCGACCCGCGCCGTGCCGTCCACCGCGACCTCGCTGCTCCGGCGCAGCTGGCCGACGATCTCGCGGGACAGCGCCGCCGGATCCTGCGCCGCCGGGTCGCCGCCCGGAGCCCCCGGTCCGCCGGGGTGCCGCCCCGGACCGCGGTCCCCCTCGTCGGTCCTCGTCACGGTGCGGGAGGCGGAGTCCCACTTCCACACCGCGCTGCCGTCGTCGACGATCGTGACCTCGCCGTCGGACGACGGCACCGCGACGCGCTTGTGCCCCTGCCCGTCGTTCCACAACCGCAGGGTGCTGGTCCCGTCGCCCAGCATGCCGCTGGTCCCCTCGCCGACCCCGGGCAGCGCGGGCAGGCCCAGCGCGTTGTCCACCCGCACGGTTCCCGTCAGCGCGGGGGGCGTCGAGGTCAGCACCGACTCGACCAGCTGCTCGGGGGCGACCTGGGGGAGCTGCGGATCCTCGTCCGCTCCCGCGGGCAGGCTGAGCACGGTCAGGCCGAGCAACCCCGCCAGTCCCGCCGCGGACGCGGCGTACACCACGTTCTTGCGCTTCATCCGGTCCTCCTGGTGATCCGATCTCAGTCAGAGGATGACCCGGCCCGGCTGAGATGGACCTGAGAGCGGGCCTCCCGAGCTGAGAGCGGTCTCAGCCGTGGGTGTGCCGGAGGGCCCGGCACCGTCATGCTGAGCCCATGCAGCCGCGGGTGTTGGTGGTCGACGACGAGCCGGGAGTCCGGACCGCGCTGCGGCGCGGGCTCACGGCGGAGGGCATGGAGGTCACGGTCGCCGTCGAGGGCGTCGAGGCGCTGCGGCTCGCCGCCACCGGGTCGTTCGACGTCGTGGTGCTGGACGTGATGCTGCCCGGTCTCTCCGGGTACCGGGTACTGGAGCACCTGCGCGGGCGGGGCGTCCGCACGCCGGTGCTGCTTCTCTCGGCGAAGGACGGCGAGGTCGACCAAGCGGACGGCCTCGACCTCGGTGCCGACGGTTACCTGGTCAAACCCTTCTCCTTCCTGGTGCTGACGGCGCAGGTGCGCGCCCTGGCGCGGCGCGGGGAGAGCTCCGCGCGCCAAGGCGTGCTGCGCGTGGGCGAGCTGGAGATCGACCGCAACGGCCGCGAGGTGACCTGGGCCGGAACGCCAATCGCGCTCTCCCCGCGCGAGTACGGGCTGCTCGTGGCGCTCGCCGGCCGCCCCGGCGCGGTCGTGCCGAAGGAAGACCTGCTGCGGGAGGTGTGGGGCGCCGACCAGTTCGTCACCCGCAACGTCGTCGAGGTCTACATCGGTTACCTGCGCCGCAAGCTCACCGCGGTGGGAGCCGGCCACCTGGTGCGGACGGTGCGCGGCCACGGTTACCAGGTCAGCGACGGTCCGGAACTGGACGACCGAACCGGCGAGCTCCCCGGTGGTGCCCGGGACGGCTCCCGGTGACGTGGTCGCCGCTGCGGCGGCTGCGATCGTGGTGGTCGCGCCGCACCGTGCAGTTCCGCACCAGCGCGGTCGCCACGCTGGTCGCGCTCGTCGGGCTCGGCGTGCTCGCTCACGCGGCGGTCGGGATGATCGGCCGCGTGCTGCTCGAGTCGGTGGACACCGAGCTGCGGAGCACGGTCGCCGAGGCTTCCCGCCGGGTCGCCGCGGGGGCGGTCCCGGCCCGCATGGCGGACAGCGAACTGCGGATCCTGGACATCGCGGGCACGCCCGTGGACGGCCTGCCGACGCCGGCTCTGGACGAGCAGCAGGTCAGCGAGCTCAAGAGCGGTGGCGGGGTCGTCGACACCCCGGGGGAGGGCGCCTACCGCGACCTGCACCGCTGGCTCGGCACCGTGGTGCCGGACCCGGCGGGCCAGCCGAGGCTGGTCCTGGCCGGGGCGCAGCTGGTCGGGCACACCGACGCGCTGCGCACCGCGACGCGGGCCCTCGCGCTGGGCCCGGTCCTCGCCGCCGCGGCGGTCGGGTCGGCGACCTGGTTGGTCGTGCGCCGTTCGCTGCGCCCGGTCGAGCGAATGCGGTCCGCCGCGGTGCGGTTGCCCGAGGGGCGGCGCCTGCCCGTGTCGGAGGCGCACGACGAGCTGCGCGCCCTCGCCGAGGCGTTGAACGAGATGCTGGCCCGCCGGGACGGCGACACGGAGTGGCTGCGCCGCTTCACCGGCGACGCCGCGCACGAGCTCCGCAACCCCGTCGCCTCGATCCGGGCGCAAGCCGAGGTCGCCGTGGTGCACCCCGATCCCGAGCTGGCGCAGGAGACGCTCCAGGACATCGCCGCTGAGGCGCAGCGGTTGTCCGACCTCGTCGACGGTCTGCTCGCCCTCGCCAGGGCCGAATCGGGTTCCCGGCCGAGTCATCAGCCGGTCGAGCTCGTCAGCGCGGTCCGCGCCGCCGTCGACCGGGCCAACTTGCGCGGGACGGGACCCCGGGTGCAGGTCACCGCGCCCACCGGGGCGGTGGTCGTCCTGGCCGGGGCGGCGGAGGTCGCCACCGTGCTGGACAACCTGATCGGCAACGCGGTGCGCTACGGGCGGGCGCTGGTGCGGGTCTCGCTGCTGCCCGCGGGTGACGCCGTCCGGTTGCTCGTCGACGACGACGGTCCCGGCATCCCCGCCGAGCACCGCGCCAGGGTGTTCGACCGGTTCCACCGGGTGCAGTCCGATCGCGCGCGCCGTTCCGGCGGCGCCGGGCTCGGGCTCGCGCTGGTGGCCGAGGCCGTGCGCGGCCGCGGCGGCTCGGTGCAGGCGGCGGAGTCGCCCGAAGGCGGGGCCCGGTTCGAGATCCGCTGGCCGCTGCCCGGTCCGCTTCGGCCGGCACCGCCCGAGCGCTGAGGCGGCGCGGCGCTGCCACCCCCGGAATCGCGCTCGCCGAGGTGCGGCAGGATGTGCTGCCGTGTCGGTGTTGCGAAGCACAGGTCTGGTCGCCGCCCCGCTGAGCACGGTCGGGGCGGCGCTGCGCCACACCCGCACCGCCGAGGAGGGGCTGCGCGAGCTGGGCATCCGGGGGAGCGCGCTCACCGGGGCCGCCGAACTGCTGGTGCCGGGGGACGACCTCGCGTTCCGGCTGGAGAAGGCGCCGTGGGCGAGGCTGCGCACCCGGGTCGTGCGGGCCGATGCGGGGCGCTTGGAATCGGTGCTCATCGCGGGTCCTCTCCGGGAATTGCGGCACGAGTCGGTGCTGGCCGAGGCCGGTGATCACACGCTGCTGACCGACTCGCTGCGCTGGACGACCCCGTTCGGGCCGCTCGGGCGGGCGATCGACGTGGCGATCGGTCGACGGGTGGTGCTGGCGGTGCTGGCGCGCAGGCTGCGCGAGGTGGGGGCGCTCGCCGAGTCCTGGGCGGCCCGGCCGATCGTGGTCGGCACGGCGATCACCAGCGACGGGCGGTTGCTGGTGCAGCAGCGGCGCTTCCCGGCGCGGGACGCCGGGTGCTGGGAGCTGCCCGGCGGTCGGGTCGAGCCGGGGGAGACCGAGCAGGACGCCGTCGTGCGGGAGTGCAAGGAGGAGCTGGACGTCGAGGTCGTGCCGACCGGACGCCTGGGGACGGACGTACCGCTGCGCAACGGGATGTTGTTGCGCGTGCACACCGCGGAGCCGGCGGAGGGCGGCTTCGCGCCGCGAGCGGTCGAGCACCGCGCGGTGCGGTGGGCGGGGGCGGGCGAGCTCGGCGACCTGGACTGGCTGGAGGCGGACCGGGTGCTGGTGCACTCGTTGCGCGAGCTCCTGGACTGACCGGGGCGGCAGCGGGAATCGGGCGCGCCGGATCCGGCGGAGCGGGTCGGCCGGAGCGGGACGTCCCGGGAATCAGCGGGCCGGGTGGGTTCTCGGTGGTCATGGAGCCAGGCTGCCGCGCTCGACCAGGTGTTCGCCAGCGTTTCAGGCGCACTGCACTCGAACTGGTGAACGAACGGAGTCGTGGCGCGTCCGGCCTCGTCCGGCCGCGCGTCAGCGCGGACCGGCCAACCGCGACGCGGGGTTGAAGCGAGCCGGACCGCGGGGTCATCGCGCGCGGACCGGTGAGGAAGCACCAGCCTTCCGGGGCCGTCCGCGGCCCGCACGCGCGGCGCACCGAGCGGACGTGGCCGGGACCGGGTGCGCCGGCAGGGGATCTCCTCCTGCTCCCGGGGCGATGGGCGCCCGCCAAGCCGAGTCCGCGCGCCGTGCGGTCGCCCGGTGGCGACCGCTGCGCTCGCGGGTGACCGGCGCGCGAAGAGTCCGTGCCGTCCTCGGGCGGCCCGCCGGTTGCTCGGGCGCGGTCGCGACATTTCGTGCACGGCGCGCGCGTTACCAGAACTATATCGGCGTTCGCGGCCGGTGAGGGTTATCGTGGAATCATGTTCGTCGTATTGCTGAACTACACGGCTCCGCGATCAGACATCGATGGCGCATTGGTGGATCACTACGAGTGGGCGACTCGGCATTATGAGGCCGGTGACTTCATCACGACCGGGCACCGAACTCCCGGACCGGGCGGGCAGCTGACCGGAGGCGTGCTCATCGCCCGGTCGATGTCTCGCGGCAGGCTGGAGGCGATCCTCGCCACGGACCCGTTCGAACTGCGAAAACTGGCTCGGCACGAGGTGATCGAATTTCAGGCGCTGCGCACCGTGCCCGAGATGGCGAAGTACGCCGATCCCTTGGTCCCGGTGCCCGAGTAGCGAGTTTTCGAGGCTGATCCGCGCCTCCTTCGCGGTGAGGTGCGGATCAGTCGGACTTCTTGTCCTTTGGCTCTTTCTTTGACTTCTTTTGCGCTTTCTTTACCTCCTGCTCCTTCGAGTCCTTCAGCGCCTCGCGCAGCACCACGATCGGGCATCGCTTGCACGGTGGGCGCGAATGGCAGCACTTTCGCTTCACCTTGATCGTTTTCTTGCCCACGTCCTGCTTCCCGCTGCCGGAGAGGTCCCGCCGGGGACCGGACGCCGCCAGCGTAGATCTAGCGGGAAGCCCGCGCGGCGTGCCCGGGTGTTGCGCTCAACACCTGTTCGCGGGACCCCGCATCGAGTGCTCTACGCTGGACAGGGCCGCGTGTCGACAACACCGGGCCCCAGCAAGGTCGGGCCTTCGGCATGACGGGCCCCGCGGTCGGA
Organism: Saccharopolyspora antibiotica; assembly: GCF_047200635.1. Classification (NCBI taxonomy): domain Bacteria; kingdom Bacillati; phylum Actinomycetota; class Actinomycetes; order Pseudonocardiales; family Pseudonocardiaceae; genus Saccharopolyspora; species Saccharopolyspora antibiotica. The sequence goes on along the minus strand of NZ_JBJZOI010000012.1, from coordinate 46,625 downwards.
CACCGGTCGCCCCTGATTGACGGGCGGATCGCCGGAGCACGGGGTCCCGGTCGCGCGCTCCGCAGCGGCGGCAGCGGAGCCGCGGGCAGCCCAGTCGGCCGACGCCGCCGCCAGACCTAATCTTCCAACTCACTGGAGTGCTCGCGTGCCCGCCACCAGCGTCGCCGAACCGAACCAGCGGATCCGCGCGGATCTGCGCAACGTCGCGATCGTCGCGCACGTCGACCACGGCAAGACCACCTTGGTGGACGCCATGCTGCGGCAATCGGGTGCCTTCTCCGAACGCGCCGAACTGGTCGACCGGGTCATGGACTCCAACGACCTGGAGCGCGAGAAGGGCATCACGATCCTGGCCAAGAACACGGCCGTGCGGCGGATCACCGAGGACGGTCCGGTCACCATCAACGTGATCGACACCCCCGGCCACGCCGACTTCGGCGGTGAGGTCGAGCGCGGCCTGTCCATGGCCGACGGCGTGGTGCTGCTGGTCGACGCCAGCGAGGGCCCGCTGCCGCAGACCCGCTTCGTGCTGCGCAAGGCGCTGGCCGCGAAGCTCCCGGTGATCCTGGTCGTGAACAAGGTCGACCGCCCCGACGCGCGCTGCGCCGAGGTCGTCGAGGAGGCCCACGACCTGCTGCTGGAGCTCGCCTCCGAGCTCGACGACGGCGCGGACGCGGTGGACATGGACGCCGTGCTGAACCTGCCGGTGATCTACGCCTCGGCGCGCGCCGGGCGGGCCAGCACCACCCAGCCGGCGGACGGCGAGCTGCCGGAGGACGAGGACCTCACCGCGCTGTTCGACACGCTGATGGAGCACGTTCCCGCCCCGGTCGGCGACTACGAGGCTCCGCTGCGCGCCCTGGTGACCAACCTCGACGCCTCCTCCTTCCTCGGCCGCATCGCGCTGTGCCGCATCCATGCAGGCACCTTGCGCAAGGGGCAGACCGTCGGCTGGTGCCGCGAGGACGGCAGCGTCGAGAAGGTGCGGCTCACCGAGCTGCTCATCACCGAGAACCTGGACCGGGTGCCGACCGCCGAGGCCCACGCCGGTGACCTGGTCGCCATCGCGGGCATCCCGGACATCACCATCGGCGACACCCTGGCCGACCCGGACAACCCGGAGCCGCTGCCGAGGATCACCGTCGACGACCCGGCGATCTCGATGACCATCGGCGTGAACACCTCGCCGATGACCGGGCGCAACGGCGGCACCAAGGTCACCGCGCGGTTCGTGAAGAACCGCCTCGACGCCGAGCTGATCGGCAACGTCAGCGTCAAGGTCGTCCCGACCGAGCGCCCCGACACCTGGGAGGTCCAGGGCCGTGGCGAGCTGGCGCTGGCCGTGCTCGTGGAGACCATGCGCCGGGAGGGCTTCGAGCTCACCGTCGGCAAGCCGCAGGTGGTCACCAAGACCATCGACGGGAAGCTGTGCGAGCCGTTCGAGCGGCTGACCATCGACTCCCCCGAGGAGCACCTGGGCGCGATCACTCAGCTGCTGGCCGGCCGCAAGGGCCGGATGGAGACGATGGAGGGCCACGGCACCGGCCGGATCAAGCTCGACTACGTGATCCCCGCGCGCGGCCTGATCGGCTTCCGGACCGAGTTCCTCACCGAGACCCGCGGCACCGGCATCGCCAACCACGTCTTCGAGGGCTACTTCCCGTGGGTCGGGGAGCTGCGCACCCGGCACACCGGTTCGCTGGTGGCCGACCGCACCGGCCCGGTGACCTCCTACGCGATGATGCAGCTCGCCGACCGGGGGACCTTCTTCGTGGAGCCGGGCGCCGACGTGTACGAGGGCATGGTCGTGGGCGAGAACCCGCGTGCCGAGGACCTCGACATCAACGTCACCAAGGAGAAGAAGCTCACCAACATGCGCTCGGCCACCGGTGACGAGCTGGAGCGGCTGGCCCGCCCCCGCACGCTCGGCCTGGAGGAGGCGCTGGAGTTCTGCTCCGCCGACGAGTGCGTGGAGGTCGGCCCCGCCGCGATCCGCGTCCGCAAGGTCGTGCTGGACGCCACCACCCGGGGCCGCGAGCGCTCCCGGGCCAAGGCGCGCGACAACGGCTGAGCGACCTCGCCCGCACACCCCGGTGTGCAGTGCCGACGGGACGCGCGGAACCATGAGCGGTGCCGCGCGTCCCCCTTCAGGGGCAACGCGCCCGACTGGATTCGGCGACCGGGAGAGAGGGGAGGGTTCGGCAGCGTGCACCAGGGTCGAGGTCCGTTCACCGTGGTCAGCTTGCTGGTCACGATCGGGAGTCTGGTGGTGGCCTGCACCGATGCGCCGCCGCCTCCGCTGGTCGCTCCGCCGGAGCCGAGCCCGCAGACCGCGCCGTCGACGCAGCCCATGCCGACCGAGGTGGTCGTGGGCGTCGACTCGCTGGAGGGCGGGTTCAACCCGCACACCCTGTCCGATCTCTCGCCCACCAGCTCGGCGCTGTCGAGCCTGATGCTGCCGTCGGTGTTCCGGCCCGGTCCGGACGGCGCGCTGGCGCTGGACGCGACGCTGATGGACTCGGCGGAGGTGGTGCCGGACGCGGAGCGGTTCACCGTCCGCTACCGGATCCGCAAGGAGGCGAGCTGGTCCGACGGCGCGCCGATCGCCGCCGAGGACTTCGTCTACCTGTGGGAGCAGCTGCGCTCGCAGCCCGGCGTCGCCGACCCGGCCGGGTACCAGCTGATCGACGACGTGCAGTCCCGCGAGGGCGGGAAGGCGGTCGAGGTCACCTTCACCAGGCCCTACCCGGGCTGGCGCAGCCTGTTCGCGAACCTGCTGCCCGCGCACCTGCTGCGGGACGCGCCCCGTGGCTGGGCTACGGCGCTCGACAACGGCTATCCCGCCTCGGGCGGGCCGTTCGCGATCCGCCAGGTCGACCTGCAGCGCGGGGAGATCATCCTGGAGCGCAACGACCGGTTCTGGGGGCGGCCCGCGGTCTCCGACCGGATCGTGCTCCGCGCCAGCGATCAGGCCGGTCAGGTCGCCGCGCTGCGCAGCGGGGACAGCCACCTCGCGGTGTTCGGCGCGAACCGGGCGACGATGGCCGCGCTACGCGAACTCGGCTCCTCGGTGCAGGTCAGCACGGTGCCCCGCCCGGCCACGATGCAGGTGCTGCTGCGGCCGACCAGCGCCCAGCTCGCCGACGCGCGGGTGCGCCGTGCCGTGGTCGCCGGGCTGGACCGGGAGGCGTTGATCGACGCGGGCAGCGGGGGTGGCCCCGGGGACCAGCTGCACGCGCACGCCCAGGTCCTCGCGCCCTCGGAGCGCGGGTACACGCCCACCGAGCCACCCGGGACGGACGGGCCCGATCCGGAGCAGGTGCGGCGGCTGCTCACCGAGGCCGGGTACGAGCACCGCGCGGGCGCGTGGACCAAGGACGGGCGCACGCTCAGCCTGGTCATCGCCGCCCCCTTCGAGCACGAGCAGTACGTCCGGATCGCCGAGGAGACCGCGGCGCAGCTGCGCGCGCAGGACGTGCAGGCGACCGTGGTGACGCCGACCGGGGACCAGCTGTTCGGCGAGGTGCTGCCGACGAACCCGCTCGCGGAGGAGCCGGGCGCGACCGCGGGCTCGGTGGACATGGCGATCGCGCCGCGGCCCGCGGACGGGGATCCGGCGGGCATGATGGCGGCCTCCTACGGCTGCCCCGGGGTCGACTCGGACGACCAGCCGTTCCCCTTCACCCCGCTGGGCTTCTGCGATCAGCTGCTGCAGCCGACGATCGACGCGGCGCTGAGCGGGGCGATCCCGTTCGAGGAGGCCTCGGCCAAGGTCGAGTCGGTGCTGTGGTCGCAGGCCGTGGCGCTGCCGCTGTACCAGCAGGCGCAGGTGCTCGCGTTCGGCCGCGACGTCAGCGGGGTGCAGCGCGGCAACGGCCTGGCCGGCCCCTTCTCCACCGCCGACCGGTGGCGCGGTACGCCGAGCGACAACGACGGCTACTGAGCAGGAGTGCAGTCGTCCGGGCGATTCCGCCCGCCGAGGTGGGTGAAGTTCTATCCCGCAGGTTGACAGGGCGGGCGGACCACCGCGTCGGAGCGGCCGTTCCGCCGATTAGGCTGGGCCGGTGACGCTGACGGCTCCACCCCGGTTGTTGCTGGTGCACGCGCATCCGGACGACGAGACCCTCTGGACCGGCGGGACGATCGCCCGCTACGCGGCGCGCGGGGTGCACGTCACGGTCGTGACCTGCACGCTCGGGGAAGAGGGCGAGGTCATCCCGGAGAGCCTGCGGGGGCTGGCCGCCGACCAGGCCGATCAGCTCGGCGGCTACCGGGTCGGTGAACTGCGCTCCGCCTGCGCCGCGCTCCGGGTCGCCGATCAGCGCTTCCTCGGGGGAATCGGACGGTGGCGGGACTCCGGGATGCTGTGGGAGGAGCCGGGCCGGGCCGGAGCGGCCGACACCGCGCACCCCAGGGCCTTCGCCATCGGTGACCTGGCGGAGCAGACGGAGGCGCTCGCCGAGGTGCTGCGCGAGGTCCGCCCGCAGGTCGTGGTCACCTACGCCGCCGACGGGGGCTACGGGCACCCCGACCACGTTCGCGCGCACGAGGTGACGATGGCGGCCTCGGCGCTGGTGCCGGACGTGCTGCGGGTCTTCCACGCCGTTCCGTCCCGCGAGCGGGTCGAGGAGGGGTTGGCCGTGCTGGCCGACGCGGGCGCCATGCCCTTCGACCTGCCCGCCCCCGACGAGCTGCCGAGCGTCCCCGACGAGTCGATCACCACGGTCATCGACGTCGCCGACCACCTGTCCGGCAAGATCCGCGCGCTGCGGGCCCACGGCACCCAGGTGCGGGTGTGGCTCGACGAGTGGAACAACGGGGAGGGCCCCGCCGCCTACGCGCTGTCGAACGGGGTGGCGCAGCCGCTCACGAGCACCGAGCACTACGTGCTGGCCACCGGGGATCCGGACGGCGGGGAGCGCGACCTGTTCGGCGGCCTCGGGGTGAGCGGCACGGAACCGGTGGAGCCGCGGTGACCGGCCTCGACCGGCTGGTGTTCGCGTTCCTGCTGCTGGACGCGGTGGTGCTGGCGCTGGCCGAGCTGCTGTTCCTGCCGCTGTGGATCGGCTCCACCCCGTTCCCGATCACCACGGCGGTGGCCGCGGTGACCACGCCGCTGCTGGTCTCGGAAGCGGGTCGGCTGGCCCCGCGCAGGCGGGTCGCGGCGGCGCCCCTGGTGGTCTGGTTCGCGACGGTGTTCGTCTTCGGCCTCTTCGGTCCCGGGGGGGACGTCGTGCTGCTGGGCGACGACTTGCGGACCCTGCTGCTGATCGGTGCCGGCACGCTGCCGTCGGCGATGATGCTCGGGATCGTCCTCGGCCGGTCGGCGGCGAAGTAGCCAGGTGTGGCGAACGGCACGTTCCACCCCGAACGGACGAGCCGGGTGGGGTGGGCCGCGTCGACCGGGTCGGAGCGGATCACCAGGCACGACGTCCCGGAACGAGGGCCGGGAGGCCGCCGGGCGTCCCTCGCGGCCCGGGGTTCATGCCGTTTACCGCCCTCCGCGGACCGACGTATGGTCGACCCGGCCCGAGCCGCGAGGGACCACCTTGGCCCGCCGCGCCGGCCCCGGGGGATACTGTCGTGGGCCGGGTAGCGGAAGCCTGGTCCGGATCGAGAACTAGCAGGAGAGCAACCGTGACCTACGTGATCGCCGAGCCCTGCGTCGACGTGCTCGACAAGGCGTGCATCGAGGAATGCCCTGTCGACTGCATCTACGAAGGTGGGCGGATGCTCTACATCCACCCCGATGAGTGCGTCGACTGCGGAGCCTGCGAGCCGGTCTGCCCGGTGGAGGCCATCTACTACGAGGACGACGTCCCCGACGAGTGGGCCGCCTACACCAAGGCGAACGTGGACTTCTTCGACGAGCTCGGTTCGCCGGGCGGTGCGGCCAAGGTGGGCAAGGTCGAGAAGGACGTGGAGCCCGTCACCAGCCTGCCCCCGCAGGGAGAATGACCTCCGAAGCGCGGGTGCTGCGCGGTCCGCAGCTGCCGGACTTCCCGTGGGATTCCCTGGCCGCCCAGACCGCCACGGCCCGCGCGCACCCGGACGGGCTGGTGAACCTGTCGGTCGGGACCCCGGTCGACCCGGTTCCCGAGCCGTTGCGCACCGCTCTGAACTCCGTCTCGGACGTCCCGGGCTACCCGGCGACGCACGGCACGCCCGAGCTGCGGGCTGCCGCGGTCGAGTCGGTGCGCCGCAGGCACGGCATCCCCGCCGAGCCGGACGCGGTGCTGCCCACGATCGGTTCCAAGGAGCTGGTGGCCTGGCTGCCGACCCTGCTGGGCGTGCGGCCGGGCGACGTGGTGGCCATCCCCGAGCTGTCGTACCCGACCTACGAGGTCGGCGCGACGATCGCCGGGGCCGAGGTCGTGCGGCTCGCCCCGGGCGAGACCCCGCCGCCGGGCACCGCGCTGGTCTGGCTGAACTCGCCGTCGAACCCCACCGGCCGGGTGCTCGACTCCGCCGAGCTGGCGGAGTCGGTGCGCGCGGCTCGGTCGGTCGGTGCCGTGGTGGCCTCGGACGAGTGCTACCTGGCGCTCGGCTGGGAGGCCGAGCCGGTGTCGGTGCTGCACCCCTCGGTGACCACCGATCCGACCGGGATCCTGGCGGTGCACTCGCTGTCGAAGTCCTCCAACCTCGCCGGCTACCGCGCCGGGTTCGTGACCGGTGATCCGGAGCTGGTGGCCCGCCTGCTGGAGCTGCGCAAGCACGCGGGAATGATCATGCCGCGTCCGGTGCAGGAGGCGATGACGGCGGCGCTGGCCGACGACGAGCACGTGCGGGTGCAGCGGGAGCTGTACGCGGCCCGGCGCGCGGCGCTGCGGCCCGCGCTGGAGGCCGCCGGGTTCACCGTCGAGCACTCGGAGGGCGGGCTGTACCTGTGGTCCACCCGAGGCGAAGACGCCTGGGAGACCGTGGGCTGGCTCGCGGAGCGCGGGATCCTGGTCGCCCCCGGCACGTTCTACGGGCCGGCGGGGCAGCGGCACGTCCGCATCGCGCTGACCGCCTCCGACGAGCGGATCCGGGCGGCCGCCGACCGCCTCTGAAGCGCGTCAGACCTTCGCGGCCGAGCCGCGGAGGTCGCGCCAGGCGTCGTGCCAGCGCTCCCGGGCCGCCGTGCGGCGGGCGTGCGCGCGCTCGACCAGGCGTCCCGCGGCGAAGGCGAGCGCCGGATCCGGACCCAGCGCGCTGAGCAGGTCGAGCACCCGCTGCTCGGCCACGCAGGCGTCGTGGTGCTCGCCCAGCACGTCCTGGAACCGCTTCGCCGCCCCGAGCAGCTGCCGCATCGGCTTGCCGAAAGCGGGCTCGGCGAGCTCGGCGGTGTAGCGCACCCGCTTGCCCAGGACGCGGATCTCGTGCAGCCGGGCATCGGTGGGCTCGGCGCCGCTCACCTCGACGGCGTGGCGCAGCCTGCGGTACTGCTTGGCGACCAGCGCCCGCAGCTCTCGCGGCCCTCCCGGGGCGACGTCCGAGGTGGGCAGCGGTTCGCGCACCGCCTCCAGCAGCGCTTCCAGCAGCTCCGCCCAGCGCTGCCCGTCCAGCGCGCGCAGCAGCTCCTCGCGCGCGGCCCGGTGTTCCCGTCCCAGCTCGGACAGCAGCGGACCGGCGGCGACCCGGTGCGCCTCGTCGAAGTCCGCGAGATCGCCGCGCAGCCGCTCCAGCAGCACGTCCAGGTCGCGGACCGCGCCGAGCTCGCGGCCGATCCAGCCGAGTTCCGCGCGCAGCGGGTCCGCCCAGTGCTCGTCCAGGAAGGGCGCGGCGGCCCGCAGCACCGACCGCATCCGGCGGACCGAGACCCGGGCCTGGTGCAGCGCCTCGGGGTCCGCGTCCCGCACCCCCAGCTCCTGGTCGAGCAGGGTGCGCAGCCGGGCGTCGAGCGCGGCGCGCACGTGCTCGGCCACCGGGTCCGCCCGGCCTGCCACCACGGGATCGGGCGGCAGACCGGGGGCGCCGGGGTGGAGGTTCATACCACCAGTGTCACCGATCCGGCCCGGGACGTCCCCCGTCCTTCGGCGGTCGGATCGGCGCGGTGGTCAGTCGTTCGCGTGCAGCGCCGCGTTGAGCTCGACCTTGCCGCCGGAGCGCGGGCGGACCTCCACGCCGCCGGTGGCGGAGTTGCGCAGGAACAGCAGCCCCTCGGAACCGGAGAGCTCGCGTGCCTTGGTCAGCGTGCCGTCCGGCAGCGCGACCTTGGTGCCCGCGGTGATGTAGAGCCCGGCTTCCACCACGCAGTCGTCGCCGAGGGTGATGCCGATGCCGCCGTTGGCCCCGATCAGGCAGCGCTCGCCGATGGAGATGACCTCCTTGCCACCGCCGGAGAGAGTGCCCATCACGGAGGCGCCGCCGCCGACGTCGGATCCGTCACCGACGACCACGCCGGCCGACACGCGGCCCTCGACCATGGAGGCGCCGAGCGTGCCCGCGTTGAAGTTGACGAAGCCCTCGTGCATCACGGTGGTGCCGCTGGCCAGGTGCGCGCCGAGCCGCACCCGGTCCGCGTCGCCGATGCGCACCCCGGGCGGCGTGACGTAGTCGACCATCCGGGGGAACTTGTCGACGCTGTAGACCGTCACCGGGCCGCGCCCCCGCAGCCGCAGCCGGGTCGCCTCGAAGCCCTCCACCGGGCAGGGGCCGTGGTTGGTCCACACGACGTTGGAGAGCAGGCCGAACATGCCGTCCAGGTTCTGCCCGTGCGGGCGGACCAGGCGGTGCGAGAGCAGGTGCAGCCGCAGGTAGATGTCGTGGGTGTCGGCGGGCTCGTCGGCGAGCCTGCCGATCTCCGTGCGCACGGCGACGACCTCCACTCCGCGGGCGTCGTCGCGGCCGAGCAGCGCGGCCCCGGCCTCGCCCAGCGAGTTCGTCGCCTCCTGCGCGGTGAGGCGGGTGGTGCGGGACTCGCCTGCCGCCTCCACGAGTTTGACGGTGGGGAACCAGGTGTCCAGCACGGTGCCGTCGTCGGTGACGGTGGCCAGGCCGACGCCGTGGGCGCCGGTGCTCTGCGGGTCGGGTGTCTGCGCGCTCATGCGAAAAACGGTAATCGGCGCATTCCGGTGCTGCCCTGCAGGGGTCGGCTCATCGGGCGACGCGCGCACGCGGTGTGACCGGGTGATTCCAGCTCGGGGCAGCGGATTCCGCGCCCCGCGGTGTCCACCGTGGACCGACCGGGGTGGTGGCGATCACTCCGGTGCGCCGTGCCGCGCGCCCCCGGTAACCTGCGCGGCGTGACCCCCTCCCTGGATCTCCGCGCCGAGCCCGTCGAGCTGACCGCCGCCCTGGTGGACATTCCCAGCGTCTCCGGCGAGGAGCGCCCCATCGCCGACGCCGTGGAGCGCGCGCTGCGCGAGCAGGCGCCGCACCTGGAGGTCGTGCGCAGCGGCGAGGCGGTGCTGGCCCGCACGAACCTGGGGCTGCCGTCCCGGGTGGTGCTCGCGGGGCACCTGGACACGGTGCCGGTCAACGACAACCTGCCCTCCCGCCGCACCGGCTCCGGTGCGGACGAGTTGCTGCACGGCTGCGGGACCGTGGACATGAAGGGCGGTGACGCGGTGCTGCTGCACGTCGCGGCCGCGTTGTCGCGGCCCCGGCACGACCTCACCTTCCTGTTCTACGACTGCGAGGAGGTCGCGGCCGAGCGCAACGGCCTCAACCGCATCGAGCGGGATCTGCCGGAGTGGCTGGACGGTGACCTGGCCATCGTCGGCGAGCCCTCGAACGCCTCGGTGGAGGCGGGCTGCCAGGGCACGCTGCGGGTGGAGATCCGGACCTCGGGCTCCCGGGCGCACACCGCGCGGGCGTGGATGGGGGAGAACGCGATCCACGCCGCCGAACCGATCCTGCGCCGGCTGCGCGACTACGAGCCCCGTCGGCCGGAGATCGACGGGCTGCGCTTCCACGAGGGCCTGCAGGCCGTGCGGATCGAAGGGGGCGTCGCGGGCAACGTGGTGCCCGACTCCTGCGTGGTGGCGGTGAACCACCGCTTCGCCCCGGACCGGTCGCTGGCTGAGGCCGAAGCGCACGTCCGGGAGGTCTTCGAGGGCTTCGACCTCACCGTCGTCGACGGCTCCGGCGGCGCGCTGCCCGGCCTGGGCGCACCTGCCGCCGCCGAGCTGGTGGCCGCCGCGGGCGGGGAGCCGGTGGCGAAGCTGGGCTGGACGGACGTGGCGCGGTTCGCGGCGCGCGGGCTGCCCGCGGTGAACTTCGGCCCCGGCTCCCCGACGCTGGCGCACACCCAGCAGGAGCACGTGCGCACCGCCGAGATCCGCCGCTGCGCGGACGTGCTCACCCGCTTCCTCGGCTGAGTCAGGGCGCCCCGGCGCCCCGGGGGACGGCGTCCGGGGTGATCAGGGCGTCGTGCACCGGGGGCAGGCCTTCGACGTCCGGGACGTCCGCGGGCTCCGGCACCCGGGGCACCACGTCGGTGCTCGCGGCGGGGTGTTCGGCGCCCCCGGAACTCCGCTCCTGCGGCGTCACCTGGTCGACGAAGCGCAGCAGCTCCACCGGGAACGGCAGCACCAGCGTCGAGTTCTTCTCCGCCGCGACCTCCACGACCGTCTCCAGCAACCGCAGCTGCAGCGCAGCGGGGGCGTCGGCCATCACGCTCGCCGCGTCGGAGAGCTTGCGGGACGCCTGGTACTCCCCGTCGGCGGCGATGATCCGGGAGCGCCGCTCCCGCTCCGCCTCGGCCTGCCTGGCGATGGAGCGCTTCATCGACTCCGGCAGCGAGACGTCCTTGATCTCCACCCGGTCGATGTGCACGCCCCAGTCCAGCGCCGGGCTGTCGATCATGACTTCGAGCCCCTGGTTGAGCCGCTCCCGGTTGGACAGCAGGTCGTCGAGCTCGCTCTTGCCGATGATCGAGCGCAGCGAGGACTGCGCGACCTGGCCCATCGCGAACAGGTAGTCCTCGACGTTGACCAGGGCCCGGGCCGGGTCGGTGACGTTGAAGTACACCACCGCGTCCACCCGCACCGTGATGTTGTCCCGGGTGATGCCCTCCTGCGCGGGCACCGGCATGGTGATGATCTGCAGGTTCACCTTCCGCAGCCGGTCCACCACCGGGACGATGAAGGTGAGCCCGGGGCCGCGCACCGCTTCTTGCAGGCGGCCGAAGCGGAACACCACTCCGCGCTCGTACTGGGTGATGACCTTCGCGGCGGAGCCGACGAGCACCGCGCAGACGGCCGCGATGATGACGAGCACCTCGATGAGCATGGCGACCCCCAAACTGGATCCCCGGCCGCACCGACCAGCGGCTCGAGCCGGGTCGTCGTACCGCTCACGGTACGCCCGGCCGAGCCAGGACTCATCTCCTCCGGTGCAGGTCAACCGGGTCGTCGCCGACACGCACCAGCTCGTCACCGGCGGGGAACCCGGCGTTCTCCCGGGCGTGCTTACCCTCGTCCCATGACCATCGAGGGATCACCCGACGGCGCGGAGCGCCCGCAGGAGAAGCGGCGCGGACCGGTCGTGCTGCGCCGTTCCCGGCTGAACGAACCGACCACCACCGACCAGCGGCTGCTGGACTCCCGGGGCCCGACCGACTGGGTGCACACCGACCCGTGGCGGGTCCTGCGGATCCAGTCCGAGTTCGTGGAGGGCTTCGGCGCGCTCGCCGAGGTCCCCAGGGCGGTGACGATCTTCGGCTCGGCCCGCACCCCGCGCGAGCACCCCGAGTACGAGATCGGGGTGCGGCTCGGCGCGGCCATGGCCGGGATCGGCTGCGCCGTCATCACCGGTGGCGGGCCTGGCACGATGGAGGCGGTGAACCGGGGCGCGTCCGAGGCGGGCGGGCTGTCGGTCGGGCTCGGCATCGAGCTCCCCTTCGAGCAGGGTCTCAACCCGTGGGTCGACCTCGGGGTGAACTTCCGCTACTTCTTCGCCAGGAAGACCATGTTCATCAAGTACGCCCAGGGCTTCATCTGCCTGCCGGGCGGCTTCGGCACGATGGACGAGCTCTTCGAGGCGCTCACGCTGGTGCAGACGAAGAAGGTCACGAAGTTCCCCGTCGTGCTGTTCGGCCGCTCCTACTGGCAGGGGCTCTACGACTGGGTCCGGGACACCATGCTGGCGTCCGGCAAGGTCGGCGAGAAGGACCTGGCGCTGCTGCACCTGACCGATGATGTCGAGGACGCCGTGCGCGTCGTTGAGGAGGCGTACCAGGCATGGGAGGAGACGCATTGAACGAGGAGCAGGCCGCCGGGATCGCGGTGTGCGTCTACTGCGCGTCGGGGCCGGTGGACCAGCACCACCTGGACCTGGCCGCCGAGGTCGGCACGGCCATCGCCAAGCGCGGCTGGACCCTGGTCTCCGGGGGCGGCCGGGTCTCGATGATGGGCGAGGTCGCCCGGGCCACCCGGGCCGGTGGTGGGCGGACCGTCGGAGTGATCCCGCGCGCCCTGGTGGACCGCGAGGTGGCCGACGACGACGCCGACGAGCTCCTCGTCGTCGACACCATGCGGGAGCGCAAGGGGCTGATGGACGCGCACGCCTCGGCGTTCCTCACGCTGCCCGGCGGGATCGGCACCTGCGAGGAGCTGTTCGAGGTGTGGACCTCCCGCTACATCGGGATGCACGAGAAGCCGGTGGTGGTCCTCGATCCCAACGGGCACTTCGCGGGCCTGCTGGAGTGGGTGCGCGGACTCGTGGAGTCGGGCTTCGCCTCGCAGCGCTCGCTGGACGCGCTCACCGTCGTCACCGACGTGGACGCCGCCCTGGACGCGTGCGCGGCGGGCTGACGGAGGTCACGCACCGAGGCGGACCGCAACGGCGGGCGGACGTGCCAGGATCGAGGCCATGACGTCGATGCCCGCGCTGCGGTTCGGGGACAAGGACGTGGCCGGGGATCGACCGCTGGTCATGGCCATCGTCAACCGCACCCGCGACTCCTTCTTCGACCGGGGGGCCACCTTCGCCGCCGAGGCCGCGCTGGCGGCGGTGGACGCCGCGGTGGAGGAGGGCGCCGACATCGTGGACATCGGCGGGGTCCGGGCCGGGGCGCAGGGCGAGCGGGTGGACGCCGACGAGGAGTCGCGCCGGGTGGTGCCGTTCGTGGCGGCGGTGCGCGAGCGGCACCCGGACCTGGTGCTCAGCGTCGACACCTGGCGGGGCACCGTTGCCCGCCGGGTGTGCGAGGCGGGCGCGGACCTGCTCAACGACACCTGGGCCGGAGCGGATCCGGAGGTGGCGCGGGTCGCCGCCGAGTTCGGCGTGGGCGTGGTGTGCTCGCACACCGGTGGTCTGCCGCCGCGCACCGACCCGTACCGGGTGCGCTACCCGGACGTGGTGGCGCAGGTGGCGGCGGAGGTGGTGGAGCGCGCCGAGCTGGCGGTCCGGCTCGGCGTGCCGCGGGCCGGGGTGCTGATCGACCCCACGCACGACTTCGGCAAGAACACCTGGCACGGGCTGGAGCTGGTTCGCCGGGTGGGGGAGCTGGTCGCGACCGGCTGGCCGGTGCTGATGGCGCTGTCGAACAAGGACTTCATCGGCGAGACCCTCGGCGCGGGGGTGTCCGAGCGCCTGGAGGGCACCTTGGCGGCCACGGCCGTCGCGGCCTGGAGCGGGGCCCGCGTGTTCCGCGCGCACCAGGTCGCCGCCACCCGCCGGGTGGTGGACGTGGTGGCCAGCATCGCCGGGACCCGGCCGCCCGACCAGGTGCTGCGCGCGCTGGCCTGATCAGAAGGCGTCGTCGATCATCTCGCCGGTCGCGGTGACGGGCAGCGCGGCGTCCAGCTCGCGCAGCAGCGGGGCCAGCCTCAGCCAGCGCGAGCGCACCCGGGGCGGGCTCGGGTAGGGGCGGTTGATCTCCTGGGCGAGCTCGTCGACGCGCCACTGGGCCTCGTCCAGCTCCAGGCCGGTGGCGGGCAGGTCGTGCACCGCCTCGACCAGGGCCGCGATCCGCACCCGCAGGTCGTCCAGGCCGTTCCGGGAGGAACCGCACCGGGAGGCCGCGGTGTCGCGGGCGGGCCGGGTGTCGTGATCGGGGTCGATGACGCGGAGCGTGGCCTCCGCATCAGCGCGGCTCCGGGGAGCGGGCAGGACGACGTCCCGCTCGTCGACCGGACCGGGAGCCTGCCGTTCGCTGTCGTCGTGCACGCCGACCTCCGCGCCTCCTCGTCGGCGCGCTCTCCTCGGGCGCGCCTGATGATCCGCAGTGTGCTGCCGCCGGGAGGGACGATGAGTCCCTTGTGAATCGATCCACTCGTTCGGTCCAGCAACGACCCACGATCGGGGCCATACGCCGGGAAAGCGGTCACGAAACGCGATGCTGCCGGTCGGCCGGTCGGCCGATCGCCGCAGCCCCGCGCGGCGGCAGCCGCCCGCCGAGCGGGTGAGTGATCGAACTCACCGAACTTGCGACCAGGAAAGGACCATCGGCCCCTTGCGTCGCGACGGTGACAGTGGATGCGAATGACCGTAGAGTCGCTACCTGTGAAGGCTGATGCGCTCCGTGGCCACCTCGACGCTCTGCTGCTTGCCACGCTCGACGGCAGACAGCTGCACGGCTACGCGATCATCGAGGCGTTGCAGCAGCGCAGCGGGGGTGCGCTGGACCTGCCGACCGGGACCGTCTACCCGGCGCTGCGCCGCCTGGAGCGCGCGGAGTTCGTCAGCAGCGCCTGGAGCACCGTCGGCGGCAGGCAGCGCCGCACCTACCGCCTGACCTCGGCCGGCGTGGATGCGCTGCGCTCGGAGCGCCGCGCCTGGAGGGAGTTCACCTCCGCCATCGAGGGCGTGCTGGAGGGGAAGATAATCCCCGCCCAGGCGCCGACCGGGACCTGAGCGAGCACCGCCGCTCGTCCGTGCCACGATCGGAGCGTGGCTAGTGCGCTGATCTACCTGTTCGTCGTGCTCGTGGTCGCCGCGGTGATCTACCTCCTCGCCGCCCTCGTCTTCGGCCGGGGGGAGCAGCTGGAGGCGCTGCCGCCGGGCGCGACCCCCACCCGGCTCCCCGCCGTGGACGTGGAGGGCGCCGACGTGCGGGCGCTGCGGTTTCAACAGGTCCTGCGCGGGTACAAGGCCACCGAGGTGGACTGGGCGCTGGAGCGGCTGGCCAACGAGGTCGACGACCTGCGCGGCCAGGTCGCGGTGCTGCACCGGCAGCTCGACATCGCGGGCGAGCAGCTGCGGCGCGCCCGTGAGGTGGACCAGGAGGAGTGAGTCGGGTGGGCAACGCGCAACTGGAGCTGGAGGTGCCGGTGCGCGCCGCGCCGGAGCAGGTGTGGGCGGCGGCGACGGACTGGCGGCGGCAGGGCGAGTGGATGCTCGGCACCCAGGTGCACGTGGTCCGCGGCGACGGTGGTCCCGGCAGCGAGCTCGCCGCGTTCACCGGGATCGGCGGTGTCGGCTTCCTGGACACGATGGAGATCGTGGAGATGCGCCCGCCGATGTGCTGCCGGGTGCGCCACACCGGCTCGCTGATCTCCGGCGAGGGCGGGTTCCGGGTGATCGCGCGAGGCGACTCCGACGAGTCGGTCTTCGTGTGGTGGGAGGACCTGTCGATGCCCACCGGCACCGGCCCGCTGTGGCCGGTGCTGCGCCCCGGCTTCGCGTGGGGCCTGCGGCGCTCGCTGGAGCGCTTCGCCGAGTTCTGCCCGCAGCACCGCGCCCCGGCGTGACACCGGGCCGCCCACCGGTGGCGGGCGGCCCGGGACGTGCGGGGTCAGCGGCCGGTGAAGTTCGCCGACCGCTTCTCCAGGAACGCCGCGACCGCCTCCCGGTGGTCGTGGGTCTGACCCGCTTCGATCTGCGCGCCCGCCTCCACGTCGAGGGCCTCGTCCAGGCCCTCCGCGGCGGCGGCGCGCATCGTCTCCTTGATCCGCGCGTAGGCGCTGGTCGGCCCGGTGGCCATCCGGCCGGCGAGTTCCACCGCCGCTTCGGCGGCCCCGCCCGCGTCCACCACGCGGTTGACCATGCCGATCCGCAGCGCCTCCTCGGCGGCGACCGGCTCGGCCAGCAGCAGCAGCTCCATCGCGCGCCCGTAGCCGACCAGTCGCGGCAGCGTCCAGGAGGCGCCGGAGTCGGTGGACAGCGCCACGTTGGCGAAGGCCATCAGGAACTTGGAGTCGGCGGCCGAAACCCGCAGGTCGCAGGCGAACGCGAGCGAGGCGCCCGCCCCGGCCGCGCTGCCGTTGACCGCCGCGATGATCGGCTTCGGCATGGTGGCCACCGCGCGGATCAGCGGGTTGTAGTGCTCCTCCACCGTCCGCAGTGGACTGGGATCACCGTTGTCCAGCAGCGCGATGTGCTCCTTGAGGTCCTGCCCGACGCAGAACGACCGCCCGGCTCCCGCGAGCACCACCGCGCGCACCGCGTCGTCCGCCGCCGCTTCCCGCAGCGCGGCGAGCAGCGCGAGCTTGAGCTCGACGTTGAGCGCGTTGAACGACTCCGGCCGGTTCAGCGTGAGCAGCCGCACGCCACCGGTGTCCCGGGTCAGCAGTACTTCGGACACATCTCGTCCTTTCGTCGCCTGAGGTGCGCGGGCCACGACCCCTCCGACCAGCGCATCCACAGTGGACGCGCACGAGGGGTGCCGGAGCGGTGACGGTGCGCATCGCGGGGGAGGTCCTGAAGGGACGGTGGAGCGGACGTCCCGCGGCGGCGGCACGACGCCCGCACGAGTGATCGCGCTCAGCGCCGAAAATCCCCGAACAAGCCCGCACGTCGGCCGAGTCTGCCACCCCGGCTCGGCATTCGACCAGCGCACGAGCGACACGAGTTGATCGGTTCGGTTTCGCGGCTGCGTCCGGATGGGGGAGAATGGTGCTGGACCCGTCTGATTGTGGGCGATCAGCGGGTGGGAAGAGTTCACGGAGGGAGCACGCTATGGCGGCCATGAAGCCCCGGACCGGTGACGGTCCCCTCGAGGTGACGAAGGAGGGTCGCGGAATCGTGATGCGCGTCCCCCTTGAGGGCGGTGGGCGGCTCGTCGTCGAGATGTCGGTGGAGGAGGCCAAGAACCTGGGCGACGCCTTGGAATCTGCCACCGGCTGAGGCCGCTGCGCAAGCGATCGGCGTGCATCCGGTCGTCACCGGCTCCGGCATTCGCGCCGCGATTGCCGGAGCCGGCGTTCGTGGAGTGGCCCGAGTCAGCCCTGTCTTCAAGTGCGGGAAGGATTTCAATCCGTGTCCGATTCCTCGGTGTTCGGTTCGTCGCGATCCCCGGAGCAGGCAGCGCTGCCGGTGATCCCGACAGCGCTGGTCGAAGTGGACGTGGTCTCGCGGTGGCGGGACGGCGTGCCGACGGCGGTGCCGGTGTTCGACGGGGCCGACGGGCCCGATCTCGCCGCGGCCGCCGAACCGTGGGGAGTGGATCCCTCGTTGCTCGTGTCGCTGGGCGCCACGTCGTCCGTGGGCGAGGTGCGCACGGTGCCGCTGTCCGACGGGCGGTTCGGCTGGGTCGTGGGCGCCGGGTCCGGTGCGCCGGGCGGGTGGCGCTCGGTCGGCGCGGCGATCGCGCGGGCGGCCCGCGCCAAGCTCGGCGAGGGCATCGCGGAGGACGACGCCGACCCCGCGGACCTCGGCGACGGGGCGGACGCGGAGTACGTGCAGGTCCGGCTGCCCGACGGCGCCGACGCCGAGCTGGTCTCGGAGCTGACGCTCGGGTTGTCGCTGGGCGACTACCGGTTCCGGGTGTCGGTCGAACCGGTGGCACCGCGGATGCGCAAGGCATTACTGGTGACCCCGAAGGGCGCGGACGCGGATCCGCTGCGCGTGGCCGTGGCGCGGGCCGAGGAGTGGGCCGCCGCGACCTCGCTGGCGCGGGACCTGGCCAACGCGCCCTCGAACGTGAAGAACCCGGTGTGGCTGGCCGCCGCGGGCACCGAGCTCGCCCGCCCGCTGCCCGGGGTGACGTCGGTGGTCCGGGACGAGAAGTGGCTCGCGGACAAGGGGTTCGGCGGGATGCTCGCGGTCGGCGGCGGTTCGGCGAGCCCGCCCCGGTTGCTGGAGCTGACCTGGCGTCCCGAGGGCAAGAAGACCGGGCCGCACCTGGTGCTGGTGGGCAAGGGCATCACCTTCGACACCGGCGGCATCTCGATCAAGCCCGCGGACGGGATGCACTTGATGCGCACCGACATGGCCGGCGGCGGGGCGGTGCTCAGCGCACTGCTGTCCATCGCCCGGCTGCGGCTGCCGGTGCGGGTCACGGCACTGGTGCCCGCGGCGGAGAACCACGTCTCCGGCAGCAGCTACCGGCCCGGCGACGTGGTGCGCCACTACGGCGGGACGACGACCGAGGTCGGCAACACCGATGCCGAGGGCCGGATGGTGCTCGCGGACGCGCTGGCCTACGCGGTGCGCCGCCTCTCCCCGGACTACCTCGTCGACGTGGCCACGCTGACCGGGGCGATGAAGGTCGCGCTGGGGCTGCGCACCGGCGGGCTGTTCAGCACCGACGAGGAGCTCGGCCGCGCGGTCCGCGAGGCCGGCGAGCGGGTGGGTGAGAAGTGGTGGCCGATGCCGCTGCTGGAGGACCACGCGGCCGACGTGCGCGGTGAACTCGCCGACGTGCGCCAGGCGCCGCAGGGGCCCGGCGGGATCACGGCCGCGCTGTTCCTGCGCGAGTTCGTCGGTGAGATCCCGTGGGCGCACCTGGACATCGCCGGTCCGGGCCGTGCGGACAAGAACTACGACGAGGTCGTGGCCGGGGCCACCGGCTTCGCGGCCCGGACGCTCGTCGAGCTGGCGGCGTCGCTGTCGAACTGAGCGCGTCGCGCTCCCGGATGATCCCGCGGTGGACTCGTTCCCCGCGGGATCACCGCCGTCCGGAGATCGCGTGGTCGCGGAAGGCGCGCACGGCGGGCGGCGGGGTGCGGCCGGCGGGCCAGGCGATGCTCACGGTGCGGTGCGCCGCCGGGGAGAGCGAGAGCTCCACGGTGCCGGCTGCCGCGCCGCCGAGCGCGCGGGGCAGCACGGTGACGCCTAGCCCCGCCGCGACCAGGCCGCGAACCGTGTCCACGTCCTGCCCCTCCCAGGAGGAGCGCAGCGACACCCCGGCGACCTCGGCGAGCTCGGTGACGATGCGCCGCAGCCCGTAGCCCGGGCTCAGCAGGGCGAAGTCCTCCCCGGCCAGGTCGGCCAGCTCCACCTCGGGCCGGTCGGCGAGCCGGTGCCCGGGCGGCACGACCGCGACCAGCTCGTCTCGCGTCACCGCCCCCGACTCCCACTCCGCCCCGGCAGGTGGCGGGGACACCAGGCACAGGTCGAGCGAGCCCGCGCGAGCGTCGGCGAGCAGGTCGTCCCGCGCGCCCTGCGCCAGCCGGAACCGCACCCCGGGGTGCGCGGCGCGGAACGCGCGGATCAGACCGGGGACCAGCGCGGTGCCCATCGTGTGCTGGAACCCGAGCGCGACCCGCCCCCGGTCCGGGTCCAGCTCCTCGACGAGTTCGCGACAGCGATCGGTGAGCACCCGGAAGGACTCCTCGGCCGCCGCCGCCAGCTGCGCCCCTGCGCGGGTCAGCCGGACGCCGCGCCCGTCCCGGGCGGTGATCTCGGTGCCGAGCCGGGCCGACAACCGGGCGAGGGTGCGGCTCACGGTGGGTTGCGGGATGCCGAGCCGGTCGGCGGCGCGTGTGAGATGCCCCTCTGCGGCCACCGCGCGCAGCAGGTCCAGGGTCGGGGCGAGCAGCGCGCTGAGCTGGGCGGCGTCGGGAGGCTGGCGGGAATCATCCATCACGGCATGAATTGTGGTCCCGGCGCGCATTGGACGCATTAGTTAGCGGCTCTTACGGTCCGACTCGTGCCTGACGCCACCCGGATCCGCCGCATCCGCCTCGCCCTGCTGGCCGGGGCGCTCGCGCTGTTCGCGCTGCTGTACGCGCCGCAACCGGTGCTGCCGCAGTTCGCCGATGCCTTCGGGCTCGAACCGGGGACGGTCGCGCTGCTCGTCTCGGCGGGCACGCTCGGCCTCGCGGTGGCGGCGATCCCGCTGGGCACGCTCTCCGAGGTGGTCGGCAGGCGCCGGGTGATGGTCTGCTCGCTGCTGCTGGCCGAGCTGATCGGGCTGCTGCTGCCGTTCGTCGGCGACTTCCCGCTGATGGTGGGGCTGCGCCTGGTGCAGGGGGCCGCCGTCGCCGGCCTCGCGGCGGTCGCCGCCGCGTACCTGGCCGACGAGACCGGCGGCCGCGACCTCGGCGCCACGATGGGCCTCTACGTGGCGGGCACCACCCTCGGCGGGATGTCCGGGCGACTGCTCGGCGGCGTCGTCGGGGACTTCGCGGGCTGGGCCGGGGGCGTCGGCGCGGTCGCGGTGCTCGCCGGGATCTGCACCATCGCGTTCGTCCTGCTGCTGCCCCGGGAGCGCCACCAGCGGCGGCAGGCACCGCGGATCACACCGCTGCTGGTGGGGGTGCGGGCCGCCGCGACCGATCCGGGCTTGCGCGCGCCGTTCCTGGTGGCCGCGCTCGGCATGGGCGCGTTCGTGGCGGTCTACAACGTCCTCGGGTTCCGGCTCGTGGCACCGCCGCTGTCGGTGCCGCCCGCGTTGGCGGCGCTGGCCTTCCTCGCCTACGCGGCGGGCACCGTGACCTCGGCGTTGGCGGGCCGGTTCGCGGACCGGTGGGGGCGTCGGCCGGTGCTGCTGTCCGGGCTGGGCACCGCGCTGCTCGGGCTGCTGCTGATGCTGGCGGGGAACCTGGTGGTGATCCTGCTCGGTTTGGTCGTGTTCACCGGTGGCTTCTTCGCGGCGCACTCGGTGGCCAGCGGCTGGGTGGGGCTGCTCGCCTCGCCCTCGGCGCGGGGGCAGGCCTCGGCGATGTACCAGCTGGCCTACTACGGCGGCAGCAGCGTCGGCGGGGTGCTCGGCGGCGTGGCCTACGCGGCCTGGGGCTGGGCCGGGATGAGCTCGGTGCTCGGGTGCTGGCTGCTGCTCGCCGGGGTGGTGGTCGCCCGGGGCGCGCGGTCAGCGGCTCGGGAGCCCGCTGCTCAGGTGGCGTCCGAGTCGTAAGGGGGGCGCTCGCCGGGGCTCAGCGGCGGAGAGGCCTGGGGCTTCGGCGGGGGCGGCGGAGTGCTGCCGCTGTTGTTCAGCGGCGGGTTCAGCGGGTTCTCCCCGTCCAGCAGGTGCTTGGTGACCGCGCTCCGCGGGTTGAAGTCGCGGATCCCGCGCAGGTCCTCCAGCGGCTTGCGCAGCTCGTCGAACTCGGGGCCCAGTTCGGAGCGCAGGTGCTCGCGCGCACCGGTGGCGTACTGCTTGACCTGGCGGATCGTGCGTCCCAGCCAGGCCGCGCCCTCGGGAAGCCGATCCGGGCCCAGCACGAACAGACCGACGACGATGAGGACCAGGATCTCACCCCAGCCGATGCTGTCGAACACCTCGGGTCACCTTCCGTTCCGTGCCTGGCGTGGCGCGCCCGCCAGCCTACCCACCCCGGGGGAGTTCGCGGGAACACCGCTTTTCCCACCTTCAGCGCAGGGTCACGTCCAGCACCAGCTCCCGCCCCTGCCGCACCACCGTGACCGGGATCGTCGCGCCCACCGGGTGCCGGTCGACGGCGACCACGAGCTCGTCGGCGGTGCTGACCTTCCGGTCCGCCACCCGGATGATCACGTCGCCCTCGGCGAGCCCCGCCGCCGCGGCCGAGCCCTCGTCGCGCACGTTGAGCACCTGGGCGCCGTCGGTGGTGCCGTCGTTGACCGACTTGGCGTTCACGCCGAGGTCGGCGTGCGCGGCCCGGCCCGTGCGGATCAGCTCCTGCGAGATGCGTCGCACGTCGTCGATCGGGATCGCGAACCCCAAACCGATCGAACCGCCCTCGCCACCCGAGCCGATGGTCCGGATGCCGCTGTTGATGCCGATCACCGCGCCGTTGCCGTCGACCAGCGCACCGCCGGAGTTGCCGGGATTGATCGCCGCGTCGGTCTGGATCGCGTCGACCACCGCGTTGGTGTCGGTCCCCTCGCCCGCGAGCCGGACCGGCCGGTGCACGGAGCTGACGATGCCGGTGGTGACCGTGCTGGCCAGCCCCAGCGGAGAACCCACGGCGATGACCTGGTCGCCCACGGCCAGGTCGGCGGAGCGGCCCAGCTGGGCCACGGTCGGATTCGCGACCTCGACCTTGATCACGGCGAGATCGGTCTTCACGTCCCGGCCCACGATGCGGGCGGGCACGCGGGTGCCGTCGCTGAACACCGCGGACACCGTGGCGCCCGGGGTGTCGGCGGCCATGGAGACCACGTGGTTGTTCGTGACGACGTAACCCTCGCCGTCGATCACCACGCCGGAACCGCTGCCGCCCTGCGCGCCCACGTGGACCTCCACGGAGACCACGGCGGGCACGATGCGGCGGGCCACCCCGGCGACCCCGCCGCTCGGGCGGTCCACGCCCGGCTCGACCTCGGCCAAGGTCACGTCCGGATTGGTGAGCGGATTTCCCTCCTCGGCGGTGATGCGGCCGACGAACCCGCCGATGCCGGCGAGCAGCACGGCGACGCCCGCGAGCGCGGCCAGCGAGCGCGGGCGCACCCGGCGGCCGAACAGGACCTCGCGGGCGCTCAGCAGCGGCCCGGGACCGGGCTCGGCGGTCGGTTCCGGCTGGTCCTCGGCCAGCGCGGGCGGGCCGATCACGGAACTGGCGGAGGGGTTGCGCCACGGATCGCGGTCGCCGCGGTCGCTCCAGAAGGTCGCGGGCCGGTCGCCCGCGGGGTCCGGGGCGGTTTCGCCGGGCTCGCGCTGGAGGGACTCCGCCGCGTCCCGGGGGCGGCCGAACGCCCTCGCCAGGGCATCCGA
The DNA here is from genome assembly GCF_047200635.1 of Saccharopolyspora antibiotica. Taxonomy (NCBI): domain Bacteria; kingdom Bacillati; phylum Actinomycetota; class Actinomycetes; order Pseudonocardiales; family Pseudonocardiaceae; genus Saccharopolyspora; species Saccharopolyspora antibiotica. The sequence goes on along the minus strand of NZ_JBJZOI010000012.1, from coordinate 23,899 downwards.
GGGCGGCGGTCCCTGCGCCACGCCGGGAGTCGGCGTCCCGGCGGCGTCGGGGTCGAAGCTGCCGTCCACCCCGTCGGGCCTGCCGAACGCGGCCTCCTGCTCGGGGTCCACCTCGGGTCGGTGCGGGGGCCGGGGGTCGAGCCGCTGCGGGGTCGAGTCGGCGGCCTCGGGCCGCACCGGATCGGCTTCCTGCGCGGGTTTCCTCGGCTGCTCGCTCATCGCTCCCCGGACCTGCGAAGTCGTCGACACATCGGCACGTGAGTGGATCACATGCGGGTGGTCTCCCGCGCACCGGTACCGGTGCGCGGTGTCCCCCGAGCCATCCTGCCCGGGGGGAGGTGAAGTCCGCGTACGCGCGCGGTCAGGGGTGCACGGAGGCGGAGATGAGCGGCGCGCCGGGTGGGGGTGCCGGGAGCTCCGCGCTGGTGGCGGGGGCAGGAGCCGCCGGGGCCGGTGCCGCGGGGACCGGCGGGTTCATCCGGGCGGACGCCGGGACGAGGGCCGAGTCGTAGGCCTCGCCGGGTTGCGGCAGCGGGCCCGCGTCGGTCGGCGGGAGGTGCTCGTCGGGGATGGAGACCAGCGCCAGCGCGCCGAGCATCAGGCCGGAGAAGACCACGCCCGCGCCGGTCCGCCTGCCGCGGGCTGGGCGCGTCTCCGGAGGACCGGAAGCATCGCCGAGCTGCCGGCCACCGCCGAGCGGGGTGCTGGATCCGATCGTGGCGCCCGAGCCGAAGCGGCCGGACCGCGCTCCGGGGTTGATGGCGACGAGCTGCCCGTCCTCGGTCAACGCCAGCCCGTCGGGCTGCGCGGGCAGTTCGGCGCTGGAGGGGATGGATTGCAGGGCCTGCAACAGCCCCGCGGAGATCGAGGGGACCGCTGCCGAGCGGACCGCCGTCCGCGCCTGCCGCTGGGCCGCGGCGTCCGCCGCGCAGGACGAGCACCTGGCGAGGTGGGCGGCAGCGCGGTCGTGGGCGTTGGCGCTGAGCTCGCCGTCCACGAATGCCACGAGCGCGTCCAGTGCGAGGTGCTGTTCGGACAGCCCCCACCCTCGCCGAGCCGTCATGCCGAGTCCTCCCGAGCCTGCTGCCGCCGAGCTTCCAACGTGGCCTTCAACATCTGCCTGCCGCGGTGGATCCTGCTGCGCACAGTACCGAGCTTCACCCCGAGGGTGGCTCCGATCTCCTCGTACGAATGACCTTCCACGTCGCAGAGCACGACCGCGACGCGGAACTCCGGCGGCACCTCGTCGAGCGCGGCCTGCAGGTCCGGGTCCAGGTGGGTGTCGGAGAACACCTGCTCCGGGCTGGGGCCCGTGCTCGGCAGCCGGTCGGTGTCCTCGGGCAGGCCCTCCATGCGCAGCCGGGAGCGGCGCCGAGCCATGTCGAGGAACAGGTTGGTGGTGATCCGGTGCAGCCAGCCCTCGAAGGTTCCCGGCTTGTAGGACGCCAGCGAGCGGAAGACCCGGATGAAGGTCTCCTGCGTGAGGTCCTCGGCGTCGTGCTGGTTGCCGGTGAGGCGGTACGCCAGCCGGTAGACCCGGTCGGCGTGCTCCCGGACGACTTCGTCCCAGGAAGGCGGCGTCCACGCCGCTTCCGAGACGGGTGCGGTGGGCGCGGTGTGCTGGTCGGCCGGGGCCGGACTCATCGACTGTGTGGGCATCGGACGAGAAGCCACCTCCTGCGGCGGTTGCATCGGGGGAACGAACGCGGGTACGGGTTTGTTCCCGGTCGCGCCCGCACCGGCCGCGCGGGCGCGGTCCGCGATGCTGGTCGCTGGGGGCGGTGATCCGCCCCCGACTGCTCCCACTCTCGCGTGCGCACGTGAGCCGCGGATGATAGAGCGCTGAGAGCAAGCTGAGAACCTGACGTTCACCTGATCGGCCCAACCCGCGGAAACAGGCGCCTAACGATCTTCTGAAACCGGGCAACCGAACGGCCCGGCGAAGATAATCTTGACCGTCGTGATACCCGAGACGTCGATCAGCACCGGTCCGCAGGACCGGCCGGGCAACGTGCTCGGCGACGCCCGCGGATCCATCGGGCCTTCCGCGGAGCCCGCCGAGGACACCATCGACTCGTCCGCAGGCGCCGCGCTGCGCTTCCTGACGACGGCGCTGCGCGCCACGGCGGTGGTGGAGGTGGGATCAGGCACGGGCGCCTCCGCGAGCTGGCTGCTCAGCGGGATGGCCCCGAAGGGCGTTCTGACCTCGATCGACGTCGACGCCGCCGCGCAGCACGTCGCTCGGCAGGCGCTGGCGGCGGAGGGCGTGCCGCGCGGTCGCACCCGGTTCATCGCCGGGCTGGCCGAACGGGTGCTGCCGAAGCTCACCGAGGGCGCCTACGACCTGGTCTTCGTCGATGCGATGCCCACCAGGTACGCGACGTTCCTGGAACTCGGCGCGCCGCTGCTGCGGCCGGGCGGGGCCATCGTGTTCGCCGGGCCGGCCGACCCGGCCCGCAGCCAGGAGCCGCGCGCCCAGGCCCTGCGCGAGCTGATCAGGGCGATCCGCGCCGATGAGGCGCTGGTCCCGGTCGCGCTGCCGGTCGACGGCGGCCTGCTCGCCGCCGCCCGCTCGGCGGAGGCCTGAGGGAGCACCGCACCCGCCGGGGCGAACGGCCCGCCGCACCGGGCGAACGGGCCGTTCACCTGCTCCGTCGAGATCAGGCGGGAGACACGGACAGGAGCTGGCCCGCCAGGCCGCGGGCGCGGGTGGAGAGGCGCTTGGCGACGTCGCTGAGCACCTGGGCCGCCGGGGAATCGGGGGCCTCCAGGACCAGCGGGGTCCCGCTGTCGCCCGCCTCGCGCAGCCGGGTGTCCAGCGGCACCTGACCCAGCAGCGGGACCTCGGAGCCCACCGCGCGGCTCAGCGAGTCGGCGACGATCTGCCCGCCACCGCTGCCGAAGACCTCCACGCGCTGCCCGTCGGGCAGCTCCATCCAGGACATGTTCTCGACGACGCCCGCCAGCCGCTGCCGGGTCTGCATCGCGATGGCGCCCGCGCGCTCGGCGACCTCGGCGGCCGCCTGCTGCGGGGTGGTCACCACCAGGATCTCGGCGTTCGGGATGAGCTGGGCGGTGGACAGCGCGATGTCGCCGGTGCCGGGCGGCAGGTCCAGCAGCAGCACGTCCAGATCGCCCCAGAACACGTCGGAGAGGAACTGCTGCAGCGCGCGGTGCAGCATGGGGCCGCGCCACACGACGGGCGTGTTGCCCGGGGTGAACATGCCGATGGAGATGACCTTCACGCCGTGCGCCTGCGGCGGCATGATCATCTTTTCCACCTGGGTGGGCTTGCCGCCGGAGCCGAGCATCCGGGGGACGGAGTGGCCGTAGATGTCGGCGTCGACCACGCCCACCGACAGGCCGCGCTGGGCCATCGCCGCGGCGAGGTTCACGGTGACGCTCGACTTGCCCACCCCGCCCTTGCCGGAGGCGACGCAGTACACCCGGGTCATCGAACCCGGCTCGGCGAACGGGATGCGGGGTTCCTCGGAGCTGCCGCGCAGCTTCTTGCGGAGTTCGGAGCGCTGCTCGTCGCTCATCACGTCGAGCTCGACGGTCACCCCGCGCACGCCCTCGACCTCGCGCACCGCGGCCTCGACCCGCTGCGTGATCGTCTCGCGCATCGGGCAGCCCTGGACGGTGAGGTACACGGCCACGGCCACCTGGCCGTCCTCGCCCGCGGTGACGGACTTGACCATGCCGAGCTCCGTGATCGGCTTGTGGATCTCCGGGTCGTCGACCTTGGTCAGGGCCTGGCGGACGGCCTCTTCGGTGGGAGAGGAGTGCGTGCTGGTCACGGTTGCGGTGACACCGACCCTTCCTGCGGCTGTGCTTGCCCCTGATGCTACGGACCGGCCCCCGATGTTACGGGCCGGTAGCCCGGCGAACGCGGGCGAGGTGCGCAGCGCGTGACGGCTCGTCGGCCGGTTCCGGGGCCCCGGAGGGGGCGTCGCGGCGGGTCCGGTGGGGCTGTGCGCTGGATTATTCCAGGCACCGGCCCCGACGTGCTCACATCGTGAAATGCGGGGGCGCTTCGCATTCGTGTGACTGCCCTCCGTAGTATCACTCATCGTGACCGAGACGGGTCTTGATCGATTACCCACTCGTGGTGAGCTGCTGGCCTATCGCACCTTCCTGCGCGCGCACGCCCGCGTCACGCGCTGCCTGGAGGGGGAGCTGATCGCCGAGCAGCGGCTGACGCTGGCCGCCTACGACGTGCTGCACGCGCTGATGGAGGCGCCCGAGCGCAGGCTGCGCATGACCGAGCTCGCGGACGCCGTGCTGCTCTCCAGATCCGGGGTGACCCGGCTGGTCGATCGGCTGGAGCGGATCGGTCTGGTCCACCGCGTCCGGGTCGATTCGGACGGCAGGGGAGTGCTCGCGGTGATCACGGACGCCGGTGAGGATCGGTTGCGCACCGCAGCCGGAACACACCTCGGCGGGGTGACGCGGTACTTCCTCTCGGTGACGGAGCCGCAGGAGCTGGAGGAGTTCGCCCGCACCTGCGAGAAGCTCGCCGCGGGCGGCGTCCCCGCCCCACCCGGGCAGCGCGCGCAGGCCTGAACCTCACCGCCCGCGCGCGAACCGCGCCCGGGGCGCCGGCCCCGCGGCGGCGGTCACCCGCGATCCTCGCGGTCGGCGGCGCCCTGGCGGCGCCTCCGGGCGCTGGGGCTCTCGGTGCCGGGCAGGTCGTCGCGCAGCCGGTCCAGCTCGCCGCGCAGGTAGTCGCGGGTGGCGACCTCCCCGAGGGCCAGCCGCAGCGCCGCGAGCTCCCGCGCCAGGTACTCGGTGTCCGCCTTCGTCTGCTCGGCGCGCGCCCGGTCCTCCTCCAGCGAGACCCGGTCCCGGTCGTCCTGCCGGTTCTGCGCGAGCAGGATCAGCGGTGCCGCGTACGAGGCCTGGGTGGAGAACGCCAGGTTGAGCAGGATGAACGGGTAGGGGTCCCAGCGCAGGCCCACCGCGAACAGGTTCGCCCCGATCCAGCAGATGACGAACACCGTCATCCAGAACAGGAACTTGCCGGTACCGAGGAAGCGGGCCACCCGCTCGGAGACCTGGCCGAACAGCTCCGGGTCGAACTCCACGGTGAACCGGCGGGGCATCCGGGGCTGGTCCAGCCGCTGCCGGGAGAGCAGTTCAGGCATCGTCGCTCGCTTTCGGCGCGCCCCGGGATCCCGCGGCGTGCAGGTCGTCGGGCAGTCCGCCCTCCCGCCAGTTCTCCGGCAGCAGGTGGTCGAGCACGTCGTCCACGGTCACGGCGCCGATGAGGTGCTCCTGATCGTCGAGCACCGGGCCGCACACCAGGTTGTAGGCGGCGAAGTAGCGGGTCACCTCCGCCAGCGAAGCGGTGGCGGGCAGGCTCGCGAGGCTGGTGTCCAGCGCGCCCGCGACCAGGGTAGACGGCGGGTCGCGCAGCAACCGCTGGATGTGCACGCAGCCGAGGTAGCGCCCGGTGGGCGTCGCCGAGGGCGGGCGGCAGACGAAGACCATGCTCGACAGCGCGACCGGCAGCTCCACGTTGCGCACCAGGGCCAGCGCCTCGGCGATGGTGGCGTCCGGGCCGACGACCACGGGTTCCGGGGTCATCAGGCCGCCCGCCGTGTCGGCGGAGTACGCCAGCAGCCGCTTGACCGGTGCGGACTCGGCGGGCTCCATGAGCTCCAGCAGCCGGTTCTTGTCCACCTCGGGCAGCTCGGCGAGCAGGTCGGCCGCGTCGTCCGGGTTCATCGCCTCCAGCACGCGCACCGCGCGGTCCTCGCCGAGGTGACCGAGCAGGTCCTTCTGGTCGTCCTCCGGAAGCTCCTCGACCACGTCGGCGAGCCGTTCGTCGTCGAGCGCCTCGGCGACCTCGTGGCGGCGCTTCGGCGGCAGCTCGTGCAGGGTGCTGGCCACGTCGACGGCCCGCATCGAGTCCAGCAGGGTCAGCAGCTGCTCCACGCCCTGCGGCCGGCTGGTGAGCTCGATGGCGGCGAGGCCGGTGATCTGGTCCCACTCCAGCACCTGCACCGGGCCTCGGCGGCCGAGCCGGCCGGTGCGCTCGCGCACGGCGAGCCTGCTCAACCGCCAGTCCCGGGTGCGGGTCTGCTCCAGCGCCGCGTCCACCAGCACCGCCGAGGCGCCGGAGGCGGCGATGGTGACCTTGGCGTCGAGCAGCTGCCCGAGCACCAGCACCTCGTTGGGGCGCTGGTGGAAGTGCCGCGTGTTGACCGAGCCGGTGGCGAGGGTGACCGCGTTCGGCTCGATGCGCACCACGCGCAGCATCGGCACGAAGATCCGCCTGCGGGCCGCCATCTCCATCACCAGCCCCAGCACCCGCGGTGCCTGGCCGGCGGTGCGCAGCCCGACGACCACGTCGCGGACCTTGCCGATGGACTCGCCGTCGGGACCGAACACGGCGAGTCCGGCGACTCGCGCCGCGTAGACCCGGGTTGTGGCTGCCACGGCGATCAGGCTAGTCCGCGGGAACCCGCTGGGCAGGCGCGGCGGCGAACCCGGTGCCAGCCGGGCGCGGCGACCGCGTGGTAGATACCTGGTGCCCGCGCCCGGCCGGGGCCGGGCCCGACGAGGAGGTTCCCGTGGTCGACCGCCGACGTGCCCGCCGCAGCTGCCTGGCCGTGCCCGGTTCCAGCGCCAAGATGATCGACAAGGCCCGCGGGCTGGCGGTGGACTCCTTCTTCCTGGACCTGGAGGACGCGGTCGCCCCGCTGGCCAAGGACGAGGCCCGCAGCCGGGTGGTGGCCGCGCTCAACGAGGGCGGCTGGGACGGCAAGGTCCGCACCGTGCGGGTCAACGACCTCACCTCGCGGTGGACCTACCGGGACGTGGTGGAGGTCGTGGAGGGCGCCGGGGAGAACCTGGACGCGATCGTGCTGCCGAAGGTCACCGGGCCCGACCACGTGCGCTGGCTGGACCTCACCCTGAGCCAGGTCGAGCGCGCCACCGGGCTGGAGGTCGGCCGGATCGGCATCGAGGCCCAGATCGAGGACGCCCGCGGGCTGGTCGAGGTGGACGCCATCGCGGCGGCCTCGCCCCGGGTGGAGTCGCTGGTGTTCGGACCCGCGGACTTCATGGCCTCGGTCGGCATCCGCTCGATGGTCGTGGGGGAGCAGCCGTCGGGCTACGACGTGGGCGACGCCTACCACTACCCGCTGATGCGGATCCTGATGGCGGCGCGGGCGCACGACGTGCAGGCCGTCGACGGGCCGTACCTGGCGATCAAGGACGTGGACGGCCTGCGCCGGGCGGGCGGGCGCTCGGCCGCGCTGGGGTTCGACGGCAAGTGGGTGCTGCACCCGGGGCAGGTGGACGCGGTGAACGAGCTGTTCTCCCCGCGCCAGGCGGACTACGACCACGCGGAGAACGTGCTGGACGCCTACGAGTGGTGCACCTCGGACGCCGGGGGCAGGCGCGGCGCGGCGATGCTCGGCGAGGAGATGATCGACGAGGCCTCCCGGAAGATGGCGCTGGTGATCGCGAACAAGGGGCGCGCGGCCGGGATGGTCCGCCAGGACCCGTGGACCCCTCCCGAGGAGGGCTGAGCGCCGGGCTGCGTCCGGGTTCGCTCGAACGGAGCAGGTGCGCGTCGCGCCGCCCGTGTGGAGGATCCCGCGGCCGGTGCGGCGGGGTACGTTCTGATCAACAGCGATCGCCGGGGCAGCGGACGCCGTGCCCGGGCCCGATTCCGGCGTCCGAGTCGACCGAGGGGCGGCGGCATGGCTGACCAGGATCCGGGGGCCGGGCAGGACGGGCAGCGGGCGGACGAGCGTCCGGGCTCGCGCGAGCCGGGCCCCGGGAGCGGGATCGAGAACGACCAGGAGCTGCGGCTGGCGCTGGCGATGCGCGGCGGGGCCAGCCTCGCGGTGTGGATCGGCGGTGCGGTCGCCGAGATCGACCTGCTGCGCTGCGCCACCACCGATTCCGGGCCCCCGGGGGAGGACGACGCGCACCCCTGGGCGGCGCTGGCCGGTCTCGCGGGCTACGAGTCGGTGACCGTGGACGTGCTCGCCGGGGCTTCGGCGGGCGGGCTGAACGCGACCCTGCTGTCCGCCTCGATCGTCTACGGGATGCCCTTCGAGGACATGCGCGAGCTGTGGGTGCGCCTCGCCGACCTGGAGGCGATGTGCCGGGCGGTGCCCAAGTTCTGGCACCGCCGCCCGGATTCGCTGCTGGAGGGCGACGACTACTTCCGCGCCGAGCTCGCCCGGCTGATCACCGAGCTCACCCCGGCGCCCCGGGACGCCCGCAACCTCGGTGACCGGCTGGACCTGCTGCTCACCGCGACGCTGCTGGACCCGGTGCTGGAGCGGCACTTCGACGGCCGCTCGGGGCCGCTGGTCGAGGAGCGGCGCACCGCCTCGTTCCGGTTCCGGCACCGCGGCCGCTCCGGGCAGCCGCTGTCGGACTTCGGCACCGGGGAGCGGTTCCCCGCCACCGCGCTGCGGATGGCGCAGGCCGCGCGCGCCACCTCCTCGTTCCCGTTCGCCTTCGAACCCGCGCAGGTGCACTCCGGCACCGGTGCGCCGCCGGACGGCGAGCCGGACATGTTCGGGGTGTTCTCCGAGACCAGCCCCGAGTCCCGGCCGTTCCGGGTGATCGACGGCGGCGTGCTGGACAACATCCCGGTGACCGCCGCCGTGCGGGCGATGGCCGCGGTCCCCACCGAACGTCCCAGCGCGCGCTGGCTGCTGTACCTGAACCCGGAACCCGAGGTCCCCGGGGAGGAGGGCCACCCGCTGAGCCGCCAGCTGGCGCTGCCGGTGGTGTCCACGGCGATGAGCGCCCGCATGTCCCAGGAATCGCTGTTGGCCGACATCAGGGCGCTCGAGGAGCACAACGTCGCCGTGCAGCGCACCGAGCTGCGCCGCCGCTCGGTGTTCGCCCCGCTGCTGGCGACGGAGTCCGCCGACCGGGAGGAGGAGCTGCTCGCGCAGGCGGGGAAGGTCGAGGCGGAGTACGCCGTGGTGCGCGCCGAGCTGGACGCGCAGGCGGTGCTGCGGCTGCTGGTGCGCCCCGCGGGCAGCGAGGACGGGCGGTTGCTCCCGCCGGTGGTCGGCGAACCCCTGGCGGCCTGGTCCCCGCAGGTCCGCACGGTGCTGGGGCGGCGGCTGGCGACCGGGCTCGCCCGGCTCGCGGCGGAACGACCCGCGCGGGTGTTCGACGACGTGCGCGGGCTCGCGGCAGGGGTCCAGGAGTGCCTGGGCTGGGCGCGGGACCTGGGCCGCTGGGCGAGCGCGGAGCGGCTGCCGGTGATCGGCGCGTGCAAGTCGGCGCTGTACCGGCTGCGGACCTTCGCCGAGGTGCTGGAGGGCCACGCCGACCGGTACTGGGTCGACGGCGCCCGGCTGGAGCCGGTCGTGGAGCTCGGGGAGCTGGCGGGCTGGGTGCTGCGGATCGCGGAGCGCCGCGAACGCCTGCAGCACGCGCTGCCCCCGGCGATGCGGCCGCTGCTGGAGACCGTGCTCGCCGAGGTCGAACGGGGTGAGCGCTTCCAGGGCGCGCTGGAGGACTTCGCCGCCGGGCTCGCGTCCGCGGCGCCTCCGGGGACGGACGCGGCGCCGCGCGGGGTGGACGCGGTCGCCGAGGCGCGCACCGCGCTGCACCGCATCGCCGACCGGCTCGCAGCCGCCGCCGGGCCGCGCGTCGGCGCCGACGCGCCCGAGCAGCTCGGCTACGGGCTGCTCGAGGCCACCGCGCGCCGACCCGCCGTGCTGCGCGCGCTCGTGGTGCTCACCGCCCCGCTGGACGTGGGGCGCTCGCCGGGGGACCGGATCAACTTCCTGCGGGTGGTGAGCGACGCGAGTTCACCGCTCCCGTTCGACGCGCTGCGCGGCGGCGGCAGGCTGCGCGTCGAGGACAAGGTGCGCGGCGGCGACCTCGGCAACTTCGGTGCCTTCCTGTCCGCGCGGTGGCGCGCGAACGACTGGATGTGGGGACGGCTGGACGCGGCGTCCGCACTGGTCGGGCTGCTCGTGGTGCCCGCCAGGCTGCTGCGGCACAGCGGTGGTCTCGGCCCGGAGGGCATCGCGCGGCGGCTGCGCTCGATCGTCACCACCCCGACCCGCGCCGAGCTCGCCGAGCAGGCCGGATCGGAGCAGTGGCGGGCGTTCCTCGGCGAGCTGTGGGAGCGGCACGCCGAGCGGGTCCGCGCCGAGCTCGCGGCGATGTTCGCCGATCCCGCCGACGAGCACCCGCTGACCGCGACGAAGGCCGTCGTCGTCGAGCGGCTGCACTGGACGATCGTCGCCCAGGAGCTGCCCTTCGTCCACACCGTCTCGCCCGGGGCCGATCCGGGCGAGCCCCGGTTGCCGGAGACGCCGGATCCCCGGCGGCTCATCCGCGACGTCGAGCGCTACGACGTGGGCCGCCAGCGGGTCGAGGACCTGGGGGAGCCCAGGCTGGCCTCGATGGCGACCCGCGCGGCGCTCCTGGCCTACCGGGCGGTCCGGCCCGGCACGGCCGGGGTGCTGCGGCTGCTGGGCCGGGTGGCGATGACGGTGGTCAAGCCGGTGCTCCTGCTGGTGGTGCTGGCGCTGGCGGCGCCGCGCCGGGTCGCGCTGGCCGGGCTCCTCGGCGCCACCGCGGTGGTGCTCAGCGGCGTCGCGCCCGCCGGGACGGACTCGGCCGGTTATCCGAGGGAGTACACGCTCAACTGCCCCGCCGAGGCACCGGCCGATCCGGACGCGACGATGCGCTGCCTGCTCGCCGAGCCCGCCACCGGGCTCGGTTCCCGGATCGCGGTGCTGCCGCCGGATCCCTCGTCGGTGTCGCTGCTGCGTCCGTTCACCTTCGACCCGTTCGAGATCAACGCGGGCGTGCTGGTGGCGCTGCTGCTTGTGGCGGGCTCCGGGCTGTGGCTCGGGTTCCGGCTGGCCGGGCGCGGGAGTGGAGTGGCCCGCTGGTCGCTGGGCGCGCTCCTCGCGGTGGCCGCGACCGCGCTGGTGGGGTGGGTCGCGAACACCGGGTTCACCCTCGGGCCGCAGGCGCTGGTGCTGGTGGCGGTGCTGCTGACCTGGCTCGGGTCGCTCGGCCTGCGACCGGTGGGGCGCGCGGTGGTGGCGCTCGTGACCGCGGTGGTGTTCGCGGTGGCGCTGCGGCTCGCGGAGCCCGCGGTCGGGGCGGTCGGCTGGTTGGTGCCCGCCACGATCGCCACCGCCTACGCGCACATGGTTCTCCTGTCCTCGGTGGACCTGCTGCGCCCCCGCCCGCGTCCGGCGCGCGAGTCCTCCGGAACCGGTGCGGCGAACCCCGATTCCGCTCGATCGGGTGCCGCCTCGGTGACTCCGGCGGCGGGTGGCTGAACACTAGGATCCGAGGCGTGGACGTCTTCCCGGCCGCGGCCGAACCGACGCCGGAGGCCACCGGCACCCCCTACCACCTGCTCGCCAGGGAGCACGGGACGCGGCCGCACCGCTGGTGGCGGCCGCTGGTGGCGCTGCTGGTGTTCGGGGCGCTGACCCTCGTGCTGCTGGCCGTGACGATGAGCGCGCTGAGCCTGTTCGTGCTGTTCCCGGCGGGGTTCGCCGAGTTGCGGGTGGCCTCGCTGTGGTGGGATCCGGAGCTGGTCGAGACGCTGGTGCAGGACCCCTTCGCACTGCTGTTCGTCTCGTTCGGCGCGATCGTCGCGCTGATGCCGGCCGCGCTGCTGAGCGCCGCCTGGGCGCAGCGGCGCAGCCCGCGCGAGCTGCTCGGGGTGACCGGGCGGCTGCGCTGGCGGTGGCTGGCGGAGTGCCTGCTCGGCGCGCTGGTCGTGCTCGGCGCGGCGTTCGCGCTCTCCGCGCTGCTCACCGTGCTGACCGGGCGCTCCTTCGGGCCGGGTTTCCCGGGCTGGGCCGACTACGCGCGGATCGCGGCGCTGGCGCTGCTGGTGATCCCGTTCCAGAGCGCAGCCGAGGAGATCGCCTTCCGCGGGTTCCTGCTGCAGACCGTGACCGCGTGGTTCCGCACGCCGTGGGTGGCGATCGCGGTCACCTCGGTGCTGTTCCTGTTCGGCCACGGCTACACCGACCCGCTGGTGTGGTGCGAGCTGCTGGTGATGGCCGCCGTGATGTGCTGGTTGACGCTGCGCACCGGCGGGCTGGAAGCGGCGATCGCGCTGCACGTGCTGAACAACGTGCTCACCGTCCTGGTCGGGGGCCTGGCCGGGGTGCCGGGCATCGAGCAGGCCGGGGACTTCGCGCTCGGCGACGTGGTGCCGTTCATCGCCGCGGTGCTGGTCTACGGCTGGTGGGCCGACCGCCGCGCGGCGCGGCGGGGAGCGTGGACGGTGACCGGCGGCCGGGTGCCGTTGAACCCGTGGTCGCTGCGACCCGCCACCCGAGTCGATCTCCACGCCGAGGTGACGGGGTAGCCTGGTGGCAGGGACGATCGGGGACGAATCGGGCCTCGACCGGGCCCAGTCGGCCAGTGCGCTCCACGGAGGTGTCAGCGGTGTCCTACCCGTTTTCCGGCTCGGCTCGGCCGGCGCCGGGTTCACCGAGCAACATGCCCACCCCGCCGACCGGGTGGCCGATCGGCTCCTACGGAACGTACGAGGAGGCGCAGCGCGCGGTCGACCACCTCGCCGGCTCTGACTTCCCCGTTCGCGAGGTCACCATCGTCGGCGTCGACCTGATGCTGGTCGAGCGCGTCACGGGCAAGCTGACCTGGGGCAAGGTGCTCGCGGGCGGCGCCGCCTCGGGCGCCTGGATCGGTCTGCTCATCGGTCTGGTCATGAGCATCGCGGCCCCGCCGGGGGCGGGTGCGCTGAGTTCGATGCTGGCCGGGCTCGGTGGCGGGATCGTGATCGGCATCGGGTTCGCGGCCGCCGGGTACGCGGCGATGCGCGGGCGCCGGGACTTCTCCTCGGCCAGCCAGCTGGTCGCGGGCCGCTATGACGTCCTCGCCCAGCCCCGGCACGCCGAACACGGCCGGAACCTGCTGGCACACCTGGCGATGCGCCCCCAGGCCTCCTCCTGACGCCCTTGCTCCGTTCGGGGGTCCGGATGCCTCCGCGCGATCACGTTTCGCCTCCGGTGTGATCACGGCCTCCCCCCGCTGAACTGGCTGAACACCTCCCGGCCCGCCGAGCGGGGGTCTTGCCCGGGATGATCGCTGCGCCTAGGTTGCTCTCACCGCGCCGGAGCCCGGCGCGGCGGTGACGTGCGACGGGGCGCGGGCACCGCGCGCGATGAGGCGCGGGCGCGCTCCCCTGCCGCACCGGTGGGACGTCTGGGGAGGTCCGACGACGGTGAGGGTGCTCGAACGCGGGAGCGCGGTGCGGCGCGCCGTGGCGCTGGGGGTGGCGGTGCTCGCCGCCTCCGCGGTCACGGCCTGCGGACCACCGCGGCACGCCAACACGGTGAACCTGTACTACGCGCCGGAGGAGAACCTCCAGGCGGTCGTGGACAAGTGCAACGAACGAGCGCGGGGCCGGTACGACATCGTGTACCACAAGCTGCCGCGCGACGCCGACGGCCAGCGCGAGCAGCTGGTGCGCAGGCTCGCCGCGCAGGACGACGGCATGGACGTGCTGGGGTTGGACACCACCTGGACCGCCGAGTTCGCGCGGGCCGGCTGGATCCGGGAGTGGACCGGCGAGGACCGGGCGCAGGCCGAGGCGGGCACCCTCGCGGGCCCGCTGGAGTCCGCGCGCTACGGCGGGAAGCTCTACGGGGCGCCGAAGAACACCAACGTGCAGCTGCTCTGGTACCGCTCCGACGTGGTGCGCAAGCCCCCGCGCACCTGGGACGAGATGATCGAGCAGGCCAAGCGCCTCGACGCCGAGGGCAAGCCCGCCACGATCCTCATCCCCGGTGCGCAGTTCGAGGGCTACGTGGTGCAGTACAACACCCTGCTCGCCTCGGCGGGCGGCAAGCTGATCTCCGACGACGGCACCCGTGCCGTGGTCGACGAGGGAGCGGTGCGGGCGCTCGAACAGCTCAAGGCGCTCGCCGACTCGGGCCTGACCAGCCCGTCCCTGTCCAACCAGCAGGAGGACGACATCCGGCTGGAGTTCCAGCGGGGTGACGCCGCCTTCCAGCTGAACTGGCCGTTCGTCTACCCCTCGATGCAGGAGGACGCACCGGAGATCGCGCGCGACGTGCGCTGGGCGCGCTACCCGAGCTCCGACCCGCAGCGGCCCAGCAAGGTGACCATCGGCGGGTTCAACCTCGCCGTCAGCGCCTACTCGCCGCGTCCGGAGGCCGCGCACCACGCCGCGCTGTGCCTGCGCAGCCCGGACAGCCAGCGGTTCTCCGCGATCCACGACGGGGTGCCGCCGACCATCGAGTCCGTCTACGCCGCGCCGGAGATGGCCGCGGAGTACCCGATGCGGGAGACGATCCTGGAGGAGCTGCGGGACCCGGCGATCCGGCCGATCACCCCCGCGTACCAGAACGTCTCCACGGTGCTGGCGAAGCTGCTGTCCCCCGCCTCTCAGATCGACCCGCCGCGCACCGCCGAGCGGATGCGCACCGAGGTCCAGAACGCCCTCGACTCGCAGGGGGTGATGCCGTGATGTCCGCCCCGGACACCACCGCCCGCGCCGAGCGCAGGCTGGCCTGGGCGCTGTGCGCGCCCGCCGCGCTGGTCATGCTGGCCGTCACCGGCTGGCCGGTGCTCTACGCGGTGTGGCTCTCGTTCCAGCGCTTCGACCTGAAGTACCCGGACCAGCGGGAGTTCGTCGGCCTCGACAACTACGTCACGGTCCTCGGCAACCAGTACTGGTGGACCGCGTTCGGTGTCACGGTGCTCATCACCGCTGTGCAGCTGGTGATCGAGTTCGTGCTCGGCATGGCGCTGGCGCTGATCATGCACCGGGCGCTGATCGGCCGCGGCCTGGTGCGCACGGTCAGCCTGATCCCGTACGGCATCGTCACCGTGGTGGCCGCGTTCAGCTGGCGCTACGCCTGGACCCCGGACACCGGCTACCTCGCCGAGCTGATCACGCCGGGATCCGCACCGCTGACCGAGCGGGCGGCCTCGTTGGCGATCATCATCGGCGCCGAGGTGTGGAAGACGACTCCGTTCATGGCGCTGCTGCTGATGACCGGGCTCGCGCTGGTCAACGAGGACCTCCTGGAGGCCGCGCAGATCGACGGCGCGAACCGCTGGCAGCGGTTCGTCCGGGTGATGCTGCCCGTGATGAAGCCGGCGATCCTCGTCGCGCTGCTGTTCCGCACGCTCGACGCCTTCCGGGTCTTCGACAACATCGTGGTGCTCACCGAGGGCGCGCAGGACACCTCCTCGGTCTCGGTGCTGGCCTACAACAACCTGATCAAGGGCCTGAACCTCGGCATCGGCTCCACCATGTCCGTGCTGATCTTCCTCGCGGTGGCGCTGGTCGCGTTCCTGTTCGTGAAGCTGTTCGGCGCCGCCGCGCCGGGTGCCGACGAGAACGGGGGGCGCTGATGAGCCGCCGGACCCGCACGCCCGCCGACACGGCGAAGTGGACCGCGCTGAACGCGATCGTGGTGGTCTACGCGCTGGTGCCGGTGCTGTGGATCGTGTCGCTGTCGTTCAAGACCTCCGCGGGGCTCAGCGACGGCCGGTTCATCCCCGCCGAGTGGACGCTGGAGAACTACGCGGCGATCTTCCAGACCGGGGAGTTCCTGCGCGCGCTGCTGAACTCCATCGGCATCGCGCTGATCGCGACCGCCGTCGCGGTGGTGCTCGGCGCGATGGCCGCCTACGCCATCGCCCGGCTGACCTTCCCCGGCAAGCGGGTGCTGGTCGGGGCCTCCCTGCTCATCGCGATGTTCCCGCAGGTCTCGCTGGTGTCGCCGCTGTTCGAGATCGAGCGCGCGCTCGGGCTGTTCGACACCTGGCCGGGGCTGATCCTGCCGTACATCACGTTCTCGCTGCCCCTGGCGATCTACACGCTCTCGGCGTTCTTCCGCGAGATCCCGTGGCAGCTGGAGGAGGCGGCCGCGGTGGACGGCGCGACGCCCGGGCAGGCGTTCCGGAAGGTGATCGCGCCGCTGGCGGCACCGGGGGTGTTCACCACGGCCATCCTGGTGTTCATCTTCTGCTGGAACGACTTCCTGTTCGCCATCTCGCTCACCTCCACCGAGGCCTCGCGCACGGTGCCGGTGGCGCTGCAGTTCTTCACCGGGGACTCGCAGTTCGAGGACCCGACCGGCACCATCGCCGCGGCCGCCGTGGTGATCACCGTGCCGATCGTGCTGTTCGTGCTGTTCTTCCAGCGCCGGATCGTCTCCGGGCTCACCTCGGGGGCGGTGAAGGAGTGAGGGATCACGGCCCGGAGAACTCCTGGACCCAGTAGTGCCCGTAGGTGCTGCGCGGATCGAAGGCGTGGCCCACGCCGATACCGGTGAAGCCGCAGTTCTGGATGTTCGCCCGGTGCTCGGGGCTGGTCATCCACTGGTCGAAGGTCTCGGCGGCGGTGGCGTTGCCCGCGGCGATGTTCTCGCCCGCCCGGCCCTCGGGGAGCGGTACCGGGGGCCCGGCGCCGCCGCTCCTCGCGGGGGAGGTGGCGTCGGAGTGCGCGAAGAAGTCGTTCGTCGCCATGTCGGCGGCGTGCGCCTGCGCGGAGCGGTCCAGCTCGGGCACCGGCGCCAGCGGACCGCAGCCCGACTCGGCGCGGGCCGCGTTGGTGCGGTCGACGATCTCGGCCGTGCCGCCGGCGGGCGGAGCCGCCTGCGTGGACGGCGCGGCGAGCGCCGCGGCGAGCACCGCGCTCAGCAGGAGCGGCCTGCTGGACGCGGGACGGGACAGGGCGGACATCCGCACCACTCCTCGACGAGTCGGGTCTCAGGTGCGGACAGTTCTAACCCGGATTTCCGGCCGCCGAGCCGGGAACCGGCGGAACGGGTGAGCCGCGCAGGCGGCGCGGATCACCCGATCGAGAACCGATCAGTCCATTGAGGATGGTGTCAGGACTGCTGCGCGATGATGATGAACAGCGTCAGGATCCACCCCATGAGCAGGGTGGCGAGGACGGCGATCTTGTTCGTGGCGAGACGGGTCATGGCGGTGCCTCCCGGCAGCGTGAGATCAGGTGCAGGACGAGCTGTCGTCTCACGATGTGGGGTCGGCGCGGCCGCCGGGCGCGGATCAGCGCGAGGTGCGCTCCCGCGAGCGGTCGAGCGGCGCGGCCCACATCGCGCCGGGTTTTCGGACCCGGCGCGGCACGGGACTTCGCCCTGGCTCCGCGTTCCCCGATCTGGTCAGCGGTGGCCTGCGGCGGGCGTGCACCCGGTGCCCCATCGCGGGTCGGTCGAACCGGACGATCGGCATGGCCACCTCCTCGCTCCTCGCATCGCGCACCGGGATCAGCACGGTGGCGGTGGTGCGGCGACCGCGCGAGCTGCGCGCGGCGGTCGAGCCTCCGCGAACACCATCGCTCGAACGGTCGATTCCGTTACGGCGCGCGATCACAGCCACTTGTTCCGCCGGAAGATCTTGAACAGCGTCACGCAGGCGCCCAGCATCACCAGCAGCGTGGCGGGATAGCCGAACTTCCAGCCGAGTTCCGGCATCACGTCGAAGTTCATCCCGTAGATCCCGGCGATCATGGTCGGGGTGGACACGATCGCGACCCACGCGGAGATCTTGCGCATGTCGGTGTTCTGCTGGAGCGTGATCTTGGCGAGGGTCGCGTCGACCAGCGTGGTCAGCAGCTCGTCGAAGGAGGCGACCCGCTCCGAGACGGTGGTGAGGTGGTCCTCGACGTTGCGGAAGTAGGAGCGCACCTCCTCCGGCACCAGCGGCGTGTACCCCTCGGAGAGCCGTTGCAGCGGCTTCGCCAGCGGCATCACCGCTCGGCGCAGCTCCAGGACTTCCCGCTTCATCAGGTAGATCTGCTCCGCCTCGAGCCTGGTGCGCGGGGCGAACACCGCCGCCTCCATCTCGTCGATGTCGTCCTGGATGGCCTCGGTGACCTCCAGGTACGTGTCGACGACGTGGTCGGCGATGCCGTGCAGCACCGCGGCGGGGCCGAGGCGCAGCTGCTCCGGGTCCAGCTCCAGCTGGGCCCGCACCTGGCCGAGGCTGGCGTGCCTGCCGTGCCGCACCGTGATCACGAACTCGCGTCCGACGAAGGCCATCAGCTCGCCGCTCTCGACGATCTCGCTGTTCGCGGTGAGCTTCTCGTTGGCGATGTAGCGGACCGTCTTGAGCACCATGAACAGCGTGTCGTCGTAGCGCTCCAGCTTCGGGCGCTGGTGGGCGTGCACCGCGTCCTCCACCGCGAGCTCGTGCAGCCCGAAGGTCTCGGCCAGCACGTTGAGCTGACCCTCGTCCGGCTCGTGCAGCCCGATCCAGACGAAACCGGTGCCGCGCGCGCGGACCTCCTCGATCGCGGCGGAGTGCGACCAGGTGCCCGGCAGGCGGACGCCGTCGACGTAGACGCCGCAGTCGATCACGTAGGCGGGGGAGGGGGTCGGTGCGGCGACCGCGCGGGCGATGCCACGAGCGGCGCGGTTGCGCAGTCCGAGCGAGGGAAGGCTGGGCACGGCGACCTCCAAGGGCGGGGAGGGAATCGGATCGGAGCGATCTCGAACACGTGGATCGCGCATCCCCGCCGGCGCGGCTGGACCCGGAGGTCGGCGCCTGGAGTCCGCCTAGTCGCGGGCCTTCCGGGCGGGGATGCGGTTGGTACTGCTCGGCAGGGCGCTCTCCGCACTGCTGCTCACGATCCCTCACCTCCTTCTGCCCGTGTCGCCATCGCGGCGAGTGGCCGGCACCGGCCAGCCGTTGACGATACCCGCCCGCCGCCGCCCGGTCGGCGCCGGTGCCGCGTGTGATGACGCACGGCGGAACGGGTCAGCCCGGCCCGCGACCTGCGCGGGTGGTTCGCGCATCGTTGTCCGGAAGACGTAGAAAGTCCGCTGCGTCTGGTTGGCCCGATTCCCCTGCGGGCGAACGCGCCGAGCGGGTGCCCGCGCGCCGGAGAACCCGAGCTCGGGGGCTCGCGGTGGGGTCGGTCCCGGTTCCGGGTGTGGTCAAGGTCGCAGGCCGGGTCCGCCGCGCGCCGGAGTCCCCGCCGGCGGGGAAAAGCACCACGTCACTGGGCTGCACCGACCAATCGCCCGGCTGGCGGATGCTCGCGCGGGCAGCTCCCGGCGTCGACGGGGAGGGCGGGCGGTGATCACGGAGAGTCTCGATCTGCTCCACCGGGTCGTCTCGTACCGCCGATCGATCGGTAGTACGAAGTCGCATCGGCGTGTCGGGCACCTCGGGCCGTCCTGCCCGGACCCCGGGTTCCCGTTTCGCCAGTCACGACCCGTTGCCGACAGCTGATCGGGCCACGCCGGCTGACCGGATCGCTGGGCCGTTGGTTAAGATCGTGTTCACGCAGGGTAGTCGTTCCGGACGGTTCGGCTGGGGACTGACCCAAGTGCGGGACAATGCTGCCCTACAGCCGCCGAGTGCGGTACAACAGATCGGCAGGCGCCAGCGTGTTCAATGGCATTTCGGACGGGGTGTATCGCAGTGAACCTTAAGAAGATCCTGACCTGGGCCGGGGTCGCGTTCCTCCTCTTCTTCCTCTTCTCCGCCCCACAGCAGGCCGGTGACCTGGTGAACAACATCCTGGCCAGCCTGGAAGGGGCTGCGCAGGCGGTCATCACCTTCATGCAGAACATCTTCGTGTAGCAGCGCCGAAGGGCGGTTGACGTGTTCGCGCCGAGGGATCCAGACGAGTACCTGCTCGACACCGAACGCCGGGTCATCCGGCTCCGCAGACATTGGGCCAGCCTGGTCTGGGAGTTGTTCGAGGCGATCGGGCTGCTCGTCGGCGTGGTCATGGTGTCCCAACTGCTGCCGCAGGACGGGAACCTGCCGCAGAACGTGCTCTGGTACGCGGGCCTGATCGTGCTGATCCGGTTCACGTACCAGGTTCTGGACTGGTACGTGGAGCGGATCGTCGTCACCGACAAGCGGTTCCTGATCGCCGAGGGCATCTTCACCACCAACGTGGCCATGATGCCGATCGGCAAGGTCACCGACCTCACCTTCCAGCGGACCCTGGCCGGACGCATGTTCGGTTACGGCACGCTCGTCGTCGAGTCGGCCGGTCAGATCCAGGCGCTCAACCGGATCGAGTACGTGCCCAGCCCGGACGAGGTGGAGGACGCGATCTCCTACCTCGTCTTCGGCGAGAAGAAGGCCCAGCAGGAGCGGTTCTCCATGCTCAAGGCCAGGCGCGCCGCGGTGGGCAAGAAGAAGGCCAAGCTTCCGAGCTGAGTCCGGTCGCTCGTGAACCGGGGTCGCAGGGTTCTCCTGCGGCCCCGGTTCTCGTCGGTGGGCTGGTGCGTGCGGTCCCGGGACCATCGGCGAGACTGGTGCGCGGGGGAAGGGCTCCCCGCGGTCCGCCGCGCGGCCGTGATCAGTCCCGGTGGGGGCTCCGAACGGAAAGGCCACGCTTGCGCATCGACCTGCACGCCCACTCCACCCAGTCCGACGGCACCGACACGCCCTCCGAGCTCGTCGCCACCGCGCTCGACGCGGGGCTGGACGTCGTCGCGATCACCGATCACGACACCACGGCGGGCTGGGCCGAGGCCGCCGCGGCCGTCCGCGCCGCGCCGCGCCCGATCTCCGTCCTCCCCGGCGCCGAGCTGTCCTGCAGCTGCGCGGACGGTGCGGGCCGGACCATCACCGTCCACCTGCTCGCCTACCTCTTCGACCCGACCTCGCCCGCGCTGGTCGCCGAGCAGTCCCGGTTGCGCGCGGAGCGCCGCGACCGGTTGCGGCAGATGGCCGAGCGGATGGCGGGGGAGGGCTTCCCGGTCGACCCGGAGGCGCTGATGTCCGGCCTGCCGCCGGACTCCCCGGGCGGGCGTCCGCACCTGGCGCGGCAGCTGGTGCGCGCCGGGCTGGTGACGAGCGTGGACGAGGCCTTCGCCCGGTACCTCGGCAGCAGCGGCCGGTACTACCTGCCGCGCACCGACACCCCGGTGCGGCGCGCGATCGAGATGATCCGGGACGCGGGCGGGGTCACCGTCCTCGCGCACCCCTTCGCGCGGGCGCGCGGGCCGGTGATCGGGCGCGACGTGGTGCGCGAGCTCGCGGGCAGCGGGCTCACCGGCATCGAGGTCGACCACCCGGACCACGACGAGCCGACCCGCGAGGAGCTGCGGGCGCTCTCGGCCGAGCTGGACCTGGTGCCGACCGGCAGCAGCGACTACCACGGCACCAACAAGACCATCCGGATCGGCCAGGAGACCACGGCCCCCGAGTCGCTGGAGCGCCTGATCAAGCTCAGCAGCGGCCACCCCGTCCTCACCTCGGACTGAGCGCGACGACGCCGTCGGGGGGTTTTCCCGGGGTGTCGCAGGGGGAAACGCGACGCGACCGCGCGCCTGCGTAGGGTGGAGCGGGTGCAGGGACAGCTCAGCCTCGAAGGCATCCCCGGCAAGCTGGTCCGGGTCACCCCGGCGAAGCTCGCCACGTGGGAGGCGTGCCCGCGCAAGTTCCGGATGACCTACCTGGACCGCCCCGCGCCGACGCGCTCCGGCGCCCGCGCCAACGCCACCCTCGGGGCGGTCGTGCACAACGCGCTCAAGGCGTTCTTCGAGCTGCCGGCGGCCGAGCGCACCCCCGAGCAGGCGGTGCTGCTGGTCCGGCGCTGCTGGAAGAGCGACGGCTTCGCCGACCTCCGGCAGGCCGACGAGCACCGGGAGCGCGCGCAGCGGTGGGTCGCGGACTACGTCGAGCGGCTCGACCCCGCCGCGGAGCCGGTCGCCGTGGAGCGCTGGGTCTCGGCCGCGGCGGGCACGATCATCGCGGAAGGCCGGGTGGACCGCGTCGACCGGCGCGGCGGAGCGCTGGTGATCGTGGACTACAAGACCGGGCGGCGCGCCCCCACCGACGAGGACGCCCGCGACTCGCGCGCGCTCGCCCTGTACGCGGTCGCCGCGCGCAAGACGCTGCGCGACCGCACCGGGCGGGTCGAGCTGCACCACCTGCCCACCGGCCGGGTCGGGAGCTGGGAGCACACCGAGGACTCCCTCGACGGGCACGTGCGGCGGGCGGAGGAGCTGGCGGGGGAACTCCGGACCGCCTCCGATGCGTTCGAGGAGGGGACGGGCGGGGACAGCACCTTCCCCGCGCGGCCCGGCGCGCGCTGCGGGTGGTGCGAGTTCCGCGCGCACTGCCCCGAGGGGCAGCGGGCCGCCCCGGCCGAAGCGCCGTGGGCCGGGTTGGCCGAGTGAGGGACCAGAGGGACGACATGGACATGCCCCGACGAGGGCCGCAGGACACCGCTCAGGAAGAGCGCGGTGGCCGGCACCGGCACGCGCCGCCCGCCCCGCGCGCGAGCTCCTTCTCCCCGGGGGAGCAACCGGGCACGGTGCCGTTCCGGACCCGCCCGCTGCGCCAGCAGCAGGTGCGCTGGCACGACGGCGAGGAGCCGGACGAGGCACCGGCGGGGCGGCGGGGCGCCGCCACCAGCCGGGGGACCCGGGCCGGGACCTGGTTCCGGGGGTTGACGGGATCGCTCGCGCTCGGGCTGCTGCTCGTGTCGCTCGCCCTGATCGCGGTGCAGATCTGGGCGGACCAGCAAGGCCAGGCCGGTCCGGGCATCGGCATGACCACCACCCACGTGATCGGCTCGGTGCTGGCGCTGGTGCTGCAGCGGTTCGCGGAGCGGAACCGGGACCGCCGCGGCGCCGCCGCGCTGCTGGCTCAGCTCCTGGTCGTCTTCGGGATCCTGTGGTTCTGGTGGTGGCTCTGACCCGCGTTCCGCACCAGCCGGGGCGGGAACGAGCACCGCTGGCTCGGAACGCCGCCCCGCCACCGGCGGGCAGCTGAGGTTCCGCCCCGCTCCTCGCTCGCCGGTGAACCCGCTGTCGGTGGGGCGCGTGGCCCGTCGGCGCGCCCGGCGACGCCCGCCAGCCGGTCAGCCCAGGCCGACCAGGTCCGGTCCGCGCTGCTCCAGCAGCGTGCTGCCCGCGGTGTCGATCGCGACCGGCCCGCGCCAGCGACCGCGGTCCACCGGGATCACCCGCTGCCGCGCACCGGTGACCCGGTCCAGCACGGCGATCCCGCCCGGCACCGGGACCAGCAGCTGCCCGCCGAACTCCGCGCCCGCTCCGAGCGCGTCCGGGACCGTCCAGCGCGGAGCGAAGGTGGTGGCATCCAGGGCCACCGTCCTGGTGCCGGTGTGCCAGTACAGCAGGCCTTCGGACAGCACCCCCGGCGCGTCGTCGAGCTCGTTCTCGACCTGCCGGTACTGCTCGTCGTCGAGCACCGCCAGCGGCCTGCCCGAGGCCGGACCGGAGAGCTCGGCGAACACCCGCTGCTCGGTGATCGAGGCGTCGAAGCGGGAGAGCGCGCCCGAGATCGCCCGGGCGGCGCGCGGCCGCTCCGGGCCCGCGACCGGCCCCAGCCGCACCGACCAGGTCCGGTCCGGGGAGAGCGACTCGACTCCGCCGGGCGGGACGGCGCCGCCGTCCGCGGGCACCGGGTAGTCGGCCCGCACCCCGCCGGTGGCGTTCGTGTAGACCACGAGGGCTCCGCGATCCCGGAGGTAGACCGCCGCCAGATCTGGGGTGACGGCGACGGCGGTGGCGTCCGAAGCGTTGAGGACGGTGGTGCCCACCTCCTCGGGCTCCTCGTCGTCCTCCGGCTTCGTCTTGATCACGGTCAGCCGGTCCGTCGGGTCGCCGGGGCAGTCCTCGATCACCGCGATGCGCGCGTCGCCCACCGCCGTCGAGGGGTAGGAGCAGTCCGGGCGGCGCAGGTTGTTCCCGGCGTTCTTCAGCGCCGGCATGATCCCGTACTGCTGGGTGCGCACCAGGTCCGAGCGCCAGCTCTCCAGCACTCGGTGCCCGGTGGCGGTGAGGTACTTGCCGTCGCTGAGCAACCGGGTGCCGAACTCGGTGTCGGAGTTGCGGGGGGGGGGGGGGGGGCCCCCCCCCCCCCCCCCAAAAACAACCCCACCACAACTCGCGGT
>NZ_JBJZOI010000011.1:0-207259 GCF_047200635.1 Saccharopolyspora antibiotica | reverse complement strand
GCAGCTGGCCCGGATCGCCGTTGAAGGTGTTCTGATCACCCGGCAGCACCCCGGCGTCGGAGAACTGCCAGATCGCCTCGAAGTCCCAGCCCGCGGGCAGCGGCCCCCGCTCCGGGGCGTACCGCGCCACCCACAGCGGGTTGTTCGCCCCGAAGAACGGGTTCGCCCCCGTGCACCGGTCCCACCAGCGGGCCGTGGTGTAGATGGTGGGGAAGCGACCGGTGCGGGCCCGGTAGGTGTCGCTGAAATCGGCGATCCACGCCGACATCTGCTCGGGCGCCAGGCCGTAGCACATCTCCCCGTACGGATTGGCCTCGATGTCCAGGGCCCCCGGCAGCGTCCGCCCGTCCGGGAACCAGGCGCCGCCGTGGTCGACGAAGTAGTGCGCCTGCTCCGCGCCGGTCGAACTGTCCGGCAGCCCGAAGTGGTAGGCGCCGCGGATCATCCCGACCGCGAGCGAACCCTCGTACTGGCCGAGGAAGCTGTCGCTGGTGAACCCGATGCCCTCGGTGGCCTTGACGTAGGCGAACCGGGCCCCGTCGGCGTAGGCCCTCGGCCAGTCCACCGCACCCTGGTGCCCGCTGACGTCCATGCCCGCCACGCCCGGCCCGCGCGGCCGGCTGCGCTCGGTGTCGGCGGTCGGGGAACGCCCCACGCTGTAGCCCGCCCACGCGCCGTCCGGGTCCCCGGGATCCAGGCGCGGCTGCGCGGAACCCGGCAGCGGGAACCCGGCCAGCAGCACGCCGCTGAGCGCGGCGGCCACGGCGTGACGCAGGCCGCGGCACCGGGAACGGTGAGGGGTGCGGGGAACGGGCACGGCGGCCTCCTCGGTGCGGTACGTCCGGTCGCCCTCCGGTCACGCAGCAGCACGGCGCGGTCACGGAGCGTGAAAGATCGTGCGGGCAGCGAGAATAACCGCTTGATCGCTCTCGCGCCGGGTCACGGTGGCCGAACCGTGATCTCAGGGGGGCGGGGTGTAGAAAGACCACCTCGTCGGGTACGAGTCGGGCCATGGCAGAACGAACCACCCGACCCGGCGGCCCGCGCCGAGGCCGCCCCGACCACCGACCCCGCCCGGCCGGCGGGCCCCGAGACCACGGCGCGGGTCCCCGCGACGGCGCCGGGCTCAGCACCGCGCTGCGCGACATGCACGGCGCCAGCTACGGCCGGTACAAGTCCCTCACCGGCACGTGGAACTTCGACGGCTTCGACCTGGAGGTCCTGCGCGTCCAACCCGACCCCTACGCCCCGGCCAGCCGCTGCGAGATCCGCGTGCACCCCGGCACCGCCGAGCTGCCGCCGGAGCTGCACTCCACCCCGGTGCGCGCGCGGGCGCTGGCGGGGTTCCTGGTGCGCGCGGCCGCGCACCGGTTGCGCGACAGCGGCCTGCGGGTCGACGCCGGCGGCCAGCAGGTCCTGGACCGCAGCGCCTGCCAGCTGTCCTCCGACGGCGGGGTCCGGCTGCGGCTGGGCATCGACCTGCCGGGACGGGGCCGCAGCATCGACGGTCACGCAGCTGAACGGGCCCTGTGCCGCCGCGTCCCCGACGTGGTGGAGGCGGCGCTGCGCCACGCCACCGCCGACCAGACGCGGATGCGGGAGTTCGTGGAGTCCGTGGAGGACACCGACGCGCTGCGCGAGGCGCTCACCGGCCGCGACCTGGTGGCGTTCGTCGCGGACGGGGCGGTGCTGCCCCGGCGCAGCGGCGTTGACGAGCGGCCGCTGCCCGACGCGGTGCCGTTCTCCTCCCCGGAGTCGATGCGGGTGAGCATCACCGTGCCCAACCGGGGCGAGATCACCGGCATGGGCATCGGGCCCGGCATCACCCTCGTCGTCGGCGGGGGGTTCCACGGCAAGTCCACGCTGCTGCGCGCCCTGGAGAACGGGGTGTACGACCACGTGCCCGGAGACGGGCGGGAGCTGGTGGTCAGCCGCCCCGACTCGGTGAAGGTCCGCGCCGAGGACGGGCGCCGGGTGCACCGGGTCGACGTGAGCGCGTTCGTGGGGCACCTGCCGACCGGCGCGGACACCGCGGACTTCTCCACCGACAACGCCTCCGGTTCGACCTCGCAGGCAGCGGCGATCGTGGAGTCGGTGGAGGCCGGGGCGGGAGTGCTGCTGGTCGACGAGGACACCGCGGCGACGAACCTGATGATCCGCGACGCGCGGATGCAGGCGCTGGTGGCCAAGGAGTCCGAGCCGCTGACCCCGTTCGTGGACCTGATCCGGCCGCTGTCGCGGTCGCTGGGGGTCTCGACGGTGCTGGTGATGGGCGGCTCCGGGGACTACATGGACGTCGCCGACCGGGTGGTGATGATGGACGCCTACCAGGCGCGGGAGGTCACCGAGCAGGCGCGCCAGCTGGCCCGCACCCCCACCGGGCGCCACCAGGAGGCCGACGGGTTCCCGCCGGTGCGCCACCGGGTGCCGGATCCGGCGTCGATCCCCGTCGAGCGGCCGAAGGTGCGGGCCCGCGGCACCGACGCGCTGACGCTGGGCGAGTCGACGGTGGAGCTGCGGGCCGTGGAGCAGCTGGTGGACCCCTCCCAGGTGACGGGCATCGGGTTGGCGCTGGTGACCTGCACGCGCAACGGTCTGCTCGACGGGACCCGCACGGTCGCGGAGGTCCTGGAGGCGTTCGAGGAGAGGGTCGCCGAGCAGGGCGTGGCCGCGGTCGACGCCCGGTTCGCGGGTGATTTCGCGGTGCCCCGCCGGTTCGAGCTGGCCGCGGCGCTCAACCGGCTGCGGGTGTTGCGCGTCGCCTCCTTCCGCGACTGACCCGCGCCACGTTTCCCGGGCGGGCGCGGCGGGCACCTGGCAGGAGCGAGGGGTGTCGCCTCGCCTGGGACGGAGGCACGTGATGCCGCACGGCAGCGGCGCGGCCCGGTACCGGGATCGCGAGCACGCGGGCCGGGTGTTGGCCCGCCAGTTGGCGGGCCGCACCTGGCGGCGGCCGCTGGTGCTGGGCCTGGCCCGCGGCGGGGTTCCGGTGGCCG
This sequence comes from Saccharopolyspora antibiotica, assembly GCF_047200635.1. Classification (NCBI taxonomy): domain Bacteria; kingdom Bacillati; phylum Actinomycetota; class Actinomycetes; order Pseudonocardiales; family Pseudonocardiaceae; genus Saccharopolyspora; species Saccharopolyspora antibiotica. The sequence goes on along the minus strand of NZ_JBJZOI010000011.1, from coordinate 204,263 downwards.
CCGAGGTGGCCCGGGCGTTGGACGCCCCGCTGCGGGTCGCGGTGGCCCGCAAGATCGGCGCCCCCGGGCAGCCGGAGCTGGCGGTGGGTGCGGTGACCGCGCACGGGCCACCGCACTACGACCAGCGGCTGCTGAAGGCCTTCCACCTCGACGAGGCCGCGCTGGCCCCTGCCTGCGAGCGGGAGCGGGCGGAGGCCCGCAGCAGGGAGTCCCGGTTCGCGTTGCGCGACATGCCGTCTCCGGCGGGCCGGGACGTGCTGCTGGTCGACGACGGGCTCGCCACCGGGGCCACGGCGCGGGCGGCGCTGCGGATGCTGCGGCAGGCCGGGCCGAGGTCGCTGGTGCTGGCGGTGCCGGTCGGGGCGCCGGACGCGGTCGAGGCGTGCGAGGCCGACGCCGACGAGGTGCTGTGCGTGCTGCGCCCGGTGGGTTTCAGCGCGGTGGGGCAGTGGTACGAGCACTTCCAGGCGACCACCGACGAGGAGGTGCTGTCGGTGCTCGCGGCCACCCCGTGACCGCCCCGCCGGGACGTGGCCGCCACCCCGGGTCCGCCGCCTCGGCGGCTCCGCGCCCGCGGCGTCCCGGGCCGGGGGTCGCGGGATGCGGATCGGCGAGCTGTCCCGGCGCACGGGCGTCAGCCCGCGTTCCCCGCGGTACTACGAGGAGCAGGGCCTGCTGGGCAGCTCCCGTTCCGGGACCGGGCAGCGGCTCTGCACCGAGGCCGAGGTCCAGCGGGTGTTTCTGCTCCGGCAGCTGTTCGACGCGGGGTTGTCCAGCCGGGTCATCGCGCTGGTGCTGCCGTGCGTGACGGCCCCGGACGAACCGGGCGTCGTCGAGGAGGCGTGGGCGACGATGGTGCGCGAGCGCGACCGCCTCGACGCCGACATCGCACGCCTCGTCGAGGTCCGCGCCGCGCTCGACGCGCTGATCAGCGCCAACCGCCACCACGGGGCGCGCACGTCCCCGGAGCCGGTCGCGCGCGACCTGACGTCGTGGCCCGCACCTCAGCCGGTTGCCCCTGACACCGATGTGAGCGGTGAGGATGGCGGCGGGTCCGGAACCGCCGGGCCCGTCACGCGGGAGGTGGCGCGCGGATGGGGCAGGCGTGGGGTTTCAGCAGGCATGGCGGTCCCGAGGTGCAGGAGTTCTTCGATCGTCCCGATCCCGTCCCCGAGCGCGGTGAGGTGCTGATCCGGGTCGAGGCCGCCGGGGTGAACCCCCTCGATCACCTCCTGCGCTCCGGGCTGGTCCCCGGCCTCGACGGTGGGCGCCCGTTCCCGTGCGTGCTGGGCGCGGAGGCGGCGGGCACCGTCCTCGCGTGAGGACGGTGCCGGGCTGGAGGTGGGCGACGCGGTCTTCGGTGTCGCGCTGACCGGTGGCGGTACCTGCGCTGAGACGACGGTGCTGCCCGCGCGGAACACCGCGCGCGTCCCGGCGAGCCTGTCGGGGGCGGTGGCGGCGACGCTGCCGGTGGCCGGGACGACCGCGGTGGACGTGCTCGACCAGCTCGACCTCCCACCCGGGGCCGCGGCCCTGGTCAACGGTGTCGGGGGTGGGGTCGGCCTCGCCGTCGCCCGGCTGGCGGTCGTGCGGGACCTGCGCGTCGTCGGTACCGGGAGCGCGGCCGAGCGAGAGCACGCCGAGTCCATCGGGGTGCGGTTCGTCGACTACGCGGCCGAGGACGTCGCTGCCTCGGCGGGTGAGTTCGTTCCTGGCGGCTTCGACGGGGTCGTCGACCTCGTCGGGGGATCTTCGCTGCGGTTGGTCGCTTCGCTGGCCCGGGAGCCCGGGGACGTCGTCGCCGTGGGTGATGCGTCGGTGGCCGATCTCGGTGGTCGTTTCATCCAGCGGCGTCTGGACCGCGAGAACTTGCGGCACGCCGCCGAGCTGGCCCTCGACGGAGCCCTCGCCCCCTGATCACCGCGGTCCACCCGCTCTCCGACGCCACCCGCCGCCCTGGCGACGGTGGAGGGCGGTCACGTCTCGGGCAAGGTCGTCCTCGCGATGCCCTGAGCGGTTCCCGACGGCCGGTGGCGGGGTGGCGCACGTGCTCGTCCGCCACCGGACGGCCGGTCCGTTGCCCGATCCGCAACGGTCCGGCGAGGTTGTGCGGGAAACGGGTGGACTTCCGTTCGTAACCCACGAAGGTGTGGTCTATATCGCCCGAATGGGGTTGGCTGGGCGTTTATGACCGCCCCCAGGTACACCGAGCAGCCCTCCGCCCCGAGGCGGCAGCACGCCGCGCGCTCCGGTGGCAGACCAGCGGGCGACGAAGGCGGTTACACGGCGGAAGTGGCGCTCCAGGTCGGCGAGGCGGCTCAGGTGCTGGGAGAGCGGTTGCGGGATCCCGCGCTGCCGCACGGCGTCGAGGACCTCGCGGGCATCACCCGCGGCTTCGCCGCCACCGCCGAGGGCATGGCCGCCGGGGTCGCGGGCATCACCGAATGGCTGCGGGCCGCCGGGCACGCCGGAACGCTGTCCGGGCACGCCAGCGTGGTCGCCGACCGGCTCGGCCACGTCGGGCGCGAGCTGGACATGCTCGCCGAAGCGGTGCGGGCCGCCGAACACCGCTGACGCACTGCTCGCCCCGCTGACGATCCCGCGCACCGCCGACCGGCTCGGCCTCGACGCCCCGCTCGCGCGAGCCCCGCGGCAAGGCCACCCACCCCGCCCGCCACCGCGTCGTCGCGGAACCCGCCGTGCCGGACCGCACCCGCGCCCCGCGGGCGGTCGGCCACGCGGACTCGTGGTCACCGCGACAGAGCACCGCAGTATGTTGGAGCTGGCATCGCCGCGGCCTCCCGTGCCCGAACCCGGCTGCACCGGACCCGCCGCCGACGGCGGACCGCACCGGCTCGGTACCGTCGCGACCGTGATCAGCTCGGCTGAACCGGCCCGCGCGCCGGGGGACGAGCACCGGCCGCCGCGCCGGGCGGAGCGCGGCACCCGCGGCGAAAGTTGATCACTATGGTGGCGGGGACGCGGGCACGACCGGTGCCCGCCCGGCGTGGAGGTGTACCGGTGGATCGGGGCAGTGCGGGCGATGCGTCGGCCGCGTTCGACTCGCTGCTCAACAGCCTCGTCGAAGGCGACGGCGAACAGCGGCGCACCGAGCCGGGACCCGGCGGCCTCGGCCTGGCCGACCTCCTCGACCCCGAGGCCCACGACGTGCTGTCCAAAGCCATCCGCGCCACCGTCGACTGGGGATCGCGGGAACTCGACAGCACCCACCTGCTGTGGGCGGTGACCCAGGTCGACTCCACCGCGCAGATGCTGTCCGACTCCGGAGTGCCCGTCGCCGACCTCGCCGCCCGCGTCCGCGCCGTCGCCGGCACCGTCGACGCCGTGGCCGGAGCGACCCGCCGCGCCACCCCGGTGCTGTCGTCCTCGGCGCGCCGCGCCCTGCTCGGCGCCCACCAGCAGGCCCTCGGTGAGGACGTCGAAGTCGTCGGCGCCCGCCACGTGCTGCTGGGCCTGGCCACCGACCCCGAATCCGTCGCCGGACGCGCCCTGGCCCGCGCCATGGAGAGCGGCGACCGCTCCCGCGGCCCCGCCGCCGCGCTGAGCACCACCCCGCGGCTCGACGAGTTCGGCCTGGACATGACCGAACTGGCCCGCGCCGGACGCCTGGACCCCGTCATCGGCCGCGACGAGGAGATCGACCAGGCCGTCGAAGTCCTCGGACGCCGCTCCAAGAACAACCCCGTGTTCATCGGCGACCCCGGCGTCGGCAAGACCGCGCTCGTCGAAGGCCTCGCCCAGCGCATCGCCGACCGCAGCGTGCCCTGGCCGCTGGCCGGCAAGCGGTTGGTGTCGCTGGACCTGGCGGGCATGGTCGCCGGAGCGAAGTTCCGCGGCGAGTTCGAACAGCGCTTCCGCGACGTCCTCGTCGAACTGCGCACCCACCGCGACGAGGTCGTGGTGTTCATCGACGAGATGCACAGCATCGTCGGCGCCGGGGCGGGGGAGGGCTCGATGGACGCCGGCACCATGCTCAAACCCGCCCTCGCCCGCGGCGAACTGCACCTCATCGGCGCCACCACCGTCGAGGAGTACCGCAAGCACGTCGAGAAGGACCCCGCCCTGGAGCGCCGATTCCAGCCGATCCTGGTGCCCGAACCGTCCGTGCCCGACACCATCCGCGTCCTCGACGGCGTCGCCGAGAAGTTCCGCGAACACCACCGGGTGCGGATCGACCCCGCGGCGCTGGAAGCCGCCGCGACGCTCTCGGACCGCTACCTCACCGACCGGTTCCTGCCGGACAAGGCCGTGGACCTGCTCGACCAGGCCTGCTCGCGGGTCCGGCTGCGCCGAGGCAGCACCTCCTGGTCACCCCCGCCGCTGGTCGGAGCCGACGACGTCGCCGAAGTCGTGGCCCGCCGCACCGGAATCCCCGTCGCCGAGGTCTCCGCCGAGGACCGCCGCCGCCTGCTCGACCTGGAGAAGCGCCTCGCCGAACGCGTCGTCGGCCAGGACGTCGCGGTGCGCTCAGTGGCCGAAGCCATCCGCCGCGCCCGCGCCGGGCTCGCCGACCCCGACCGCCCCATCGGCAGCTTCCTGTTCCTCGGCCCCACCGGCGTCGGCAAGACCGAACTGGCCCGCGCCCTGTCCCGGGTGCTGTTCGGCGACGCCGAACGCATGGCCCGCTTCGACATGGGCGAGTTCCAGGACAAGCACACCGTCTCCCGCCTCATCGGCGCCCCACCCGGCTACGTCGGTTACGGCGAAGCCGGGCAGCTCACCGAACGCATCCGCCGCCAGCCCTACTCGGTGGTGCTGCTCGACGAGGTCGAAAAAGCCCACCCCGACGTGTTCAACACGCTGCTGCAGGTCCTCGACGCCGGGCGCCTCACCGACTCCCAGGGCCGCGCGGTCGACTTCCGCAACACCGTGGTCATCATGACCTCCAACATCGGCTCCGACCGCATCCTGGACTCCACCGAACCCTCCGACGAGCTCGCCACCCGGCTGCTGGCCGACCTGCGGGAGTTCTTCCGCCCCGAATTCCTCAACCGCATCGACGAGGTCACCGTCTTCCGCGCCCTCGGCGACGCCGAGCTCACCGACATCGCCGCGCTCCTGCTGGAACGCACCGCCTCCCAGCTCCAACGGCGCGGCGTGCGCCTGGAGGTCTCCGACGCCGCGGTGCGGTGGCTCACCGAACGCGGCTCCGGCGGCGAGTTCGGCGCCCGCCCGCTGCGGCGCATCATCCAACGCGAACTCGACACCCGACTGGCCTCCCTGCTGCTGGACGGCTCGCTCACCGACGGCAGCGACGTCCTCGTCGAAGTCCTCGGCGGCGAGCTGTCCTTCCACGTCTCCTCCGCCCGCCACGGCACCGCCGGCGGCCGCCACGCCGCCCCCGCGCACCGCCGCACCGAGACCCCCGCCTGAGATCGTTTGCCGCACCGCCGCACCGGGTAGCCGCCGGACAGGGTGATCCCCGCCGGTCGGCCCGCCGCACCGCCACCACGAGCGGTGACACCAGCCCACCGGCGCTCACCTGCCGGAACGAACGCGTCCGCCGCCGCGCCCCGCACGCGGCACCACTGCGTCGCCCCCGTCCCGGCCAGGCTCACACGATGGTGGCCAGCCTTGTTTCGATCGGACTAGCCCTTCTACGGTGGGAAAACGCGGTCGAGCACCGGGCGGGGGCGCGCTCCGCAGCCGCCTGCGGCACAGCCGGGTCACGGCCCGCCAGCACCCGCCGACGACCGGCGGTCACCGCTCGCGCGCCGCTTGACGCTCACCGCGGCCAAGGGCACCACCGGCATGGGGGAGGCAGCGTGATTCTCACGAACACCGGCAACACCGACCGCACCGCGCACCACCGGCGCGAGCACGTCGGGAGCACGATCGCCCCGCCCCGCCAGCGCACCGCCGCGGTCACCGCGCCCCACGAGCACGGACCCGCGCTGCGGCTGTCGATCCAACGCCCCGAACCCGGCGTCGTGATCGTGCGCATCGGCGGCGACATCGACCTGGCCACCGTGCCGCGCCTGGCCGAACTCATCCAGCAACGCCTCACCGCCGCCGTGCTGCGCGCCGTGGTGCTCGACCTCAGCGACGTCACCTTCTTCGACTCCGCAGGACTGGAGATGCTGCTGCACGCCCAGCGCCGCGCCGAAGCACGCCGCACCCCACTGTACCTCGTGCCCGGCACCGGATCAGTGCACCGCATGATCCACCTGACCGGGCTCACCGGCCGCTTCACCAGCCGAGACACCACCACCGAGGCCGTCGCCGCCCTGCGCCGCACCCTCTGACCGGTTCACCGCTCCCGCCGCATCGCGACCCGAGGCGCCCGGAACCGCGCCGACTCCGCGGCCAGCAACCCGCCCAGCCGCCCACCGGGCCCGGCGAGGACCCGGAAACCCAGCCGGCCGTAGTACGGCGCGTTCCAGGGCACGTCCCGGAACGTCGTCAACGTCAACGCCGCCGCACCGGTGACCCGCGCCGCGTGCTCGATCAACCCCGCTCCCAGGCGCCGCCGCGCCCACGCCGGGTCCACGCACAGCTGCGCCAGGTGCAGGCCCCCGTCCAGCTCCTCGCCCGCCAGGAACGCCACCGGCCCCACCGGCGCCTCGGTCACCCACAACGACCCGGCCCGGCGGTGCACCTCCAACGCAACGACCGGCATCGGCGGGTCGGCGGCGACCTCGGGCATCCCCACGTCGCGGAACCACCGCCCGCTGCGCCGCTCCACCTCCACCAGCTCCGCCAGATCGGCCTCCACCGCCGCGCGCACCCGCATCCGGTCAGCCTGGCCCGGCCGCACACCGCGAGCAACGGTTTTTCGGGGGAGGCGCACCACCCCGGACAGAGCGTGCGCAGCACCCGGTTCACCCCGGCGAGCGGCCGCCGCTGGTGGTCGCTCGGCGACCGGGCACCTGCTCGCGGAACACCGGGTCACGCGGCGAGCCCGCTCCACCCGGGCCGGCCGCTCCGAGCTCCAGGGCCCAGCTTCGCCGGAGCCCGGCGGCGCGGCGAGATCCACCACCGGAAGCAGGCGCCGCCCCCGGCGCCGCAGGGGATGATCCCGGGACGCCCGGACGGATACGGTGCCCACCGAACACGCGAGCCGGGAGGATCAGTGAACGCTCCGAACCCCACCGCGGACCAGGTCCGCACCATCGCCATCGACGGCCACCACCCGCAGCTGGCCGAGGGCGCCTGGGCAGCCCCCGGCGCCACCCTCATCGGACGGGTGCACCTGGGAGCCGACGCGAACGTCTGGTACGGCGCGGTGCTGCGCGGCGACAACGAGCACATCACCATCGGCGCGGCCACCAACGTCCAGGACGGCTGCGTCGTGCACGCCGACCCGGGCTTCCCCGCCACCCTGGGCCGCGACATCACCGTCGGGCACCGCGCCGTGCTGCACGGCTGCACCATCGGCGACGGCACCCTCATCGGCATGGGCGCGGTCGTGCTCAACGGAGCCGTCATCGGCGAGGGCTGCCTCGTCGCCGCGGGAGCGGTCGTCCTCGAAGGCGCCGAGATCCCGCCCGGCTCGCTCGTGGCCGGCACCCCCGGCAAGGTCCGCCGCGACCTCACCGACGAGGAGCGCACCGTGCTGGGCCTGTCCGCGCAGAACTACGTCACCAACGCCGCCCGCCACCGCGACGCCCTCGGCGGCTGAGCAGGGGAGCGGGGCAGGACCCGCCGGGAAAACCGACGTGCCGTGGCCCCGGGCGCATTCGCCTCGGGGGCCACGGCACGTCTGAAGCAAGCCTGCACGGGTCGCCAGGTCTCGCGTGGTGTGGCGATCGACCGCGCTCGCCGGTCCCGGACACCGCCACCGACGGTGCCGACCGGTCCGCACCGCGGTGCGCGCGCCACGTTCAGCCGGGGATCAACCCCGGGCCGAGGAGCAGGGCCTCAGCCCTGACCGCGGGGGACCGAGCTCACGGTCTGCGATCCGGGATGCCGCATCACGGTGCGAGCCCGACCCATCTCCCGTGCCATGCCACCCAGCCAACGAACCAGACCTGCCATCTCGGCGTCCCTTCACACGTAGTGGTCCAGCCGCCACCGCCGCCAGGGACCGAGGGCTGGCGTGCCCCGGGTGAACGTGCGGTGCCACTCCCGTAGTCGTCACCGGTGGACGCCGCGTTTCATCCGGAAAGTAACGAAGAGATAACGAGTCTGGTCGTGGTCGGGAAAACCGCCGACATGACCGGATGAAACGTTTCACCGCTAGCTCGGGCGCGTCCCCACCGCATCCCGCACCTCGGACACCATCGACATCCCCGACTCCCGAGCGCAATGCGCGCAGCAGAAGAACCGCCCGCTCACCTCCACCCCGTGACCCAGGATCCGACATCCGCAGTGCTCGCACTGCGGAGCCAACCGCTGCGCCGCGCACTCGAACGAATCAAACGTGTGCACCCCACCACCAGCGGTGTGCACCTCGAAGCTCATCCAGTACTCGTTCCCGCACACCACACACGTACCCATGACCGCGCAGACCTCCTCCGGACGACCAGCAGAAGCCCCCAGCATGAGCCGCCACCCCACCCCCAGCAACCCGGATGACCTGCGACGACAACGCGAACCGCACAGTTGGGGGCTACCCGCCCCACACCCCCCGTGCCACGATGACCAGCGCTCTTCCAGTGGTCCGCACCACCCGCTCCGCTGCTCGAAGGGGACACCCATGCACGACGACCGAACCGTGGTCGAACACCGCCTCGACCGGATCCTCGCCGAACGCCTCCGCCCCGCCATCCACACCCGCACCCACCCCCTCGACATCGCCGTCTGGCACGTCCCCGGCGAACCCGTGCCCGCCAGCGCCGCCCTCCACGCCCAATACACCCCCACCAGCACCGGACACCCCTGGGGACCTCCCTGGAGCACCACCTGGTTCCGCCTCACCGGAACCCTCCCCGCCGACTGGACCGAACCCGCCGAAGCCGTCATCGACCTCGGCTTCGACCTCGACCGACCCGGATTCCACTGCGAAGGCCTCGTCCACACCGACGACGGCACCCCCCTCAAAGGCCTCAACCCCCGCAACACCCACATCCCCATCACCACACCACCAGGACACCCCCTCACCTGGTACGTCGAAGCCGCCGCCAACCCCCTCATCCTCGGCGACAACGGCTACCGGCCCACCCACCTCGGCGACCCACCACCCTGGCTCGACGGCCACCCCACCCACGCCGCCCCCCTCTACCAACTCACCCGCGCCGACCTCGCCCTCCGCGACCTCACCACCTGGAACCTCGTCCACGACACCGAAGTCCTCACCCAGCTCATGCACCAACTCCCCACCGACTCACCCCGCCGCCACCACATCCTCCGCGCCCTCGAGAACATGCTCGACCACCTCGACCTCCACGACATCCACACCACCGCACCCCGAGCCCGCGCCCAACTCGCCCCCGCCCTCACCGCCCCCGCACACCCCAGCGCCCACCGCATCACCGCCATCGGACACGCCCACATCGACTCCGCCTGGCTCTGGCCCCAGCGCGAAACCATCCGCAAAGTCGCCCGCACCGTCGCCAACGTCACCGAACTCATGGACCAGGACGAGCACTTCCGCTTCGCCATGTCCCAAGCCCAACAGCTCGCCTGGCTCAAGCAGCACCACCCCCACCTCTTCGACCGCGTCCGCCACCACATCGCCACCGGCCAGTTCATCCCCGTCGGCGGCATGTGGGTCGAATCCGACACCAACATGCCCGGAGCCGAAGCCCTAGCCCGCCAATTCCTCCACGGCAAGCGCTTCTACCTCGACGAATTCGGCATCGACACCCAAGAGGTCTGGCTCCCCGACTCCTTCGGCTACAGCGCCGCCCTGCCCCAGCTCGTCCGCCTCTCCGGATCCCGCTGGTTCCTCACCCAGAAGATCTCCTGGAACCAGACCAACGCCTTCCCCCACCACACCTTCTGGTGGGAGGGCATCGACGGCACCCGCGTGTTCACCCACTTCCCACCCGTCGACACCTACAACTCCGACCTCTCCGGAGCCGACCTCGCCCACGCCACCCGCAACTACCGCGAACACGGCCACGGCAACCGCTCCCTCGTCCCCTACGGCTACGGCGACGGGGGAGGAGGACCCACCCGCGACATGCTCGCCCGCGCCCACCGCCTCACCGACCTCGAAGGCTCACCCACCGTCGAACTCGCCACCCCCGCCGAGTTCTTCACCGCCGCCGAAACCGACCACACCAACCCCGCCGTCTGGTCCGGCGAGCTCTACCTCGAATTCCACCGCGGCACCTACACCTCCCAAGCCCGCACCAAACAAGGCAACCGCCGCAGCGAACACCTCCTGCGCGAAGCCGAACTCTGGTGCGCCACCGCCACCACCCGCCTCGGCACCGACTACCCCTACGAACGCCTCGACGAGCTCTGGAAGACCGTCCTGCTCCACCAGTTCCACGACATCCTCCCCGGCACCTCCATCGCCTGGGTCCACCGCGAAGCCGAACGCACCTACCAGCGCATCGCCGCCGAACTCGACGACCTCATCCACACCGCCCAACACGCCCTCGCCGGCACCGGCACCACACCCCTCACCTTCAACGCCACCCCCCACACCCACCACGACGTCCCCGCCCTCGGCGCCGCCACCCCCGCACCCCAGCCCACCACCACGGCCACCCACCACCCCGACGGCACCCTCACCCTCCGCAACGACCACATCCACGCCACCCTCGACCACCACGGCCTGCTCACCAGCATCACCGACCTCCACACCGGCCGCGAAGCCCTCGCCCCCGGCCAGCCCGGCAACCTCCTCCAACTCCACCCCGACCACCCCAACGCCTGGGACGCTTGGGACCTCGACGAGTTCTACCGCCACCGCCACCACGACCTCACCCGCGCCGACCACATCGCGCTCGACGACACCACCGCCGTCATCCACCGCACCTTCGGCGACTCCACCCTCACCCAACGCATCACCCTCGAACACCGCACCCTCACCATCGACACCCGCATCGACTGGCGCGAAACCGAGAAGATCCTCAAAGCCGCCTTCCCCCTCGACGTCCACGCCGACCGCTCCGCCGCCGAAACCCAGTTCGGCCACGTCCACCGCCCCACCCACACCAACACCTCCTGGGACGCCGCCAAGTTCGAGATCTGCGCCCACCGCTGGCTCCACGTCGGCGAAACCGGCTACGGCCACGCCCTCATCAACGACTCCACCTACGGCCACGACGTCACGCGCCACACCCGCCCCGACGGCGGCACCACCACCACCGTCCGCCTCTCCCTGCTCCGCGCCCCACGCTTCCCCGACCCCCACACCGACCACGGCACCCACCACCTGCGCTACGCGCTCGCCATCGGCGCCACCACCGCCGACGCCATCCGCGAGGGCTACCGCCTCAACCTCCCCCCGCGCCAGCACACCGGCGCCGGACCCATCGCACCCCTCATCACCCTCGACAACCCCGCCGTCATCGTCGAATCCGTCAAACTCGCCGAAGACCGCACCGGCGACCTCGTCGTCCGCTGCTACGAATCCCTCGGCGGCCGCGCCACCACCGCCCTCACCCCTTCCTTCCCCGCCACCCGCACCACCCGCACCGACCTCCTCGAACGCCCCACCGGCGACCCCATCGGCACCGGCGAACCCCTCCACCTGCGCCCCTTCGAAATCCTCACCCTCCGAATCACCCCCGCCTGAACCGCACGACGGGCCAGCGACGTCCCCCACCCCGGCAGCACCCGCCCGCGCGCCACGGCGCGCCCGGGTGAACACCCCCACCCCGCGCGCCACCGCCGCGCATCATGACCCCGTGCGCCGCCACCGCAGGTGAACGGACCACACCGGACCCGCGCCACCGGCACCGCCGACGGCGCGGAAAAAGGTCGCCCGAGCCGCCACACCGGCTCGGGCGACCCCCGGCACCCCGCCTCCGAGCCCCAGGCCCCGCCTCCACCGAGCTCCCGCCCCGGCTGCCCGCGGAGCGCCGCCGACCTGCGCCCCGGAACGACCCCCTCGCCGCGAGGTCCGCGCTCCCCAGGACGAGAACGCAGCCGCCCGCGCACGACCACCGCCCCGGCATCAACACCTGGCCACAACACGCCACCGCACACCAGGGGATCACCGACACCCGCGAGCGATGGGGCGAGAACCCCGCCGCCGGTGGGTACCGTCGCACCAGCACTCCCGTCGGAGGGACCGCGTGCACCCGGCAGCCACCGGCACCTCACCTCCGCCACCAGCACCGGCTGCCCGACCGAGAACACCCTCCGGAATGAGCCACCCACACCGCGTCACACCACTGCTCGCGCGTCGTCCCCACCCGGGCAGGCCGACGTCCGGCGCCAGACGACGCGCGGTACCGCACGGCCGCGGTGGGGGACAGCGATGAACCGGTTCGCCGAGTTCCTGCGACGCCAGATCGACATCGACCTCGAACTGCTGCGCTGGGTCCGCGAGGACGTCGAAGCGGGCACCGCCAAGACCTGCGGCGGCACCGTCTTCCGCGGCTTCCGCGAATGCGAGCTCAAGACCCGCCTGCTGCGCTTGCACCAGCTGTGCGGCTCGGGCGGGGGCCCCTGCGACCGCCTCGGCCAGTCCTACCCGCCCGAGGACGAACGCGGCTGCGCCACCCGGGCGCTGCTCGGCCTGCCCTACGCCGACCGCCCCGGATACCGGCCCCGCTGGCGCCCCTGACCGCTCACGCCGCCGACAGCCACCAATCCCGGCCCGCCAGCAACGCCGTCGCCAGCAGCCCAGCCGACACGAACCCGGCCGCCTCGCCGAGCAGCACGCACAGCACCGCCGCCACCGCGGCCAGCGTCCCCAGCGCTGTCCGCGCACCCCACCGCGGCCGCCCCGGCAACTCCGACTCCCGCAGCAGGTGGGCGAGATCGGGGTCCTGCAGGCTCAGCCCCCTCTCGATCTCGGCGATCCGACGGCGCTCGTGCCTGGGCAGCATCCTGCGACCTCCTCGCGGCGGTGGACTGCACCCGGACTACCCACCGCCACCCGATCCCCACACCAGGCGGCGGGGGAGCCCGGGCGCCCCTGGTGCGAGACATCGGACAAGGCCGGGCAACGGGCCCAGGAGCCCGGGGCAGGGGAGCGGGCGATCCGCTACCGGGTGCGGGGAAGCGGGGAAGCCCGCGACCGCGCTGCCGTCCGGCAGCAGGAGGCGCACCGGACGGAGGGCGCGGCGCGCCGCTCCGCTGGGTGGCGTCGATGGGGACACGCAGCGGCCGGCCAACCGGGGAGCGAGAGGCGGATCCGAGCCGATCACCCGAATTGGTGGATAACGTTGATTATCCATCATTTGGAGAAAGGGGGGCTGGCTCCACCGCGCGGGGGATCGAACCGCCTCCGTCGGCCGGGGGTCGTGATTTCCCCCCGCCGACGCGATGTCGCCGCGCATCGAGCCCCGCCGAGATCCGCCGGGCGCTCCGAGTCCGCAGGTGGTCGTCGGGCCGACCGCCTGGCGCCCTCGGGGCGCCGGCCTCCCGAGCGGGTGCCGCGTTACCGGAGCCTGCTGCCGCAAGCGCCGAAACGTCACTGTGACGTTTTACGGGAGCGCTCCGGGGGGCTGAGGAATCGTGGTGATGCTGGGCCGAGGCGCTGCCGGGTCCTCAGCGCCGTGCGTCGCTCGTCGGGGCGCACCGCGCCGCTGGTCCGCCTGGTCCGTCGAGCCGAGCCCGGCCGTCGCGCGGCTCGATACCCGTCGAGCTCGGGTGCCCACGCCCATCCGCCGAACCGTGCCGCCGGAAGCGTCCGCCGAGGCCCCTCCCGGCCCGACATGCCCAGGTCGATATATCGCCGATAAGCGACATTATGTCAAGTAAGTGGGATCGGCCCCCTCCCCGGGGCTCACAACTCGAAGTACGACTTCGCCGGCGTCCGCGGCTGGTGGCGGTGTTCGGCCGGGAATGCATCGCGCGTGCGGGGCGACCTTCCGGTGCGGTCGGTGACCGCCGGGATCTCGGCGAGCACACCCTTGGCCACGAGCCGCGCGAGTTCGACGAAGTGCTCCGCGCACGATTCCGGCTCCCCCGGCCGATCATGATCGGTGCGAGTTCCTCGATCCCGGGCCGCACGAGACGGATCTCGCGCTCCAGGCCGGACGAGGTGGCAGCGGCCAGCTCCGGCGCGGTGAGCTCGTGCGCCCCTCCCCCGCCCGTGGCGTCGGTGAGCGCCGCGAAGGCGCTGTCGGCGGCGCCCGGGCGTCGACGTGGGTGATCTTCCCGCCGAAGGGCTCACCGCCAGCTGTGATGCCGCCGGTGCCACGCACGAGGTTCTGCGTGATCGTGTTGGGGCGCAGCGCGGTCGAGGTGGGTGCGGAATCCGCGAGATGGGCCTCGATCGCGGCGCGGGTGCCGCGAGCCGGTGCGCGACGCGCTCGGGCTGGTGCGCAGGCGGTCGGCGGTGCGCACACCCGCGACGCGCGAACGGGTCCGTCTCGCGTCCGGCGTGATCCTGCGCCGATGTGCGGCCGGGGCTCGGGTGGGCGCCCCGGGTATCCGAGACCGCTGCGAGGGCCGTCGGTCAACGGGGGCTGCGGGCCGGGGTCAGGTGGTGCCGGTGCGTTCTCCGGTGGCGGCGGCCGGGGCCGGGGTGGGCCGTTGCCCGCGGCGTTGCAGCGCGACGCCCCACACGACCAGCACCGCGGCCAGGCCGATCGACAGCCACAGCTCCAGGCGCTTTCCCGGCAGGATCGCCATCGCCAGCAGGATCCCCGCGATCCCGGCGATGGTGAGCGCCGTCAGGTACGGGAACGCCCACATCGGCGATTCGAGGCGCGACTCGGTTCCCCGAGCGCGCATCGCTCGCCGCGTCGCGAACTGGGTGACGGCGATGACGAGGTACATCATCAGCACGATGGCGCCGCTGGAGGCCAGCAGGTAGCCGAACAGCTCCGGCACGGCGTAGTTGACGACGACGGCGACCGCGCCGATCACCGTGGAGGCCAGCACCGCTGGCCGCGGGGTGCCGTTGGGGCCGGTGGTGCCGGCGAACCGCGGCGCGTCGCCCCGCTGGGCGAGGGAGAACAGCATGCGCGAGCCGGTGTAGACGGCGGAGTTCAGGCAGCTGCACACGGCGACGAGCACGACCACGTCCATGATCACGGGCGCGCCGGGGATGTTCATGGTCTCCAGTGCGGCTCGGTAGGAGCCGCCCGCTTCCAGGCCGGGCGCGTTCCACGGCACGAGCAGGACCACCACGAACACCGATCCGATGTAGAACAGCGCCAGCCGCCACACGACGGCGTTGATGGCCCTGCGGATGTTGCGCTCGGGTTCGGCGGATTCGGCGGCGGCGATGGTGACGATCTCACTGCCCTGGAACGCGAACATCGCCGTGAGCAGGCCCGCGAGCACCGCGATGCTGCCGTTGGGCAGGAACCCGCCGTGGGCCCACAGGTTCGCGGGCCCGGAGACCTCCGAGCTGGGCAGCAATCCGAGGATCGCGGTCAGGCCCAGCACGATGAACCCGATGATCGCCAGCACCTTCAGCAGCGCGAACCAGTACTCGATCTCGCCGTAGTTGCGCACCGACAGCAGGTTCGTGCCGGCCAGCGCGGCGATGACGACGAACGCCGGGATCCACGTCGGGATCGACAGCGACGCGCCGATGATGTCGCCGGCCGCGATCGCCTCGATCGGGATCACCAGCACGTAGAACCACCAGTACAGCCAGCCGATGGAGAACCCCGCCCACCGGCCCAGCGCGCGGTCGGCGTAGGTGGAGAACGATCCGGTGTCGGGGTTGGCGATCGCCATCTCCCCCAGCATCTTCATCACCAGCACCACCAGGGTCGCGGCGATGAGGAAGGAGATCAGCACTCCTGGTCCGGCTTCGGCGATCGCCGCCGAGGAGCCGACGAACAGGCCCGCGCCGATGACACCTCCGATCGAGAGCATCGTGATCTGGCGGCCTTTGAGGCCGGTGGTGAGCGCACCACCGGAGGTGGGCGGGGTGTCGTGGGACATGCGGGCTCCTGCCGGGAACGCTCTGGTGGGCGTGGGACGTGGTGGTGATCAGGTGCGGGCCGGTGGTGGTGCGTGGGCGGCGGGCAGCCGGTTCGCCGGGTCCCGCCGGCGCGGCGAGGCGAGGCGCATGACGGGGCACGGTAGGCGCATCGCCGCCGCGGAACCAGAGGTGATCGCCCGGGCTTCTTCCGAGTGCGCGTCAACGCCGCTCCCCGCGGGCCTGTTGTCCGCGGTGAGGAGAACCGGGGTGTCCACGGTCGTCGCGCTGCCGACGGACTCCTCGGCGCCGACCGTCGGCCCGTCGGCCGAACTCGGCGAGGTCGGCGCGTCGCTGCTGCTGATGGCGAAGCCCCGGCGCGAGGAACCGGAGAACGTCCGCCGCTGCTTCGAGCTGTCGGACGGAGCGATCGCCGAGGTCGCCAGCCTGCTGTCTCCCGGCGACAGCCGCCGGTGACGACCGCCACAATCTGCATGGCGATGATAAAAATCAACGCGGTGTAGAGTTTGACACGTGGGAGCGATCCAGCTCCTTTCGAGCTATCCCTGGAGGAGCAATGCGGAAGCAGAAGTGGCTCATCACCGGCGTCAGCACGGGCCTCGGGCGTGCCTTCGCCCAAAGCGCCTTGGCCGCTGGGCACACCGTCGTCGGGACGGTCCGCTCCGAGGAGGACCTGCGGACCTTCGAAGGGCTTGAACCCGGCTTCGCTCACGGCCGCATCCTGGATGTGACCGACGGCGACGCCGTGTCGAACGTGGTCGCGGAGGTGGAGCGGAGCGTCGGCTCCCTGGACGTCGTCGTCGCCAACGCCGGCTACGGCCTGGAGGGCACCTTCGAGGAAACCCCGCTGGCCGAGGTGCGGCGGCAGTTCGAGGTCAACGTGTTCGGGGCGGTGGCCACCCTGCGGGCAGCACTGCCCCACATGCGTCAGCGCCGCAGCGGACGCCTGATGGCTGTCACCTCCATGGGCGGGCTCATGGCCGTGCCCGGCATGTCCGCCTACTGCGGCAGCAAGTTCGCCCTGGAAGGCATCCTCGAGGCGTTGGGCAAGGAGGTCGCGCAGTTCGGGATCCACGTGACGGCGATCGAGCCCGGCTCCTTCCGCACCGACTGGGCCGGACGGTCCATGACACGTGCCGCGCAGTCCATCGACGACTACGACGAGCTGTTCACCCCCATCCGTGCCGCGCGGCAGAAGGCGAGCGGGAACCAGCTGGGCGATCCGGCCAAGGCCGGGGACGCCGTCGTGCACATCGCGTCGGTCGACCAGCCGCCGGCCCACCTCGTGCTGGGTTCGGACGCGCTGCGGCTGGTCACCGCCGCGCGCTCAGCCGTGGACGAGGACATCCGCTCCTGGGAGACGCTCTCCCGCACGACCGACTTCGCCGACGGCGCTCAGCTCTGATGCCCGGCCACCACCCCGCGCGGAGCCGGCGCAGCGCCGAACGCAAGGGCGATGTCCGGGAGCGGGCCATTCTGGACACCTGCGAAGCTCTGCTGGCGCACAAGGGCTACGAGGCCATGACCGTCGGTGACATCGCCCAGGGCGCCGGCATCACGCGCGGCGCCCTGTACTTCTACTTCGGCTCCAAGCAAGAAGTGGTCACGGCACTCGTGGCCCGGACCGTCGAGCACCTGTGGGAGCGGTCCCGGGCCACTGCGGAGTCCGACGAGCCGCGCCAGGCCATCGCGGTAGCCATGCGGCGCACGGTCGAGCTGTGGAACGAGCACGGCCTGGTCATGCGCACGGCGATCGACCTGTCGTTGACCGTGCCGGAGATCGGTGAGCTGTGGAGCCACACAGCTGACTTGTTCATCGCGGCCATCACCGCCGTCCTGGAACGAGCCGGCGTTCAGGCCGGCACCGAACCGGACCAAGCCTCAGCGATGGCACGCGCCCTGTGCTGGATGATCGAACGGACCTTCTACCACGCCTCGCAGGAGTCCCGCGAGAAGTTGCAGAAGGCATCCGCGACCTGCGAACACATCTGGCTGACCAGCGCCGGCCTGGCCACCTGAGACAGCTGCAACGCCACCCGCCGAACCGCCGCAGCCGCCGAGCAGCACGGCGGCAGGGTGCCGCGGGACCTCCAGCAGGTCCAGGGCGTCGTCGACCGCCCGGGTCCGCTGGTAGGTCACCGCGGTCAGCGGTGTCGCCGCCCTGCGGGCATCGCCGTGGCGGCGCACCCAAGCCCGAGTTCCCGGTCTCCGGTGATGTGCTCGAAGCGGCGTGCGGAACGGGCCAGCGGACCGCGTGGCTGGTCGGCGCGGGTGCGGCCGGTGTGCGGGAACTTCGTGGCGGGCGTGGCACGCCCCCGGAGTGAACCGCGCGGTGTCGGGGTGCGCTGCTAGGACGGTCGCGTGGTGTGGACCTTGGGCGATCTCGAACGAGCGGTGCGGGCGGGCTGGGGCGCGGACACCTGCGCGCCGGAGGACCTGCCGAAGTGGTCGACGCGCAATCCGGCTCGTGGGCAGTGCGGGGTGACCGCGCTGGTGCTGCACGACCTGCTCGGCGGTGATCTGCTGCGCGGCGAGGTGCGGGTGGGCGGCGAGCAGGTGGACTACCACTGGTGGAACCTGCTCGGCGGTGGTGTCGAAGTGGACCTGACCCGCGAGCAGTTCGCCGCCGACGAGATCGTCGGCGCGGGCGTGGTGATCGTGCGGGGGCCGCTGTCGCGGATGCACGAGCAGTACGCGTTGCTGCGCGGCCGGGTGCTCGCCGGGTTGTCTGCGCCGGGCTCGCCGTCCGCGGAATCGTGAAGGGGCCGCGACGGGCGCGCGGCGCGCGACCGGCCCCGGCTGCGCCGAGGTTCGCCCTGCGGCGCAGCCGATCGGCGCTCAGCGTTGCGCGATGAGCGCCAGGGCGGCCGTGACCAGGGATGCGTTGTCCGGGGCGATGTCGCCGTCGGGCAGCTGCAAGGTGTCCTCGAGGCCGATGCGGACGTCGTGGCCTTCGCGGGCGGCCAGCGCCAGCACCGGCCACGCCCCGGCGGCTTCGCCGTGGAGCAGGATCGGTGTGCGGGTGGGGCCGATCTGGGTGAGGTGCGCCCGCGCGGTCGTGGCCGCGCCGCGCGCGGTCGGGTCGGTGATCTCGGCGAGGATCCGCAGCACCTGCTCGCGCGCTGGGGCGTTGCGGAAGTGGGCGGGCCCGTCGGTGCCCGAGCGCAGGCCTGCCTCCACGGCGATGCCGCGTTCCAGCAGGGCGCGGGCGATGTCGTCGGCGCCCGGTTCGTGCCAGTTCACCGCGGCGCGGTCGGGCAGCACCGTCCAGCCGCGGATCGCGGTGATGCGGTCGCGGGGGTTCGGGGCCGTCCACGCGCCGGTGGTGACGCCGACGGGCACGCCCGGGGCCGCCGCGCGCACGGCGAGCAGGGCCGCGGCCAGCACGTGCGGGTCGACGCTGTCGGTGCCGTCGGGGTACTTCGGGTGCAGGTGCAGCTCGGTGGCGCCGGCCGCCGTGCAGGCCGCTGCTGCGGCGGCGAGCTGTTCGGGGTGCACGGGCAGGTGGTGGTGCTCGCGCGGGGATCGGGCGCCGTTGAGGCAGGCCTGCAGCATGAGTCGATTGTGTCGGTTCTCGGCGGGGTGGGGTATTCGGTGCGCTGGTCGTTGCCGTGCTGGTGGCATGTCGTGATCAGTTCTGGGAAGCGACCGGTGTCGTCGAAGCGGAGGCCCCCGGTCGGTGGGCCGTCGAGGGGTTCGGGGCGGGCGGTGTCGGTCAGCGGCGGGGCGGTGTCTCGGGTCTCCGATCTTCGATGCGAGGTCGAGGGCAGGTGCGGCCCTGTCACGACCCCGCCGCGTCACGTGCCGCCTGCGTGCTCGTTAGCGTGGTGGTGTGGTGATGTTGGGTCCGCGCGAGCGGGTTGCGATCGACCGGCAGTTGGCGAGCTGGGACGTGTCCTCGGCGCGAGGCCCGTGGACCCGGTGGTTCCTGGAGTCGGTGCGCGACCGTCCCGGTGTGCGGGCCGCCGAGCTGGCCGCGCAGCTCGACCGGCCGGTGTCCCGGTTGAAAGCGCAGGCGTGGTCGCTGGTGGAGCTGGACCTGCTGGTGCGTTCCGGGCAGGCCTACTGGCTCTCCGATCGGGGTGCGGCGTATCTCGCGGGCCGGGAAAAGTGAGTTGCGCTCCCACCACCCGGCGCGCTTGAGTACCGGCCGGGACGACCTGAACGGTATTCCGAGTCTCTCCCCGTCGGGTGTCACGAGTCCCCGCGGGAGGGGCCCTGGGAAAGCGGCGCCGTTTCCTTCGGGCAGGACGCGGCGATGTCGCGGGGAGTCGAGCACGTCTCCGCATGTCATGGGTTCGCGCGCGCAGCGGTTCACCTTCGCTGGTGCCCCTGGTGGCTCGATCCGGGAGTGCGGGCGCCGCGATTTCTCGCGAAGTTGCGGGGCCGCCGTGCGCTGTGGCGGGAAGCTGGTGGGGATGAGTTCGACGAGTGGTCGGTTCGCGTGGGAGTCGCTGGATCCGGCGGCGCCGCTCGACGACTTGGCACCGCTGCTGGACGTCGTCGGTGACGCGCGCGTGGTCGCCGTCGGCGAGAGCAACCACGACGTGCGGGAGTTCGGCCTGCTGCGGCACCGGGTGGCGCGGTTGCTGGTGGAGCGCGCCGGATTCGACGTGGTCGCGATCGAATCCGGGTTCGCCGATGCTCGCGCGCTCGACACGTGGGTACGGGGTGGTCCCGGTGAGGTGGCCGACGTCGCCGTCCGAAGCCTCGGTTACCGGTTCGGGGAGGCCCGGGAAGTCCAAGACCTGCTGAGCTGGTTGCGATCCCGGGGCGACGTTGCCTTCGCGGGTCTCGACGTCCCGGGGTCGGGGGGCGGCGCCGAGCACGTGTGGCCGCTGGCCGAGGACGTGCTGCGGGAGTTCGACCAGGACTCGCTGGTGCTGCTCGACGAGGCGCGCCGGGCGATGGGGCGTTACGCCGCCGTGCACAGCGGCCTGGCGATGGGCCGCTACGCCGCGCTCGATCGCGCCGGCCGGGACGGGGCGAGCGCCGCCGTCACCGAGCTGCTCACCCGCCTCACCGATCTCGCCCCCACCGTGCCCGAGTCCGCCCGGGGCCGGTACGCGGTGGCCGTCCACGCGGTGCGCGGCGCGTGGCGGCTCGACCAGTTCATGCGCGAGCTGCTCGCCGTCGGCGCCGGTCGCGGGCGGCTCGCTTCGCGCGACGCGCACATGGCCGAGACGGTGCGCTGGCTGCTGACCCACCACGGCCCGGGCGCGCGGATCGTCGTGCTCGCCCACAACGGCCACGTCCAGCGCTCCCCCGTCTCGTTCGACGGGATGCCGCACCCCTTGGTGCCGATGGGTGCGCACCTGGACGCCGAGCTCGGCGCGCACTACCGGCCGATCGCGATCACCGGCACCGCGGGCACCACCGTCGGCATGAGGATCGACGCCGACGCCCCCGGCGGCATGCGCCTGCACGAGGTGCCGCTGCCTCCGGTCGCCGACGGCAGCGTCGAAGCCTCCCTCGCCGGGGCCGCACCCGTCGGAGTGGATCTGCGCGCGGTCACCGGCGGGCCCGGGCTGATCCGCCACGCCGAGACGTTCGTGGCCACGGCCGTGTCCGTCGCGTTCGACGCGGTGCTGCAGATCCCGGCGACGCGCCCGAGCGACTTCGTGCTCGGCTGAGCACCACGGGCGGGCAGCACCGCACCCGGTGCGCTGAATCGGTTCGGGCCGGCGGGCGTTGTGATCCGTTGCGGTCGCGCGTGCGGGGCGGCGGGTGCGGGATAGCATCGCGGTCGGTAACTGTCCGGCGAGCAGGAAAGATGCCTCCTATGACCAAAGCGCCCGTCACCGTCACCGTCACCGGTGCCGCTGGCCAGATCGGCTACGCGCTGCTGTTCCGGATCGCTTCCGGGCAGCTCATCGGGGGCGACACCCCGATCAAGCTCCGGTTGCTGGAGATCCCGCAGGCGGTCAAGGCCGCTGAGGGCACGGCGATGGAGCTGGACGACTGCGCGTTCCCGTTGTTGAGCAGCGTGGACGTGTTCGACGACGCGAAGGAGGCGTTCCGGGGTTCGAACGTGGCGCTGCTCGTGGGTGCGCGGCCGCGCACCAAGGGCATGGAGCGCGGTGATCTGCTGGAGGCCAACGGCGGCATCTTCAAGCCGCAGGGCGAGGCGATCAATGCCGGTGCCGCTGAGGACATCAAGGTGCTGGTGGTCGGGAACCCGGCGAACACGAACGCGCTGATCGCGCGGTCGCACGCTCCGGACGTGCCCGCGGAGCGGTTCACCGCGATGACCCGGTTGGATCACAACCGGGCGTTGACGCAGCTGGCGCAGAAGCTGGGCACCACGGTGACCGAGATCAAGAAGTTGACGATCTGGGGCAACCACTCGGCGACGCAGTACCCGGACCTGTTCCACGCCGAGGTCGGCGGGAAGATCGCCGCCGAGCAGGTGGAGCGGTCGTGGTTGGCGGAGGAGTTCATCCCGACGGTGGCCAAGCGCGGTGCGGCGATCATCGAGGCGCGGGGTGCGTCGTCGGCGGCGTCGGCGGCGAACGCGGCGATCGACCACTTGCACACCTGGGTCAACGGCACCCCGGAGGGTGACTGGACGTCGGCGGGTGTGGTCTCGGACGGTTCGTACGGGGTGCCGGAGGGCATCATCTCGTCGTTCCCGGTCACGGCGAAGGACGGGAAGTTCGAGATCGTGCGGGGCCTGGAGATCGACGAGTTCTCGCGGGAGCGGATCGACGCTTCGGTGAACGAGCTGGTCGAGGAGCGCGACGCGGTGCGCGGTCTCGGTTTGATCTGAGCGGTGCTGTGACGGAGGGGCCCTGCCGGATTCCGGTGGGGCCCTTCGTCGTGTTCGGAAGTCCGGCAGCGTCGGGAGCGTGGCGGGGTCGTGGCGCGATGCCGTTGCGGGGGCGTTCTCGGCGTGCTGATCGGCGCGGGAGTCGAACAGCAGGTGGTGTCGTCGTGGCCGGAGCTGGTCGCCCGGGGGTGCGGAGGGTGGGGTCGGCTGCGCGCGCACCGCTGTTTTTGCGGTTGTGGCAACTTTCTTTGTCGGATCGGCGTGTGGTGTGGAGCATCGTCCGCAGAGGAGGGATTCTCCATGGATCTGCAGGACCGCTCTTACGAGATCGTCGTGGTCGGCGGCGGCGCGGCGGGCACCAGTGCCGCGTTGAGCTCCGCGCGGGCCCGGCGCAGCGTGCTGGTCGTCGACGCGGGCGAGCCGCGCAACGCCCCCGCTGGTGGCGTGCACAACTACTTGGGCCGCGAGGGCACCCCGCCGGGTGACCTGGTGGCGGCCGGGCGCGTCGAAGCGGAGCGCTACGGCGCCGAGTTCGCCACCGGCGAGGTCATCGCCGCTGAACGCGCACCGGATGGCGACTTCCGGCTCACCCTCGACGGCGGCACCGCGGTCACCGCGGCGCGGCTGGTGATCGCCACCGGGTTGGTCGACGAGCTGCCTCCGGTACCCGGGTTGGCGCAGCGGTGGGGCCGGGAGGTGCTGCACTGCCCCTACTGCCACGGCTGGGAGGTCCGCGACCGGCACGTCGCCGTGCTCGGCACCGGCCCGATGGCGCCGCACCAAGCGCTGCTGTGGCGGCAGTGGAGCCCGCGGATCACGTTGCTGCGGCACGACCTCGGCGAGCTCGGTTCCGAGGACCGCGCGAAGCTCGACGCCCGCGGCATCACCGTGGTTCCCGGCCCGGTCGAGGGCGTGCGGGTGGAAGCGGACCGGCTCACCGGCGTCGAGGTCGGCGGGCACGTGCTGGCCTGCGATGCGCTGGTCGTGGCGCCGCTGTTCACCGCCCGCCTCGGTGCCCTGGCCGATCTGGGGCTGCGCACCGAACCGGTGTGGCGCGGTGACACCCCGGTCGGCGCCCGGTTGCCCGTCGACGCCTCCGGCGCGACCGCGGTGCCCGGGGTGTGGGCGGCGGGCAACGTCACCGATCTGACCGGCAACGTCATCAGCGCCGCGGCCGCGGGCGCGAACGTCGCGGCCCAGGTCAACTTCGATCTCGTCGAAGCCGACACCCGGGCCGACCTCCGTCGCGCCGCCGGCCAGGACCCGTTCCTCGTGCGGGAACGCGAAGTCGCCGACCTCGTCGCGGGCGAGCGGCGCCACGGCCTGTGAACCACCACGAACCCCTGAGGAGCACCCCGATGAGCGATCGCACCGCCGAAGTGCAGCTGTGGAACGAGATGTACGCCCGGGCCGAGCACTACTGGAGCGGCGAAGCCAACACCGCCCTGGTCGAGCAGGTCCGCGACCTGCCGCCGGGCCGGGTGCTCGACCTCGGCTGCGGGGAGGGTGGGGACGCGCTGTGGTTCGCCGGCCGCGGCTGGCAGGTCACCGCCGTGGACCTGTCCCCCGTCGTGCTCGGGCGCGCCCGCGCGCGCTCCGCCGAAGCGGGCCTGGACGGGCGGATCCGCTGGCAGGAGGTGGACCTGGCCGTGGACTTCCCGGAAGGCGAGTTCGACCTGGTCTCGGCGCAGTTCCTGCACTCGTGGGGCGAACTGCCCCGCGAACGGGTGCTGCGTCGTGCCGCCGAGGCCGTCGCCCCCGGCGGCACCTTGCTCGTCGAAGGCCACTGCGGCTGGCCCGAGTGGGAGACCAACCCGCATCCCGACGTGCACTTCCCCACCCCGCGGGAGGTCGTCGACTCCCTGCACCTCGCCGACGGGGAGTGGGAGGTGCAGGTCTGCGCCGAGCACGAACGCACCCAGACCGCGCCCGACGGCACCGACACCACCCGCATCGATTCCACCGTGAAACTCCGCCGGTCGCGCTGACCGGTTCCCCGGTGCTCGACCGGTCGGGCACCGGGGACCTGCCCCCGGTGGTGCCCTTTCGGGCCTTTCCCGGCCCCACCTCGGGCGGCGACGGTGGGGTCCGCACGTCGACCACGTCCGTCCGGGGAGGACTCGATGCGCCGTACTCGCGATCAGCGGCCGGTCACGACACGGGCTCGGCGGGGCCTTCAGTCGGGCGGAAACGCCGAGAAGGACGTGGCTGCTGCCCCGGGAGGGCGGGTTCCGCCGCACGGCGTCGCGGCGCTGCAGCGGATGGTGGGCAACGCCGCGGTCGCCCGGCTGCTGGGCGGCCGCTCGCCCGACGGTGCGGCGACGGCCGTGCAGCGCGTCGTCGTCAACTACGAGAACGTCGACGAACCCGTGGAGATGGATCTGGATGACATCACCGCACGTCCGGAGTTCCAGAACCTGACTCCCGCCCAGCAGCGGGGCCTCGCGGCGAAGGTCGATTCGGAGGACTTCTTCGTGCTGCAGGACCTGCTGCGCAGCACCGTGACCGGTGCGGTCAGCGGTCCGCATCCCCGCGAGGGGCGTTTCCTGGCCGAATTGGCGGAGAAGCGGGGCAACGTGTTCGCCTACGACCCGGAGATGCAGGAGGACGCGCTCCGGCAGGTCCTGGGCAGGAGCAGGGTCCCCGACGGTGCGGTGCTGCTGCACGCGGACTCGATCACCTCGTTCGGCGAGCACGTGCCCAGGACGGACGTGTTCGTGCCGCATCCGGGGCCGTGGACGATGGCGGCGCCGGATGCGGATCTCGCCACGTCCCTGGACCGGGTGCTCGGCGCCGACAGCCGCGCGTTCGTGCTCACCGACAACGAACCCGGGAGGGGCTACGCCGCCTGGCTGCAGAAGCGGATCAATGACATCAACGAGGCCGGTCAGCGGGATGATCCGTCCTACCGGCCGCTGGCGGTCGCAGTCGAGACCATCGCCGCTACGGCGACGGACCAGCGGATCGGGTTCGGCGCGGACTCCGGCGGTGTCGAGCTGGAAGTGGGGCACGCGCCCGGCTACCGCCTGCTGCGGATCACCCGGACCTGACTCGCCCGCGGTGAGCACGGGTGGGACGTGCTCACCCGGGGCTGTCGAGAATCCGGTGGTGATTGGCGATCACGCCGCTGCCCGGGCGTGCGCCGACCAGCTTCCCGTCCCCTGCGGACATGTCGTCGATGCGGCGTGCCGCCGTCTCCGTCCTGCGCGGATCGCCCCGGACGGCAGCGAGACGATCCGCGTCGACGGCACGGTGAAGGCCCAGTGCCTGCCGTGAGGTCGCCGGGTGCGGCCGCCTCGCGGTGCTGGGCCAGGTGCGCGGTTCGGGCGGTGGCCGGTCCGGGCGTGGCGGGAATTCGGCGGTTCCTGGCGATCGCGCCACTGCTGGTGCGGGCCGGGGCTGGCTAGGTTTCTTCGTGCATCGCCGAAGAGGAAGAGATCCCGTGACGAAGTTGCTGCTCAGCGTGCACGTGCTCGCCGCGATCCTGGCCGTGGGGCCGGTCGCCGTCGCCGGTAGCGCGTTCCCCCGCTACCTGCGTCGCTCCGCGACCGATCCTGATGCGCGCGCGGCGCTGGGTGCCTTGCACCGGGTGTGCCAGGTCTACGCGGTGCTGGGCATCGCGGTGCCGGTGTTCGGCCTGGCGACCGCGTTGCGGCTGGGTGTGCTCGGGGACGCTTGGCTGCTCACCTCGATCGGTCTGACCGCCGCGGCGGCCGCGGTGCTGGTCGCTTCGGTCCTGCCGGTGCAGCGTCGCGGGCTGGAGGTCGCCGGGGATGCCGCGGCCGGGAGCGGGCTGGCCAGGCGGTTGGGCATGAGCACGGGCGTGTTCAACCTGCTGTGGGCGGTGGTGGTGGTGCTCATGATCGTGCGCCCCGGTTCGACGGCGGGGGTGTGAGCCCGGTGCCCGGGGAGCTGCGTCTGCTGCGCGTGGCCGCTGTCGTGGAGGCGGGGTCGTTGCTGGTGCTGCTGGTGAACCTGGTGACAGCGCACTGGGCGCCGGTGACGTCGGGGGCGGGCCCGGTGCACGGGTGCGCTTATCTCGTCACCGTGGCGGCGACCTTCGCCGCGACGCGCTCGGCCCGGGCGCGGGGGTGGGCGTTCGTGCCCGGTGCGGGTGGTCTGCTCGCGCTCCGCGAGGTGGGCCGCGCCGCTGGGGTGTGAGGGGCGCGCTCGGGTGCGGGAGGTCACCGGTGGCCCGCTGCGGGAGGGCGGGCGGGTCGTGGTTGCATTCGCGGATGATCTCCAGCACGACGATGACCCCGATCCCCTACATCGACCGGATCCTGGACCAGTGGGAGCGCGACGAGGAGCGGGACGCTCTGGTGTGCGGGCCGGTGCGGTTCACCCGAGGCCAGGCCCGGCGGCGGGTGTTCCAGCTCGGGCACGCGCTGCGGGGGCGGGGGCTCGCCCCGGGTGACGGGGTCGGGCTGCTGCTGGGCAATCGCGCGGAATCGGCGTTGCTGGTGCTCGCGGTGCACCTGATCGGCTGCCGAGCGGTGATGTTGCCGCCAGAGCCCGGTCCGGGGGAACTCGCCGCGTTGATCGACCAGTCGGGTGCGCGTCTCGTCATCGCGGATCCGGTGCACGGGCAGCGGGCGGTGCTGGCGGCCGGGCGCTGCGCCAGCGCTCCGGTGCTGGCCAGCCTCGGTTCCCCGGAGGTGCCGTTCGCGGAGGAGGACGTGTGGGCGGTGGCGGCGCAGTGCCCGGTGCGGCGGCCCGAGCGGGCGCCGGTTCCGGGCCCGGATGAGGCGGTGACCGTGTACTACACGGGTGGCACGTTGGGGCGGCCGAAGTTGGCCGCGCACGGGCGGCTGCCCTACGACGCGGTGATGCTCGCGGTGGAGGCCGGGCGGGCGGCGGCCCCGGAGGGCGGGGACCGGGTCATGGTGGCGACGCTGCTGACCCACACCAGCGGGCACGTGACCATGCTGTTCGCGCTGCTGACCGGTTCGCCGCTGGTGGTGCTGCCGGAGTGGGACGCCGGGGCCGCGTTCACCGCGCTCCGGGATGAGCGGATCACCATGACGATGGTGGTGCCGCCGATGCTGTACCAGCTGCTGGACGATCCGCGTTGCCAGCGGGGTGCGCTGCCCGCGCTGCGGCAGATCATGCTCGGTGCGGCTCCGGTCGCACCGCACCGGCTGCGGCAGGCGGTCGAGGTGTTCGGGCCGGTGCTGTCCCAGGGTTACGGTCAGACCGAGTGCGCCGGCATCACGGCGCTGCCCGCCCACGAGCTGCCCGACCCCGGTGATCTCGGTTCGCCCCTGTGGCGCAGCTGCGGTCGGGCCCAACCCGGCGCGGAGCTGGAGATCCGCGGCGTGGATGGCGGACGGCTGCCCCCGGGCGAGGCCGGGGAGGTGTGCGTGCGCAGCCCCATGCGGATGCTGGGTTACTGGCAGGACCCCGAGCGCACCGCGGAGGCGGTGGACGCCGAGGGGTGGTTGCGCACCGGCGACGTCGGTTACCTCGACGCCGACGGGTACCTGTACCTGGTGGATCGGGCGAAGGACGTCATCGTCACCGGCACCGACAGCGGCAACCTCTACACGCGCGTGCTGGAGGATTTCCTGCACGCGCTGCCCGGGGTGCGGCACGCGGCGGCCGTGGGCGTGCCGGACGAGGCGGTCGGTGAACGGGTGCGGGTGTTCCTCACCGGCGCGGGCATCGATGTCGACGGGCTCGTCGACTCGGTCACCGCGGAGCTCGGGGCGCGTTACGCGCCGCAGGAGGTGGTGCTGGTGCCGGAGCTGCCCCTGACCCAGGTCGGCAAGGTCGACAAGAAGGCGCTGCGGGCGGGCGCGGAATCCGCGTCGCCGGCCTGAGGCGCCCGCGGCATCCGGGGCCGGGCCCGGTCAGCCCGCCTCGGAGGCCGCCGGGCCGGGCCGGGGGCCGGTGGAGCGGTCCGGTGCGCGGCGCGGGTTCCGGGGCGTCGGTCGATCCCCGGCGGCTGCTCGCCGGGCCGGTGGAGGCGCGGAGTCGCCGGAGCCCCCGCGCGCCCGGTCCGCGCCGCGCGGCTGGCAAGATCACCGGGTGCGCTTTCACGCCGATCTGCACGTTCACTCGAAGTACTCCCGCGCGTGCAGCAAGGACTGCGACATCGAGCACCTGACGTGGTGGGCTCGGCGCAAGGGCATCGCGGTGGTCGGTACCGGCGACCTCACCCACCCCGCGTGGTTCGCGCACCTGCGCGACGTCCTCGAACCCGCCGAACCCGGGCTGCTGCGGCTGCGCCCCGAGCTGGACCGGGAGATCACCGCGGCGATGCCCGCGAACTGCGGTGGCGACGTGCGGTTCATGCTGTCGTCGGAGATCGCCACCATCTACAAGCGCGGCGAGCACACCCGCAAGATCCACCACCTGTGCTACATGCCGGACTTCGCCGCCGCTGAGGAGTTCTCCCGCCGGCTCGGGCGCATCGGCAACCTGGCCTCCGACGGGCGGCCCATCCTGGGGTTGGACTCCCGCGACCTGCTGGAGATCACCCTGGAGGCCGGGGGCTACCTGGTGCCCGCGCACATCTGGACGCCGTGGTTCGCGGTGCTGGGCTCCAAGGCCGGGTTCAACTCGATCGACGAGGCCTACCGCGACCTGTCCGGGCACGTCTTCGCGCTGGAGACGGGGCTGTCCAGCGACCCGGAGATGAACTGGCGGATCTCCGGGCTCGACCGCTTCACCCTGGTCAGCCACTCCGACGCGCACTCCCCGCCGATGCTGGGCCGCGAGGCCACCGTGTTCGACACCGACCTCGACTACCACGCCATCAAGCGCGCCCTGGAAACCCGCGACGGGTTCGCCGGCACCGTCGAGTTCTTCCCCGAAGAGGGCAAGTACCACCTCGACGGGCACCGCAAGTGCGCGGTGCGGCTCGAACCCGCCGACACCAAAGCCCGCGGCGGGCGCTGCCCCGAATGCGGGAAGCCGCTGACCGTCGGGGTGCAGCACCGCGTCGACGACCTCGCCGACCGGCCCGCCGGCGCCCGCCCCGACGGGGCCGCCGGGTTCCGCAGCCTCATCCCGCTACCGGAGATCGTCGGGGAGATCCACGGCGTCGGGCCCAAGAGCAAGAAGGTCTTCGGCCGCGTGTCCGAACTCGTGGCGGCTCACGGGCCGGAACTCGGCATCCTCGAAGACGTGCCGCTCGACGAGCTGCACCGCGGCGACCCGCGCGTCGCCGAAGCCATCGGGCGGTTGCGCGCCGGTGAGGTCGTGCGCGACGCGGGCTTCGACGGGGAGTACGGCACCATCCGCGTGTTCCAGCCCGCCGAACTGGCCCGGCTGCGCAACGGAGACTCCCGCAGCCTGTTCGACGACGACCTGCTCACCCCGGTCGAGACGCCCCGGCCGGCCGTCGCCGCCGCACCGCGACAGCGCCCGGAGCCGGTCGACACCCCCGGCGCCGCGGCACCGGAGGCGCCCGCGCGCGGCGTCCTCGACGGACTCGACCCCGACCAGCGCGCCGCCGCCGAAGTCCCGGCCGGGCCGCTGCTCATCGTCGCCGGGCCCGGGACCGGCAAGACCCGCACCGTCACCCACCGCCTCGCGCACCTCGTCCTCGAACGCGACGTGCCCGCACGCGACTGCCTGGCGATCACCTTCACCCGCCGGGCCGCCGACGAACTCACCGAACGCCTGCACGCGCTCATCGGGCCCGCCGCCGCCGACATCACCGTCGGCACCTTCCACTCCTTCGGGCTCGGCTTCCTGCGCGAACACCACGACCGACTCGGGCTCACCGCCGCCTTCGGCGTCGCCGACACCGCCCGCAAGCACGAGGTGCTCACCGAGATCACCGGGGACGAGACCGCGGCCCGCGCACTGGCGCGCGAGCTCACCGACCCCGGACACGTCGACGCCGCCGACCGCTACCGGACCCGGCTGCGGGAACTCGACCTCGTCGACTTCGACGACCTCGTCACCGAACCCGTCCGGCTGCTCGAAGCGGACCCCCGGCTGACCGCCGACTACCGCGACCGGTACCGGTGGATCACCGTCGACGAGTACCAGGACGTCGACGACGTCCAGTACCGGCTGCTGCGGGCCCTCGCGCCCGCGGGGGCGAACCTGACCGCGATCGGTGATCCCGACCAGGCGATCTACTCGTTCCGCGGCGCCGACGTCGGGTTCTTCCTGCGGTTCGAGCAGGACTACCCCGCCGCGCCCGTGCACCAGCTGACCCGCAACTACCGCAGCGGCGCGCACATCCTCGACGCCGCGCTGCGCGCCATCGCTCCCACGACGCTGGTGCCCGGCCGCGCCCTGCGCGCCGCCTCGAACCGCGACGCGCACCGGGTGGTGCGCCACGAGGCCGCCGACGAACGCGCCGAAGCGGCCTTCGTCGCCCGCGAGATCGACCGGTTGCTGGGCGGTTCGTCGTTCCACTCCCTCGACAGCGGCCGCGTCACCGGCGACGGGCCCGGCGGCATCGGGTTCGACGACATCGCCGTGCTCTACCGCACCGACGCCCAATCCCGCGTGCTGCTCGACGAATTCGCCCGCGCCGGGCTCCCGGTGCAGAAGCGTTCCCACGACCCGCTGTCGGCCCGCGCCGGCGTCGGCCTGCTGCTGGCCGAACTCGCCCACGTCGCCGACCGCGACGGCAGCGCCCTCGACGAGCTGCGCGCCGCCGCGGCCACCGTCGTGCTCAGCGTCCCCGATGAGGTCCGAGCCGACGTGCACGGCGCGGTCGAACTGCTCACCCCGCTCGCCGTCCGCTGCGGCGGCGACCTGGCCCGGTTCCGCCGCGAGGTGCTGCTGGGAGCCGAGGTCGACGCCCTCGACCCGCGCGCCGAAGCCGTCTCGCTGCTGACGCTGCACGCCGCGAAGGGTCTGGAGTTCCCGGTGGTGTTCCTGGTCGGTTGCGAACACGGCCTGCTGCCGCTGACCTGGCCCGGCACCGAGCCGACCGCCGAGCAGCTCGCCGAGGAACGGCGCCTGTTCTTCGTCGGCGCCACCCGCGCCCAGGACCACCTGTGGCTCACCCACGCGGCCCGCCGCACCCGGCACGGTCAGGTCCGGGACCGCGGTCCGTCGCCGTTCCTGTCCGGCCTCGGCGACGCCGTCGCCCGCATCGAGCGCCCCGCTGCCCGCAAGCCCCGCGCCACGCAGCTGAGCCTGCTGTGAGCTCGCCGCGCGTGAACGAGTCGCCGGGTTCCCTCAGCCGCGGTAGTGGTCGGCGACGGCGGTGAAAGCGGCCTTCGGTTCCCAGGGCATGTCCGGGTAGGTCTCGCCGGTGCGGTCTTCGAGGACTTTGACGATGCCGACGCTGGCCAGGTCGAGGTCGTGACGGGGGTCGCCGGGGCGGTGCGGGTGGTCGTACAGCGCGAAGAGGTGCACGAAGGCGCTGTCGACGCCTTCGGCATCGAAGATCTCCAGCAGTTCGCGCAGGTAGGTGGCCTGGCCCGCCTCGTCGCGAACGTAGTCCCCGTTCAGCCGAACCGGGGCACCGGTGTCCTCGTGGTACTCCACGATCTCCATGCTGCGAGGTGCCCTGTCCCCGGCGCCGCGCCAGGTGGCGGAGCCGAATCCGGTGATCGCGACCGGTCTTCCCCGCGCGACGAGGTCGCGCACGGCTTCCTGATACC
This sequence comes from Saccharopolyspora antibiotica, assembly GCF_047200635.1. NCBI lineage: Bacteria > Bacillati > Actinomycetota > Actinomycetes > Pseudonocardiales > Pseudonocardiaceae > Saccharopolyspora > Saccharopolyspora antibiotica. The sequence goes on along the minus strand of NZ_JBJZOI010000011.1, from coordinate 171,976 downwards.
GGTCGGCCACCTCGGCGGACCGGATGAGTTCCACGGACGTGATGTCGAACAGGGCCCAGTCGACGCGCTCGAACGGTACGCAGGCGTAGGTGATCCTGCCTCCGAAGCGCTCGCGGACCGCGGCGACGGCGCGCGCGAGGAACTCGTTGAGGCGAGCGTTGACCTCGAGGAGCTGCTCGCCGCTGCCGAGCCCGCTCAACAGCGGGCCGAGCCGTTCTTGGAGATCGTCGCCGGGCAGGAATCCCCGGTTCATGATGGTCAGCTCGACGCCGGTGACGAACACGACGTCGGCTCCCGCCTCCCGGAGCCGCTCGGCCCGTTCCGCGCAGTCGGCGAACAGCGACATGATCTCCGTGGTGGTCAGTTCCAGCGGGTAGGGCGAGAACCAGACCTCCAGCCCGAGTTCGGCGGCGATCCGGGCCGCCAGCTCCAGCCGCTCCGGATCGCCGCCGACGAGGTGCACGGCAGTGCAGTGCACGTCATCGCGGATGATCTCCAGCTCCCGCTTGACCACGCCGGGGTCGAAGTGCTTCCGGGAGATCTCGCCGTGCCGGATGAAGCCGGTGTCGTAGGTGATGCCCTTGGCTCGCATGGGTGGTCCTTTCCGGTGGCGACCTGGGGGGAGCCCGAGACTCGGGAAAAGTGCGTGCACGCAAACTAGCGCACGCGCATGATTTTCGCGATACTGGGCGGGTGACATCACGACGGACCGGGCTGCGCGAGCAGAAGAAGCAGGCCACCACGGAGGCGCTGCGCGAGGCCGCGCTGCGGCTGGCGCTGGAACGCGGGGTGGAGAACGTGCGCGTCGACGACATCGCCGAGGCGGCCGGAGTCTCACCGAGGACCTACAACAACTACTTCTCCAGCCGCGAGCAGGCGATCGTCGCCGCCGTCGCCGCCGAACGCGAGGCGGGAATCGCCGCGGCGGTCACCGCCCGGTCCGCCGACGTCGGCCTCGCGCACGCCGTGGTCGAGGCGATCGTGGAGCAGTACACCGATCCAGCGCAGCAGCGGCGCGACGCCCTGCTGCTGATCACCACCCACCCCGCGTTGCGGGAGGCGTTCGTCAACACCTCCGGCGCGATGGAACACCCCCTCGCTGACGCGATCAGCCGACGTCTCAGCGACCTCGACCCCCGCACCGCCCACGTGCTCGCGGCGAGCGTCACCGCCGCGACCCGGATCGCGCTGCAACGATGGGTCTCTCCCGCGACCGGTGAGCTGGTCGTGCCGTCCGGCTCGCTGCCTGACCTGCTTCGCACCGCACTGGCGCCACTCGCCCCCGCGCTCGACGCCGCCGAGGCACCACAGCACTGACCTCCCCGCGCCCGCCGGGAAAACCCGGAGGAGAGCGCCTCCGTCACCGGTGGAGCTCACCGGAAGCCGACACCGGCCGATCCGTGGCGATCAGCGAGCCGAGCGCGTCGAGCGCCCGCGCCGAGGGCGACCCCGGCTCGGGCGTGTAGGTGACGAGCATCTGGCCGGGCGCGGCAGGGGTCGTCCAGCTGAGGTAGGTGAGATCGAGGTCGCCGAGCTCCGGGTGACGCAGCAGCTGGACCCCGCTGGTCTTCTCGTGGACGTGGTGTTCGGCCCACAGCCGGCGGAAGGTGTCGCTGCGCACGCTCAGGCCGCCGACGAGCTCGGAGAGCCCGGGGTGGTCCGGTTCCTGGCCTGCGGTCATCCGCAGGATCCCCACGGTGGCGCGGGCCGCGCTGTCCCAGTCCCGGTGCCGCGCGGCGACCTCGTCATCGGAGAACAGCAGCCAGGCGGTGTTGCGTTCGTGCTCGGGCAACGAGCCGAAATCGGTGAACACCGCGCAGGCCAGGTCGTTCCAGCCGATCACCCGAGTGGAGCGGGTCAGGACCAAGGCGGGCACCGTCAGGGTTCGCAGGAAGGACCGCGTTGCCTCGCTCATCCGCTCCGGCGCCGTCCGTGCGCCGCGCCTGCGCCGCCGGACGGGGTGAGCCAGGTGGTGCAGGTGCGCGCGTTGCGCGTCGTCGAGCATCAGCACGCGAGAGATCGCGTCGAGCACCGGTTCCGACGGCCTGCCTCCCCGGCCCTGTTCGAGGCGGACGTAGTAGTCGGTGGACAACCCGACCAGGGTGGCGACCTCTTCGCGCCGCAATCCGGGCACCCGGCGCCGCCCGGCTTCGGGGAGTCCCGCGGCCGCGGGCGGCACCGCGGCCCGCCGGGCTCGGAGGAACTCCCCCAGCTCCGTCTTCACGCCGTCGGGCCTTGGTGCCGTCATGTCGCCATCCTCCCGAACCGAGGCTGGGCGAGGGTAGGTGTCCGGGTACCCGGGCTCGTCGGTTCCCTGGTTGCGGTGGGCCTGGAGGCGGTGCGGCTAGGCCGCGATCGTGGGGGGACCGGCACGGCGGGTCCCGCTCGCCGGCCGGTTCCGGCGGCGGATTCCTCCGCCGCACCAGTTGGAGATCGAGGAGTACACCATGACGACGTTCGAGTCGGCCGGGGCGCAGCTGGCGTCCCTCGACAGCGCCAGCCTGGAGGAGAAGGTCGCTCACCTCCTCGACCGTGCTCAGATCGTCGATGTGGTTCAGCGCTACGGCGAATGCGTGGACCTGCACGACTTCGCGCGGCTGCGGACCTGCTACGCGGAGGAGATCGAGGTGGACCACTCCCCGACGATCGGGATGGGCCTCATGCGCATCCGAGCCGACCGATGGTGCCAGCTGGCCGAGAAGTTCCACAGCCAGCTCGACGGGGACGAGCACGTGCTCGTCCCCCAGTCGATGATCATCAACGGATCCGCGGCGTCCTGCCACGTGCTGGTGCACGCGCACCACTTCTACCGGCAGGCCAACGGCAGCCCCTTCCAGAGCCTGGTGGGGACCTACGACCTGGATCTCGTCAAGACCGACGACGGCTGGAAGATCAGCCGTTCGATCCAGGGGCTTCGCTGGACGGAGGGGAACTGGCAGTTCCACACCGACATCATGGACTCACTGGCCGAGGCCTGACCCCTCGTTCGACGGGATCGGGGATCCTGACACCCGAGGCCGCTCAGCCCGGAGCGAGGTCACCGCGCTCCCCTGCTCCGGGCAGCCCCCGTTCCACTTCAGGATCGGCAGCGGTCCGGCCGCCGCCGACAGCGCCGGCCGGGGGTGATCACTACGACGATCGGGGTGCGCGGCGTGCCCGCGGAGAATTGATCTCGGTAGGTTTCCTGCCATGAACAACTCCGCGTGCTGGGCCGACGGACCGCTGCTGGCCTTCGACCTGGAAACGACCGGCATCGACGTCGAGCACGACCGCATCGTGACCGCGACCGTCGTCGCGATCGAACCCGGGCGCGCGCCCGAGGTCCGCACGTGGCTGGCCGATCCCGGCGTCGACATCCCCGCCGAGGCCTCGGAGGTCCACGGCATCAGCACCGAGCACGCCCGCGCCCACGGCCAGCCCGCCGCGCGGGTCGTGGCCGACGTCGTGGACCTGCTGGCCCGCACCTGGAACGCCGAGACCCCGCTGTGCGCGTTCAACGCGCCGTTCGACCTGTCGCTGCTGCGCGCCGAGCTGCACCGCCACCACGACGGTGAACTGCGGTTGGGCGGACCGGTGGTGGATCCGCGCTGCATCGACAAGCAGCTGGACCGCTACCGCAAGGGCAAGCGCACCCTCAGCGCGCTGTGCGAGCACTACCGGGTCCGCATCGACGCCGCCCACGACTCCGCCGAGGACGCCCTGGCCGCCGCGCGGCTGGCGTGGCGGCTGGCCAAGACCTACAGCACCCAGATCGGCACCCGTCCGCTCGATGAGCTGCACCGCGATCAGGCCGGGTGGAACCGGGACCAGCAGCTCGACTTCGCCGACTACCTCGACCGGCAGGCCCGCCGTCCCGGCACCACCGACGAGGACGCCGCCGCGTTGCGCGCTCGCGCGGACGGCATCCGCGCCCGCGCCGAGCACTGGCCCCTGCTGCCGCTGACCGCTCCAGCGGCGTGACCGGCGTTCAGGTGTCCTCGACGCGCAGGACGCGCTCGATCAGCGTCTGCCAGCTGTCGGCCAAGCCGGGCCCGAGGCCCGGTGCCGGAGGCTCCGCGGACGGCGACAGGAACAGCAGCACCGGCCCCTCCAGCGCGGCCGCGAGCTGCAGGACGAGGCCCTCGGCTCCGGGCACGCCCGCTTCGTCGAGCAGCACCCGCAGGTGCAGCCGGGTCAGGCCGACCCCGGGGCCGACGCCGGGCTGGTCGGGTCCCGAGGCCGCCAGCGCGAAGGCGTGGTGCTCCAGCAGGTACGGGATGCGGGCCCGGCCGTAGGCGATGAGCCGCTGCGCGGGATCCGCGCCCGGCCCCAGTGGCGGCGGGCCGGACAGCACCCGATCCTGGAAGCGGCTCTCGTCGTCCTCCAGCAGGGCGCGGAAGATGCCCGCGCGGCTGCCGAAGCGGCGGAACACGGTGCCCTTGCCCAGACCGGCCCGCTCGGCCAGCCCGTCCATGGTCACCTTCTCGGTGCCGTGTTCGGCGATCATCGCGCGCGCTGCGGCCAGCAGGCGCTCGCGGTTGCGCGCGGCATCGGCGCGCTCGCCGCGCGGTCTCCCGAGGGGCACGACAGGCAGATCCACACGGGCGAACCTACCCCGAAACAAAAGCGGGGGACGGTCCGCTTATTGTGTCGGGGTGTGGCGAGGGACCACCCCGCCTCCCGTCTCAGCAAGGAGCCCCGCGATGAACCTTCTCCGCCTGGACGCCAGCATCCTGCCCACCACCTCCAGCAGCGCCCAGCTCGCCGACCTCGCCGAGGCCGAGTGGCACGCAGCCCACCCCACCTCGACGATCACCCGCCGTCACCTCGCGACCGACCCGCTTCCCGCCGAGGCGTGGGCCCTGGCCGCCACCGCCGGGTTCACCCCCGAGGCCGAGCGCACCGCCGAGCAGGCCGACGCGCTGCGGCTGGCCGCCGACCTCGCCGCCGAGCTGCAGCACGCCGACGCGGTGCTGCTGGCGGTGCCGCTGTACAACTTCGGCGTCTCCCAGCACGTCAAGACCTGGATCGACCTCATCATCGCGGGCGCCGGGCCCACCAATCCGGTGCTGGCCGAGACCCCCACCGCGCTCATCACCACCCTCGGTGGCGGCTACGGCCCCGGCACCCCGCGCGAGGGCTGGGACCACGCCACCCCCTACCTGCGGCGCATCCTCGGCGAGATGTGGCAGGCCGAGCTCACCGTCATCACACGCGAGCTGACCCGCGCCGCCAGCGATCCCGCGATGGAAGGCCTGCGCGACCTCGCCGACCAGCAGCACGCCAACGCCCAAGCCGCGGCCCGCGCCGCGGGCAAGGTCCTCGCCGGCCGCTGACCGTCAGCGCAGCCAGCCCCGGTGCAGCGCCGGGGACAGCTCGTGGGCGGCGGAGTTCGCGAGGTTCTCGGCGTCGTGCAGGTAGCCCTCGGTCGTCGACAGCGCCGCGTGCCCCAGATCGCGCTGGACCTGCCGGGGCTCGGCGCCGCGCGTGATCGCGTGGGTGGCGTAGGAGTGCCGCGCCGAATGCGGGTGGATCGTGTCCCGCAGCGGCGCGAGGTGCTCGGCCAGCAGCGCGGCCCGCTCCGTCGCCAGCAGCTCCCGCAGCGCCGGGGAGCGCGACCCGGACTCCGCACCGGAGGCGAACGTCGCGCACAACCTGCGCAGCAGCGCCTGCACGTGCGAGACGTGCACGCGCCGCCCGGTCCCGGTCAGGAACAGCGGTTCCGCGCCGCGCATCCCCGGCTGCTCCCGCAGCGCCGGGACCTGCGGTGGCGCGCGCACCGCGAGGTAGTCCTCGATCGCATCGGCGACCGGGGCCGCCAGCGCCACCAGCCGGTCCTTCGCGCCCTTGCCGTGCACCCGCAGCGACCCAGGCCCCGCCGCGGCGGGCCGGTGGTAGTCGGCGAGGTCGACCCCGACGAGTTCCTGCGCGCGCACCCCGGTGCCGATCAGCACCTCCACCATCGCCCGGTCCCGCGCACCGTGCCGGGAGTGCTCCGCGAGCAGGTGCGCGGCCGCCAGCAGCGCCCGGCACGCCTCGAACGACCACATCGCCGTGCCCGACGGGCCGCTCGAGCGGTTGAGGTGCTGAGCGGAGCGGTCCACCAGCGCCGCCGGGTTCTGGGTGACCAGGCCATCGCGCAGCAGGTACTTGCGGTAGAACGCCGAGACCGCCGAGAGCATCCGGGCCCGGGTCGCGTCCCGGTACCCGGCGCGCGCCAGCTCCTCCAGCCACCGCTCGACGTGCTCGACGCGGATCTCGTCGAAGGAGGCGAAGCCCTCCCGCACGCACCAGTTGAGCCATTCCAGGCCCGTCGGCTCGGCGCGCCGCGCCCGGCCGCGTCGGCGACCCGGCTCCGGCGCGCGGTAGCCGGGCACCCAGTCCAGCGGGATGCCCAGATCGGTGGCGTAGGCGAGCCGGGTGTTCAGGGACGTGTAGATCCGCAGGAACTCCGCGAAGCGCTCCCGGCCGGACTTGTCGGCCTCCCGCACGGCCATCTCGGTCATGGCGCTCCTGCCCCCGTTCGTCGTCCCGGCCCCGTGTCGCTCGTCGATCATGCAGCACGGTGGGAAGATCGGGCATCCCGGTACCGACGATCGCCGACTCCCCGCGAGGACTCCCCCATGACCGCGTTCCCCCTCGAACCCAGCCCGATCCACGTGCCCGAGCAGGTCCTCGAGGACCTGCGCACCCGCCTCGCGCTGACCCGCGCGCCCCTGGACGAGGACAACGAGGACTGGTCCTACGGAGTCCCCGCCAGCTACCTGCGCGAACTGGTCGGGTACTGGCGCGACGGCTACGACTGGCGCCGCGCCGAGGCCGCCATCAACGCCTACGAGCACTACCGCGTCGAGGTCGCCGGAGTGCCCGTGCACTTCATGCGCAAGCCCGGCCGCGGCCCCCGCCCGATCCCGCTGATCCTCACCCACGGCTGGCCGTGGACGTTCTGGCACTGGTCGAAGGTGATCGACCCGCTGGCCGACCCGGCGGCCTTCGGCGCCGACCCGGACGAGGCGTTCGAGGTGATCGTGCCGTCGCTGCCCGGCTTCGGCTTCCCCGGCCCGCTCACCGGGTTCCCGGACGTCAACTTCTGGAAGGTCGCCGACCTCTGGCACCTCCTGATGACCGAGACCCTGGGGCACGCGCGCTACGCCGCCGGCGGCTGCGACATCGGCGGGCTCATCTCCAGCCAGCTGGGCCACAAGTACGCCGGGTCGCTCCACGGCATCCACATCGGCTCCGGGTTGCCGCTGGACTTCTTCACCGGCCCCCGCGCCTGGGACTTCGCCCGCGGCCGCCCCCTGACCGGTGACCAGCCCGCCGAGATCCGCGACCGCATCGTCGAACTGGACCGCCGCTCGGCCTCGCACCTGGCCGTGCACCTGCTCGACGGCGCGACCCTGGCCCACGGGCTCAGCGATTCACCCGCCGGGCTGCTGGCCTGGCTGCTGGAGCGGTGGAACGCCTGGAGCGACAACGGCGGCGACGTCGAGTCCGTGTTCAGCCGGGACGACCTGCTCACCCACGCCACGATCTACTGGGCGAACAACTCCATCGCCACCTCCATGCGGTACTACGCCAACGCCAACCGGTACCCGTGGGCCCCCGCCCACGACCGAACCCCGGTCGTGCAGGCCCCGGTCGGTCTCACCCTCGTCGGCTACGAGAACCCGCCCGGTGTGCACACCACCGCCGAGCGAGTCCAGGCGTTCGAGAACGGTCCGCAAGCGGCCTGGTTCCACCACGTCAACGTCACCGCCCACGAGCGCGGCGGCCACTTCATCCCCTGGGAGAACCCCGAGGCCTGGGTGAGCGACCTGCGCCGCACCTTCCGCGGCCGCCGCCCCTGACCGGCGTTCTCGGACCCGCCGCCTCTTTCGTCACCGTGACCTAACCGGGCCATCTCCCGGTAAGGGCCAGTCGGCCCCGCCTCGGGCACCTAGTTTTTCGGCGGGTGACCCCGGCTGCTCCGCGTGCCCGATTTGCTCCGTTCGCAGGCTGATGCGGCGGCGCGGCACGTCCGAAATCGATCATATCCATAATCCTGGTTATCCATATGGTCCACACGAGACTCGCTGGACAGATCGGTTCTGGTTTTTAATCCAAAACCAGATGATAGAGTTCATTAACTGAAACCAAGATCGAGCGGGGAGCTGGGAGATGACGGTGCAGGATGCCGGACCCGAGGGCGATGAGACGGCCAACGGCGTGGCCGTCCCACAAGTGCCACCGGCGCGGCGCGGCAGCCGGGACGAACGCCGCGACGCCACGCTGCGCGCCCTCGCCGCCGGAGAGGAGGCCCGCTGCGCCTACTGCGGCGACCCGCTGCCGCCGCTGCCCTCCCGCGGCGGCCGCCCCACCCCCTACTGCGCGCCCGACCCGCAGCGCTACGGCCAGTGGGGCGCGAAAACGATCAGCTGCGCGATGCTCGACGAGCACCGCGAGATCTGGACCCGGGTCTACGGCCCCGACCAGCCCATGACTCACCTCGACGTGCACGCCCTCGACGAGCGCCTCACCGCGCTGCGCGACGTCCTCGACCCCACCCGCGGTGAGATCAGCGCCCTGCACCAGCACGTCACCAGCGAGTTGGACACCGCCCTGAGCGCCCGCGCCACCGCCGAGGCCGACCGCGAACTCGCGGCCGAGCAAGCCCGCGAGGCCATCGCCGACCGCGACCGCGCCCGGGACGAGGCGACCCGCACCCGACAGGAGGCCGAACAGGCCCGCGCGAGCCAGGCCGAAGCCGAGCAGCAGGCCACCCGGTCGGCCACCGAACGCGACGAGGCGCACGCCGCCCGCACCGCGGCCGACCGCGACGCCGAGCAGGCACGCGGCGACCGCCAGGCCGCCCTCGACCAGGCCGCCACCGCCCAGCGGCGCATCGCCGAACTCCAGGACGCCCTCGCCGCCGAGCGCGCCGACGCCCTCGAACGTCAGGAACGGCTGCGCCGCGACGCCGAGGAGACCCACCGCCAGGCCCGCGACGCCCTCGACGCCGACTGGCGCCGTCGCCTGCACGACCGCGAGACCCAGCTCGCCGACCGGATCGCCACCGCCCAGGCCGCAGCCGAGGCCCGCCACGCCGAACTCACCGATCGGCTCGCCCAGGCCACCCGGGACTACGCCGAGCACCTCGCCCCGCTGCACCAGCAGATCGCGGACCTGCACAGCGCCCTCGCCGACCAGCAAGCCGCCACTGCCGAAGCTCGCCGCGATCACGAGGAGCTGCGCACCCAGCTGCTCGGCCTCCTCGACGGCGACCGGAGCGCCGAACAACTCCGCGTCGACCTGCGCGCGCTAGCCGCCGCACCGGAGACCGAGGTCGAGCAGCCGGAACCGACCCCGGAATGATCGTCCGAACAGGACCGAAGACCAACCCTGAATTCGTCACGGTGACGATCTGGGCGCGGTGAATAATTCGTCGCGCTCGACCTCAGCGCGTGTCAGGATCGCCCGCATGTCGGTCGCCACCACACCCCAGCAACGCGCCGAGCGCACCACCCGGGCCGTGGCGGCGGCCACCGCCGCGGGCCGCGAACTCGGTCTCGACGTGCGCGAGGCCACGGTGCTGCACGACGTGTTCTCCGTCGTCGTGCACCTGGCACCCGCCCCGGTCGTGGTGCGGGTGCCGACCGTGCTGCCACCCGGCACCGACCCCGAGGTGCAGGCGGCGCGTCAGCGCATCGAGCTCGACGTCACCAGCTGGCTGCACGCCCGGGGCGCGCCCGTCGTCGCGCCCAGCCCGCTCGTGCCCCGCGAACCCGTGCGGCGCGATGGGTTCTCCATGACCTGCTGGCAGCACGTCGAGGCCGACAGCACCGCCGAACCCGACTACATCGGGCGCTGCCGCCTGGTCGCCGACCTGCACCGGGCGTTGCGCGACTACCCGGGCCCGCTGCCGTTCCTGGACTCCGCCGACCCCGGCATGATCACCAACGGCCTCGCCGACCTGGAACGGCGCCCCGATCTGCTCGCGCCCGCCGACCTGGAGCGGGCGCGACGGGAGTGGGCCGCGCTGGCCCCGCTGGTCACCTCCCGCGCCGGGTTCGAGGCCGCGTTCCCGGGAATCGAGCTGCAAGCGATCCACGGCGACGCGCCCGCCGTCAACATCCTCACCACCCCCGGTGGTGAGCTGTTCGCCGACTTCGAGCTCGCCACCCTCGGACCCGTCGAATGGGACCTGGCGTTCCTCGGCGCGGAGGGGGAGGCCGTCTACGACGCCGCGGCCCGCGAGCTCGGCCTGCGCCCTCTCGATGAGCGGGTGCTGCGCCTGGTCAACGCGGTCGGGATGCTGCGCTCGGTGGCCTGCCTCGCCCTCGCGCCGCAGCTGCCGATGCTCGCCGAGGCCGTCGCCCCGGCACTCGACCAGTGGCGCGGTGCCCCGTTCGCCGGGGGCCTCGCCGACTGACCGGTCAGGCCCCTGCTGAGCGGCTCCCCGCTTCAGCCCGGCGCACCGCGCGGCCGGTCCGGTCAGCGGGAGGGGAAGCGTCCGGTTCCGCGCAGGAACCGGGTGAACCGGCGCCACCGGCCGTCGCGAACCCCCGGCACCGTCACCGGGGCCGGGGCAGCGGGGCGGACCCGCTGCTCGTGCCAGTGCGCGACGAGCTCATCGACCCGCACCAGGCCGATCGGGACCTGCGGTCCGGTGGCGGTGCGCAGCCAGGTCGCGATCCGCCGGTTGAGCTCGGCGGCGGTGTCGCGCACCGCGCGCTCCGTGGGCAGCTCCCGCACCACCTCCGGGAGCCGCTCCACCTCCTTGCGCAGGCGCAGCGGGGTCGGCAGCAGCGCCTCCCCGGACAGGCCCTCGCGCTCGACGTAGCCCTTGACCCACCACAGCTCGTCGTGCGCCTCGCCAGCACCGGGAAGCGGTTTCCCAGCACCGGCGAGGTCGTCGAACTCGCCGCGTTCCTGGGCCACCCGGATCTGGCGGTCGATCCAGCTCTCGAACGTCATCGCGGCCGGCTTGCGCTCGGTCATGCCACCTCCCGCGTTTCGCCACGAGCCAGGATACGGCCACCCCGGGCGTGGTGGTCAGGTTCGCAGGTAGGACGCTCCGTTGACATCGAGCACCGCGCCCGAGGACCAGGCCGCGGCCGGAGAGGCCAGGTAGACCACGGCGGCGGCCACCTCCTCGGCGGCCGCGACCCGGCCGAACGGGCTCTGCCCCCGGATCTCGGCGCCCCGCTCGCCCTCCAACCGTTCCGCGACCCGCTCGGTGGCCACGAAGCCGGGCGCCACCGAGGACACCGCGATCCCGTGCGGGGCCAGCGCCACCGCCAGCGACTGGCCCATCGCGTGCAGCGCGGCCTTGCTCGCCCCGTAGGCGGGGTGCTCGGGCTCGCCCCGGAACGCGCCCCGGGAGCCGACGTTGACGATGGCGCCCGGCGCGCCGCGCTCGATCAGGTGCGCGGCGACCTGGTGGCTGAGGTGGGCCGCGCCGAGCAGGTTCACCTCCAGCGTCGAGCGCCACGCCGCCTGCCAGTCGGCGTAGGACGTGGTCGCGGGCGGGTGCGGGGTCATCACCGCCGCGTTGTTGACCAGCACGTCCACCGCGCCGAGCCCGGCGACCGCGTCGGTGACCAGCGAGGCGGCCTGCGCGGGGTCGGCGAGGTCGGCCCGCAGCAGCAGGTGCCCCGAACCCGGGAGCGACTCCACCGTGCGTGCGGCGTCCTCCGGCCGCGACGAGCAGTGCACGGCGACCCGGTCGCCGCCCGCCGCGAACGCGGCCGCGACGGCCCGGCCGATGCCCCGGGACGCGCCCGTGACCAGGATGCCCCGGCTCATCCGCGAGTCCGGGCGAGCAGCTCGACGATCTCCCCGGTGGTGCCGCGCTCGCCCAGGCGCGGGAAGATCCGCTCCACGCTGTTGCGGTGCTGCTCGGCGTCGAGGTCGGTCATCGCGTCGGTGGCCAGGACGACGTGGTAGCCGTGCTCGTGGGCGGCGCGGGCGGTGGACTCCACGCCCAGGCTGGTGGCGATCCCGCCGAGCACGATCTGGGTGACGCCGCGTCGGCGCAGCCGCACGTCCAGGTCGGTGCCGTGGAAGGCGCCCCAGTTCCGCTTGGTCACCACCACGTCCTGCGGATGCCCGGCGAGCTCGTCGACGATCTCGTCCCAGCCGTCGGGCCGCTGCCCACCGCGCCCGGTCTCGGTGCGGCCCGGGGGCGCGTCCGCGCCGTCGGCGGCGAAGCTGACCCGCACCAGCACCACCGGTGCGCCGTGCGCGCGGAACGCCTCCGCGAGCCGGGCGCCGCGCGCCACGACCTCGGCGGCCGGGTGCGGGGTGCCGCCGGCTCCGGCGATGCCCCGTTGCAGGTCGATGAGCACCAGGGCGGTGCGCGGGTCGAGGGTGCTGATGGGCATGGGAACTCTCCTGTTCTCCAGCGGGGGCTGTGAGCTCGCCGCGCCGAGGCGCCGGTGTGAGCGGTCCAGGACCGCGACCACCAGCAGCGGCGCGGCCGCGACGAGCACGAACCGGGCCAGGTCGTGCGTTTCGAGGGTCTCGGCCGCTCCGCTCAGCAACGCCGCGGCGGCGAGGATCGCCAGCACCGTCGGGTACCCGCGCGCCGAGCCGAGGACCGTCGGCGCGATCAGGCGCCGTTCGGCCCCCGTCGCGTCGGCCGGGGCGCTCACGGTTCGGCGATCCGCTCCAGCAGCGCCATCGCCTCGATGATCGTCTGCCGTTCGTCCTCGGTGCAGCGCTCCCGCAGCACGCGGGTGAGCCAGGCTCGGCGGGCTTGGCGGTCGTCCTCGGCCCGGCGGGATCCCGCCGCGCTGAGGGTGATCAGCTGGCGGCGGCCGTCGCCCGGATCGGGGCGGCGTTCGAGGAGACCGAGCTGGGAGAGAGCGGCCAGGGTGCTGGCCATCGACTGCGGGCGCACGCCTTCGGCGACCGCGAGCGCGCTGGCCGAGGAGCCGCCCTCCTTGCTCAACCGGGTGAGCACCGACAGCTGCGAGGAGGTCAGGTCCTCGTCCGCGGCGACCTCGCGCAGCCTGCGGCGCAGCCGGCTGAGCACCACCCGCACGTCGCGGCCCGCGCGCACCGCCGAACCGCCCTCCGGGTCTCCCGCCACGCCGCGACCCTAGTTCATCAGTCCAGGCTGTCCAGTTCCACCTGCGCAGTCCGGGCTGAACGGGATCGGGCGATCGGCGCGAACCGGACGCGACACCTGGTAGAAGGGCGGTATGAGCGAATCCCGCGTGCAGATCACCGATCGACCTGAGCGCCACCGCTTCGAGGCCACCGTCGACGGAGCCCTCGCCGGCTTCGCCGACTACGTGCGCCGCCCCGGCCGCATCGAGCTCACCCACACCGAGGTCGACCAGCGGCACCAGGGCAGGGGCGTGGCCGGACAGCTCGCCCGCGCCGCCTTCGGCAGCGCCCGGGAGCGCGGCGAGCAGGTGGTGCCGCTGTGCCCCTACATGGCCGAGTTCGTCCGCAAGCACCCCGATCAGCTCGACCTGCTCGGCGAGGACGACCGGGCCCGCCTCGCCCAGCCCCAGGGCTGAGCCCCACCGCCGCGCCCGGGCGGGCGCCGGTTCTCGCGGCGGTTCGAGGTCGCCGGGGCGCGGGCGGGCGCAGGCGAGTGCCGATGATCAACGCGATGCTGGCGCCCGCGCCTACTGTGGCGACGTGAGCAACATCGATCCCGCCCCCGACGAGCGCACCGTGTGCGACGGTCCGGCCGAGGGCGTCGAACAGGCCGTCGAACTCCTCGAACCCCGGTCCGTCCCGCTGGGCGGGCCCCGCGCGATGCCGGTGCGCCGGGTGCTGCCGCACCGCGATCGGCGGATGGTCGGCGCCTGGTGCTTCATCGACTCCTACGGGCCCACCGACGTCAACGCCGGACCCGGGATGCAGGTCCCGCCGCACCCGCACATCGGGCTGCAGACCGTGAGCTGGCTGCTCGACGGCGAGATCCTGCACCAGGACAGCCTCGGCAGCCGCAGCCTGGTGCGGCCCGGCCAGCTCAACCTGATGACCGCGGGCGCGGGCATCGCGCACTCCGAGCAGTCACCGCCCGCGCGCTCCCCCCACCTGCACGGGGTGCAGCTGTGGATCGCCCAGCCCGAGGCGCACCGGCACGGCGAGGCGCACTTCGAGCAGCACGACGCGCTGCCGACGCTCACCGCCCCCGGCGGCACCACCACCGTCATCAACGGCGAGCTCGGCGGTGCCGCCTCCCCCGCCCGCACCTGCAGCCCGCTGGTCGGCGCCGAGATCGCGCTGCGTCCCGGCGGCCAGGTCCGGTTGCCGCTGGAACCCGACTTCGAGCACGCCGTGCTCGCCCTCGCCGAGCCGCTGGAGGTCGGGGGAACCCCGCTGGGCACCGGAAGCCTGCTCTACCTCGGTCACGGCCGCCGCGAGCTCGCGCTGCGCGCCGAGACCGCCACCCGCGCCCTGCTCATCGGCGGGGTGCCGTTCGAGGAGGAGCTGGTGATGTGGTGGAACTTCGTGGCCCGCAGCCACGAGGAGATCGTCGAGGCCCGCCGCGGCTGGGAGGCCGAGCGCACCGGAACCGGAGCGGGCCGCTTCGGCGCGGTGGCCGGCTACGACGGGGACGCGCTGCCCGCCCCGGAACTGCCGGGTGCCCGGCTGCGCGCCCGGCCCCGGCACCGCTAGCCACCGACCCTTCCGCGCTGACGCGACCGCCCCCGGGCCACGCGGTCCGCCGGGGTGGCGGCGCGTCACCCCGGCCGGTGGTCACCGCTGGTGCGGGTGCCCGGCCCCGCGTCCCGGAGCCGGGCGCCCCTCGCCACGGTCCGTGAGCACGATGGTGCCCGGATCGGCCCGCAACGGCCGCCGCACCGCTCACGGTCGGCGACGATCGAACCGGTGTGGCGGGGAACGCATCCCGCTTCCGGCGCTAGCGGACGGACTGATCTCCGCAGTTGAGGGCCCCGTCGGGCACGGGGGGTGACAGCGCGCACCGGCTCGCCCACACTTCGCGCCCACTCGGGTGGTGCTTTACCGGTCCGTTACCGGTAGGGTCTGACGCGCCGGTGGCTTTCACCCACTGGTGGTACTGGCCGTTTGCTCCCCGCAGAGTCGATACGGATGACACTTCAAGACGATCTAGTTCGCCCCTGGTTCCAGCCGGCGGTCCCGCCCGAGCAGCAGGACCGTTCGCGGCCTGACGCAGGACCGGTGACCACTCGCTTCGTCGGAGAACTGCCCCTCGACGCGGCACCGGCTCCGCCCTCCTCCCCGCAGCACCCGACCGCCCGGCCCGAGGACTTCCTGGCGCGCCCGGAGGGCGCGGTGCCGCGGCCGGACCGGGTGGAGGTGACCCAGCCCTACATCCCGGCGATCCGGGATGAGCGGCCGGAGTTCGCCAAGCGGCTCAACCCCGATCCGACCCCCGCGCGGGCCGAGTCCGACACCGCCACCCCGCAGGGCACCCGGTCCGACCTGGCCCCGGTGGCCCCGTCGGCGGTCCCCGCGGCGGACGTCCCACCGGTGTCGGTGCCCGATCCCGACATCACCCCGGCGAGCCCGCCGCGGCGCGCCGCCGGGGTCGCCCCGGCCAAGCGCCGCAGCCTCGCCCGCCGCGTGGTGCGCCGCATCATCGGCCCCGACCTGCTGCGCAAGGACCCGCCGAAGCGGCGCCGCTGACACCCGGCCCGGACGCCAGCACCAGGCGTCCGGGCCGGGTCGTGCACGTTCCCCGGCGCGGGCCCGCCCCGAACGGGCCGGATCCGGGAGGAGAGCAGCGGTGACGTCGTTCGATCAGGTCGTGGCGCGGTTGCGCCGCGCGGGTTGCGTGTTCGCCGAGGACGAGGCCCGGCTGCTGCTGGCCGAATCCGGTGGCGGTGCGCTGGAGCCGATGCTCGCCCGCCGCGAGGCCGGTCTCCCGTTGGAGCAGGTGCTGGGCTGGGCGGAGTTCCTCGGCCTGCGCATCGCCCTGGACCCGGGCGTGTTCGTCCCCCGGCGCCGCACCGAGTTCCTCGCCCGCCAGGCCGTGCTCGCCGCCGAGCGGGCGGGAGCCGAACCGGTCGTGGTCGACCTGTGCTGCGGCTCCGGCGCCCTCGGTGCCGCCGTCCTCGACCGCCTCCCCCGCGCCGAGGTGCACGCCGCCGACCTCGACGACGCCGCGGTGCGGTGCGCCCGCCGCAACCTGCCCCCCGAGCGGGTGCACGCGGGCGACCTCGACGAGGCCCTGCCCGCCCGGCTGCGCGGCCGGATCGACGTGCTCGTGGTCAACGCCCCCTACGTGCCGACCGGGAGCCTGCCGCTGCTGCCTCCGGAGGCCCGCGAGCACGAGCCCCGCCTGGCCCTCGACGGCGGAGCCGACGGTCTCGCCCTGCACCGCCGCGTCGCCGCTGCCGCCCCCGCGCTGCTCGCCCCGGGCGGGTCGCTGCTCGTCGAGACCAGCCGCGAACAGGCCGGCGGGACGGCCGCCGCGATGAGCGGGCACGGCCTGCGCGCCCGCGTCCGAAGCGATGACGAGGTCGCGGGCACCGTCGCGATCGGCGTCCGCGACTGATCAACTCATGCGCACGTCGCCGTCCTGGCATCTGGAAGTCGTTGCACGGCAGGGGGACCCGGTCAGTAGGCTGGCACGTCGCCGCGACCTCGACCATCCACAGAGGACCCCGATGACGTTGATCACCGAGCCGGCCGGGCAGCCGGTGCTGACCGCGAGCGTGCGCCTCGCCGAGGACGGCGTGCACCTGCTCGACCGCCGGGTGTTCCCCTTCGAGCGCACCTGGGTGCGGGCCCGCGACCTCGAACAGGTCGCCCGCGCCATCGAGGACATGGTCACCCAGTCCAGCGGCCCGTACTTCGCCGCGCTGTGGGGCATGGCGCTGGCCGCCCGCCACGCCGCCGCCGACGAACCCGGCCGGGTCCGGGAACGGCTCACCGCGGCCGCCGAGCGGCTCATCGCCACCCGCCCCACCAACGACCACCCGCGCATCGCGGTCTCCTGGGTGCTGGCCGAGGTCGACGCCGCCCGCGCCCGCGGCGAGGACTCCCCCGAGCAGCTGGCCGCCGCCGCGCTCGCCGGGGCGCGCGCCGGGGACGCCGACTACCGGGCGCGCAGCCGCGCCATGGGCGAGGCCGCCGCCGCGCTGCTGCCCGACCGCGCCCGGGTGCTCACCCACTGCTGGGGCGACCTGTACCTGACCGAAACCGTCGCGGCCGCCCAGCGCGCGGGCAAGCAGCTGGAGTTCTGCTGCACCGAGACCCGCCCCTACCTGCAGGGCGCCCGGCTGACCGCGGAAACCCTCGCCGAGATGGGCGTGCCCACCACGCTGATCACCGACGGCATGGGCGCGGCCCTGTTCAGCGCCGGTGAGATCGACGCGCTGATCACCGCCAGCGACCGGATCACCCTCGACGGCCACGTCATCAACAAGGTCGGCACCCTGCAGCTGGCGGTCGCCGCCCACGCCTTCGGGGTGCCCTTCCACGCCCTGTGCCACGGCCCCGATCCGCGCGCCGCGACCGGCTCCGACGTGCCCATCGAGCACCGCGACGGCGACGAGGTGCTGCACACCCTCGGCCGCCGCACCGCCAGCGAGCGCGTCCGCGGCCGCTATCCGGCGTTCGACGTGACGCCGCCGAGGTTCGTCACCACCGTGGTCACCGACCGCGGCCCGTTCGCCCCGGACGCGCTGGCCGGGTACGCGAACGCCGAGCAGGAGGAGGAACGTCCGTGACCACCCCGGTAGCGGCCAGCTGGGTCGTGCTCGACATCGAGGGCACGCTGACCCCCACCAGCCAGGTCCACGAAGTCCTCTACGACTACGCCCGGCCCCGGCTGGGCCCGTGGATCGACGCCCACCCGCGTGATCCCGAGGTCGCGGACGCGGTCTCCGAGGTCCGTCGCGAGGCCGGTCTCCCCTCCGACGCGGGTACCGAGCGGGTCGTGGCGGTGCTGCACGAGTGGATGGACGCCGACCGCAAGGCCACCCCGCTCAAGACCCTCCAAGGCCTGATCTGGCAGCGCGGCTACGCCGACGGGGAGCTGACCACCGCGCTGTTCCCCGACGTCCCCGGTGCGCTGCGGCGCTACCGGCGGCGGGGGGCGGGCCTGGCGATCTTCTCCTCCGGGTCGGCGGCCGCCCAGATCGCCTCGTTCTCGCACACCACCGACGGGGACCTGCGCGGGCTGTTCACCCACCACTTCGACACCGCCAACGCCGGACCCAAGCGCGTCGCCGGCTCCTACCGGGCCATGACCGAGACGCTGGGCACCGAGCCGGGTCGGGTGCTGTTCGCCTCCGACGTGCCCGCCGAGCTCGACGCCGCCGCCGAAGCGGGCTGGCGCACCGTGGGACTGGCCAGGCCGGGGGAACCGTTCGGCGAAGCCGACTTCGGCCGCCACCGCGCCGTGGCGAGCTTCGACGACGTCGACGTCGAGGTCCCCGCGTGAACGCGGGCCCGGTGACCGCCGCCGAACTGGCCCGGGCCGGGGCGGCGCTGGCCGCCGAGTCCGCCCGGTTCGCCGAGCTCGGCTGGATGCGCGGCACCTCCGGGAACCTGTCGGTGGTGCTGCGCGACGATCCGCTGCGGCTGGCGGTCACCGCCAGCGGCCGCGACAAGGGCGAGCTCGTCGACCAGGACGTCGTCCTGGTCGACGCCGCCGGGGCCGCCGTCGCCGACCAGCCGAGTCCCGGTCAGCGCCCGTCCGCCGAGGCGGGGCTGCACGCCCGCATCGCCGCCACCACCGGCGCCGCCGCCGTGGTCCACGTGCACGTGCTCGCTCCGGTGCTGGCCGCCGAGCGGTGGCCGGACGGGCTGGTGCTGCGCGATCTGGAGATGCTCAAGGGGCTCGGTCGCGCCGCCCACGACGACGAGGTCACCATCCCGGTGGTGCCCAACTCCCAGGACATGACGCTGCTCGGCGACCGCTTCGCGCGGGTCCACGATCCCGGGATCCCGGCGCTGATCGTCGCCCGGCACGGGGTGTACGTGTGGGGCCGCGACCTCGCCCAGGCCCGGCACCGGGCGGAATGCCTGGAGTGGCTGGCGGCGTTCGCCCTCGCCGCGCACGGACGCCCGACCCCCATCGGATGAGGAGAACCGCATGACGCTGCTGACCGTCTGGGACGACACCGACCCCGCGCGAGCCGAGCTGCGCACCGAGGACGCCGCCGAGATCGGCGCGGTGCTCGGGGAGTTCGGGGTGCGCTTCGAACGCTGGGAACTGCGGGAGCTGCCCGAGGACGCGACCTCGGAGGAGGTGCTGGCGGCCTACCGCGCCGAGGTCGACCGGGTCATCAGCAGCGAGGGCTACATCAAGGTCGACGCCATCGCGATGAAGCCCTCCGCCGACCCGGAATGGCCCGCCCGGGCCGAGGCCGCGCGGGAGAAGTTCCGGTCCGAGCACACCCACGACGACGACGAGGACCGCTTCTTCGCCCGCGGCGCCGGGGTGTTCTACCTGCACCTGCGGGGCAAGGTGTACGCGGTGCTGTGCGAGGCGGGTGATCTGCTGAGCGTGCCCGCGCGCACCACGCACTGGTTCGACATGGGAACCAGCCCGGACTTCGTCTCGATCCGGTTCTTCCACGACGACGACGGCTGGATCGGGGAGTTCCTCGGCACCGACACCGCCGAGCGGTTCCCCGGTTTCGACGAGCTCATGGCCTCCCGCTGATCCGGCCGGGTGCCCGGCGCCGCGCGTGCGGGCCGCCGGGCACCCGGCGCGGGATCACGCGCAGGCGTCGACGATCACCTCGGCCCCGGCGGCCGCGCCCCCGGCGGTCTCCAGCTCGGCGCGGATCGCCGCCAGGTTGGCGCGGACGCCCTCGTCGGCGGCGACCTCCTCCACGGCGGCCAGCAAGCCCTGCGGGGTGACCTCGTCGTCGGTCAGCCGCCGGCCCAGGCCCAGCTCCGCGACGCGGTCGGCGTTGGCGGCCTGCTCCAGCATCTGCGGCAGCCCGATCATCGGAACCCCGTAGGCCAGCGCCTCCATCGTGGAACCCATGCCGTTGTGGGTGAGGAACGCGGTGGCGCGCCGCAGCACCCCGGGTTGCGGCAGGGAGGCCCGCACGTCGAAGTTCGCCGGGA
The DNA here is from genome assembly GCF_047200635.1 of Saccharopolyspora antibiotica. Lineage (NCBI taxonomy): Bacteria > Bacillati > Actinomycetota > Actinomycetes > Pseudonocardiales > Pseudonocardiaceae > Saccharopolyspora > Saccharopolyspora antibiotica. The sequence continues at coordinate 151,975 of NZ_JBJZOI010000011.1, read as the reverse complement.
TCTCCCCGAGGTCGGCCGGATCCACCGAGCCGCCGATGGACATCGCGACCTGCCAGCGGGTGCCGCCGAAGGCCCGCAGGAACGTGCCGTAGAGGTCGGGGCGGTCGTTGAACGTGGTGCCGAGCGAGATGTAGAGCAGCGGCGCGTCCGGGTCGGCGGGCTCGTAGTCCTGCTCGGCGCGGCTGCCCAGGCAGGGACCGACGAAGTGGAAGTTGTCGTCGAAGGTGTCCGCGGCGATCTGGAAGGACCGGGGCAGGAACACCACGCTGGTCGTGTCCGCCACGGGGCGCAGCGGCATCAGGTCCCCGGTCAGGCCGTGCTCGGCGGCGAACTCGGCGAACAGGCCCTCGGCCCGCCGCAGCGGCTCGGCCGTCGGGTCGAAGCCCTCCGGCATCAGCTTGTCCTGCAGGGAAACCCGCTCGTTGGAGGCGAAGCTCGGCATCAGCGCCACCACCGGTACCCCGAGCTTCTGCGCCAGCACCCGCCCGACCGGGGTGAGCATGTCGAAGCACACCACGTCGGGCCGGTCGGCCTCGAAGCGCTCCAGCAGCACCGGCAGCGCGCTGCGGCACTGCCCGTGCATCCACTCGAGCATCCCGGCCATCGCCTCGACGGTCATCGTCATGCCCGGTTTCACGGACGGCAGCGCCATCGGCAGCTCGACACCGCTGCTCCCGGCGGCCTCCACCGTCTCGATCATGGGTGCCCCGGTGGCGTAGCTGACCCGGTGCCCGCGCCGCACGAGCTCCTCCACCAGCGGCAGCGTCGGGTTGATGTGGCCCTGCGCGGGCGCGGTGACCACGGCGATGTGCTTCTTCACGATTCCCCTAGCGGTGACGACGACACGGGTCCGTGCGGACCTCTCCGGTCGAGTCTGCCGCTCCTGATCTCCGGTGGTGACGGCCGGTGGTGCGGTGCTTCTCACACCCTCGGGCACCACCCCGGCACACCCCGTGACCGCCCGGGTCAGTCGCGGGTGAACGCGGTGGTCAGGATGTGGGCCTTCGCCGGGCCCGAGACCCGCCACCGCTGCCACCACGAGTCCGGGCCGGAGACCTCGAACTCACCCCGGTACAGGTCCGCGCGGCAGGGGTGCTCCACCAGCCAGCGCCCGGAGCGCAGGTCGAGGTCGTGGAAGAAGCCGCCGTGGTCGAAGTGCACCGAGGCGCGGCCCGCCTCCGCCAAGCGGTAGTGCAAGGTGCGGCGCGCCTCGCCGCGGTGGGAGCCCAGCACCAGCTCGCCGCGTTCCTGGTAGACCACCAGGTCGCCGTCCCGGGCGGTGAACTCCGATTCGCCCGCGAAACCCCCGAGCCGCGCCCCGCGGTCGTCGACGATGTCCCGGCGCAGCACCCAGCGGCCCGCGAAGAACTCCGCGAGATCGGCCACCGGGTGCGGCTCGGTCACGACGCGGCACCCGTGGAACCACCGACCACCGCGTCCGAGGACGCGTCGCGCGGCGGCAGCAGCGCCGAGACGTCGGAGCCGGTGTCGTTGACCTTCACCACGAACGGGCGCAGCTCGGTGTAGCGCACGACGCTCAGCGAGCAGGGGTCGACCACGATCCGCTGGAACCCGTCCAGGTGCAGGCCCAGCGCGTCCGCCAGCACCGACTTGATCACGTCGCCGTGCGAGCAGGCCACCCACACCGCCTGCGGGCCGAACTCCGCCGAGACCCGCGCGTCGTGCTCGCGGACCGCGGCCACCGCGCGCGCCTGCACCTGCGCCAGGCCCTCGCCGCCGGGGAACACCGCCGCCGACGGGTGCTGCTGCACCACCGACCACAGCGGTTCACCGGTCAGCTCGGAGACCTTCCGGCCCGTCCAGTCGCCGTAGTCGACCTCGGCGAGCCGCTCGTCGACCACGGGCTCCAGGCCGCGCGCCGCGGCGAACTCGCGCACCGTCTCGGCGCACCGCTGCAGCGGGGAGACGACCAGCGAGGACACCGGCACCTCCGCCAGCCGCCGCTGCAGGTCCGCCACTTGCGCGGTCCCCGCCGAGTCCAGCGCCACCCCGGGGCTGCGCCCCGCGAGGACCCCCGAGCCGTTCGCCGCCGACCGTGCGTGCCTGAGCAGGATGAGAGTCGCCACGGCACCCGAGGGTAGGCCCCGCGGCGGCCGGCTCCGAACCCCACCCGAGCACACCGGTGGCCCGGCACCCCCGGACACCGGGCCCCCGCGGGTCAACTCACCTCAGGGCTGCATGACGCCCGCGCCGAGCAGGGCGAACACCAGCAGACCGAGGGCGATCCGGTACCAGACGAACAGGTACACGCTGTGGCGCTCCACGAAGCGCAGCAGCCACGCGATGCAGGCGTAGCCGATCACGCCGGCCAGCAGGGTCGCCACCACCATCTGCGCCACCGAGGGCTGCAGGCCCGGGCCGCCGCCCTCGAACACGTGCGGGATCTCCGAGAGGCCCGCCGCGAAGACCGCGGGGATCGCCAGCAGGAACGAGAACCGCACCGCCGTCGCCCGGGTCAGCCCCAGCGCCAGGCCGGCGGTGATCGTTCCGCCGGAGCGGGAGACGCCGGGGATCAGCGCCAGCGACTGCGCCAGGCCCATCAGCACCCCGTCGCGCAGCGTCAGCCGGTCCTGCCCGCGCACCTGGCCGCCGAAGCGCTCCGCCAGGCCGAGCAGCACGCCGAAGACGATCAGCATCGCCCCGGTCACCCACAGGCTCCGCAGCGCGCCCCGGATGAAGTCCTGGAACAGCAGCCCCAGCACGCCGATCGGGATGCTGCCCACGATCACGAACCACGCGAGGCGGTAGTCCTGGGTGCGGCGCACGTCGGCGTCGACCAGCCCCTTGAACCACGTCGCGATCAAGCGCGCGATGTCCTTCGCGAAGAAGATCACCACCGCCAGCTCGGTGCCGATCTGCGTGACGGCCGTGAACGACGCGCCCGCGTCGTCACCGAAGAACAGCTCCGAGACGATCCGCAGATGTCCCGACGAGGAGATCGGCAGGAATTCGGTGAGCCCCTGGACGACGGCGAGCACCACGGCTTGCAACCACGACAACTGAACCCACTCCAGCACTCTTCGAGACGACCACCGGGAACGCCGGGGGCTGACCACCCCGCACCCGCAGATCCTGCAACACTCCCCGCGCCCCGCCGAGACCGCCCCGGCGCGGCGGTCACCAGCGCCAACGCCACCGCGGCGGTCCGCCGCGCCGGCCCCGGCGGAGACGAACTCTCGACGAACGCGGGGTGAAGGCTCGATGCTGGCCCGCCCGGGGTGGCCGATGTCATCCTGGAGGTCTCCCGTCCCGGCGCCCGGGGTGGGCCGCCGACCACCGCGCCAGATCAGGGATCCTGGAACCGCCACCGCCCGAACCGCGGGCCACCGCACCCGGAGGAGCCCCCCTTTGCGCCGACTGGTCGCCGCCTGCCTCACCGCCACCGTGCTCACCGGCTGCGGCAGCGTCGGCGCCGAGGATCCGCTGCAGGTCACCGACACGCTCGTGGCCGCCGCGCCCGCCCAGTCCCCCGCGGGCACCGCGGCCCCGGCGGGCCCCGTGCTGCCCGCCCCGCCGAGCGCGCTGACCGCGTTCCTGCCCGGCACCCTGGCCACCGCCTCCGGCAGCACCGTGTCGCTGCGCGATCCGCGCGACCTCGCCCGGCCGCCGCGCACCGTGGAGCTGCCCGCCCCACCCGCGACGCTGCGCCCCACCCCCGAGGGTGATCTGCTGGCCGCCGTGCCCGACGCCGACCTCGTCGCCCGCATCGACCCGGCCAGCGGCACCGCCGAACGGCTGCCGTACCCGGGTGGGCCGCTGGACGCGATCGCCGTGCCGGGCGGGCTGGCGGTGGCGCTGAGCCATCCCGCCGAGGTCCTGCTGCCCGGCGGGGCGCGGGCCACCGGGTTCTCCCGCCCCGCCGAGCTGGTGGCCGTGGACGGGCAGGTGCACGTCCTCGACACGCTCACCACGTCGCTCACGCCGCTGGACGCCGACGGGGAGAAGGAGGCCGCGCTGCGGGCGGGCGCCGGGGCCACCCGCGCGGTCGCCGACCGCTACGGACGGGTGCTGAGCGTGGACACCCGGGGCGAGGCGCTGCTGGCGTTCGCCACCGAACCGCTGATCATGAAGCAGCGCTACCCGGTGCCCGGTGCGCCGTTCGGTCTGGCCTACGACCCGGTGCGGGACCTGGCCTGGATCACCTTGACCGGTTCCAACGAGCTCGTCGGCTACGACGTCGCCGGCGGTGAACCCCGCGAGGTGCACCGGGTGCCGACGGTGCGCCAGCCCGATTCCGCGACCGTCGATCCCGCTACTGGAGCTGTGTACGTCGCCTCGGCCGCCGGGGCAGGACTGCAGGTGGTGACGCCATGATGGAGGACACCGATCCCGCCGGATCCCCGGTGCCCGCCGGTTCCGCTGCGACCGGCGGGCACCGCGAGGACGGCTGGGCCGACGAGAAGTGGGAGTACCGGCCCCTGCGGTTGCCCGCCGGGATCTCCCGTCCCAGCGCGGCGACCCAGCTGAGCATCCACGCCGAGTTCTCCGGCTGGGAGCTCTCGCGGGTGCTGCTGTACTCCGACGGCAGCCGGAAGGTGTGGTTGCGCCGCAAGCGCAGCACCCCGGGCGTGCCGGAACTGCTGACCTGACCCGGCCGGGGCGCACCGCCCCCGGACTCCGCGCTCGTCGGCGACGGCGCGCGGGCGCAGCGCCCCACCGCCGCCGGGAGCTCGACGGCGAGCGGTCAGGCCGGGTTGGCCGGCGGGCGCGCCCCGAGGCCGGGGCCGTTCTCCAACCGTTCAGCGAACTCGTGCCAGGAGTGGCACGCGCCCCTGGCCAGTTCGGCGACGACGCCCCGGCAGTGGGCCGGGACGTTGTCGAACAGCTCGGTCCACTCCTCCACCCCGCTGGTGTGGGCGTCCAGCCAGCGCAGCAGCGCACGGCCCGATTCGGTGAACCGCAGCGACGGATCCCGCTTCAGCGCACCCAGGATCGTCGAGCGATCCGCGGCCTGCGCCTGCGGGAGGTCGCGGCCGCCGGTGCTGCCCGGTCCGCCGCGCTCCTCGGCGGTCTCCTCCCGCGCGGCCTCGCGCAGCCGCGCCGGGACGGGGTTCTTCCCGCCGCGCAGGCGTTCCCGCACGTCGTGGGCGGTGGACGGGGAGATTCCCGCCGCCTTCGCGATCTCGCGCAGCGAGGCGTCCGGGCGGTCGCGCATGAGCTCGCTGGCCAGCATCCGGCCGGCGACCCCGTTCAGCGGCCGCGCCCTGCCGTCCCGCCCGACCCGGCTGGTGACCTGGGCGGCGCACTCGGAGGAGCGTCGGCGGATGGCGCCGACGGTGGTGGCGGCCAACCCGGTGACCGAGGCGATCTTGCGGTCGGACCACTCCGGGTGGCCGCTGATGATGCGAGTGGCCGCCGCGGTGCGATCGCGCAGGGACAGCGGCAGGCCGTGCGCGACGTTCGCCTCCACCGCGAGGACGAAGGCGTCCTCGGTGGCGCCGTCGTAGAACCGGACCTCGATCTCGCGCAGCCCGCGCGCCTCGGCCGCGCGCAGCCGGTGCATCCCGTCGATGACCCGCTTGGTCGACCGGTGCACGAGGATCGGTGGGAGGGCGGCCTTGACCTCCGCCAACGCGCGGACGTGGTGGTGGTTCACCCCGGCGACCCGCAGCTGTTCGGCCGGGGTCAGCGCCGCGATCGGCATCGTCGCGGTCTCGGCGGTCACCAGACGCGGCTCGTCGCCGCGCCTCTCCGGTGGCGAGAACGGCGGCTCGACCCGCCGGGACGCCACGAGTGCTTCACTGCTTGTCAACCCGTCCCCCAGATTGAGATATTCACTTCGACCTGCCCGCGAATGTGAACGCACGCGCTTCGTCGGCGCGCGCGAACACCGCGTCGCGACGTTGTTCCGCGGCGCGATGCCTTGAGTGGCAGTGCGGGCGATCCACCTATTCACCCCAGCGGGTGGATCGAGGTCATTATGGTCGGAGGTGGGCGGGCGAGCCAACCCCCCCGAACAGAGCAATCCCGCGCGGGAGGCAAACTGGGGCCATCTTCGCAGTTCAAGGGGTTGACTTCTGGTCTCGGCGGTCCCCCGGGGGTCTCGGAAAACGATTGCTCGTCTGTTTCTCCGATGGCTGCTACAGTTCGCCCGGGCCGCAGCGGATCGGTGTTCGACTGCTCGGCATGTTCGGTCGAACAGCTCCTCCGGGCAGTTCTCGAAATATCGCGTCACGACGTTTACCCGCATTTTCCCGCGTGCCAGGATCAGCCGATTCCCGCTACTCGCGCACAGGATCGGAAACGTCATGGAGAATGGTTTCTGGCAGGGCCGGACCGTCTTGGTCACCGGCGGGAGGGGGTTCATCGGCGCGCATTTCGCCGAAGTTCTCACCGCCGCCGGCGCCCGCGTGCTGTCGCTGCACCGCGGCCCGGCGTCCGACGGTGCCGGGCACCGGGAGATCCGCATCGACCTGCTGTCGAGCGTCGAGGTGGAAGCGCTGTTCCGCTACGTCGGAGCGGAGGTGGACGTCCTGATCCACTGCGCGGGCATCGACGGCAACGGCGAATTCAAGAAGCGCAATTTCGGCACGATCCTCGACGCCAACACCCGCATCGCCTCGAACGTGCTCAACGCCGCCCGGGACCACCGCATCGGCACGGTCGTGCTGCTGAGCTCCGCCGAGATCTACACCGGTGGCGGGGCCGGGGCGCTGCGCGAGGAGGACGACTACCGGACCAGCCTGGCGCTCGACGGCGACGGCTACGCGCTGTCGAAGATCTTCGCGGAGCTGCTCGCCGACGCCTACCGCAAGCAGTTCGGGATGCGGGTCCTGCTCGCCCGGCCGAGCAACGTCTACGGCCCCGGCGACGGCACCGATCCGCGGGTGCAGCGGGTGATCCCCGCCATGATGGGCCGCATCGCCCGCGGTGAGCCGATCACGATCTGGGGCGACGGGCAGCAGCGCCGCTCCTTCCTGCACGTCCGGGACCTCGTGCGGGCCGTGCTGGGCGCGGTCGCCACCAGCGGGCCGGAGACCTTCAACGTCGCCGGAGCCGGTTCGGTCTCGCTGCTGGAGCTGGCCAGGCTGCTGCACCGGGAGTTCGGCGCGGTCGAGCGAATCGAGCTCGACCCCGACAAACCGGCCGGCGCGCGGCTCCCCGAGCTCGACACCGGCCGGATCACCTCCGCGCTCGGGTTCGTCCCGCGCCCGCTGGAGGAGGGGCTCGCCGAGACCGTGCGCTGGTACCGGGAGAACTTCGTCGGCGGCCGCGCCTGAACGCGCGCCGCGCGGCCGCTGGTTCGCGGCGGGGCGGCGCGCGGAGCCCCGGCACGCCGGGTCAGGCGGGCCGCTCGCGGCCCAGCCACCTCGGGATCGAACCCTCGGCGTTGCGGCCCTTCTCCAGGAAGACCAGGTTGTGGTAGAAGTGCGCGCCGACGATCGTGCGGTCGAACTCGGAGGTCTCGCGCGCGCCGGCGGGCAGGAACTCCTCGTGGTTGAGCCCGTCGAGCAGCTGCTTGAGGAAACCCATCGTGGTGGCCGGGTCCCCGGGGTCCTCCGAGCTGCCGCCGTAGGCGGGCCAGTAGGAGGTCTGCAGGTCCTCGATGACGTAGAGGCCACCGGGCGCCAGCAGCGGGAACAGCGCGCGGAAGCTGCTGATCACGTCCGGGCAGTAGTGGCTGCCGTCGTCGATGACCACGTCCACCGGGCCGATCTCGCCGGCCAGCTCCGCCAGGAAGTCCACATCGGACTGATCGCCCCGGATCGGGTAGAGCCGCTGCTCGGCCAGCGGGCTCTTGTCGACGACGTCCACCCCGTACACCAGCGCGCGGGGGAAGAACCGCTTCCACATCCGCAGCGAGCCACCGCCCGCGGCCGGATCGTCGTAACCACCGATGCCGAGTTCGAGCACCGTCAGCGGCCGGTCCCGCAGCGGGCCGAAGTGCCGCTCGTAGTGCGGGGCGTAGAAGTGCAGCCCCCACTTGTCCGAACCGGAGCGCAGCGACAGCCCCGACAGGTCCAGCGGTTGCTCGGCGGCGCCGCTGAGCAGGTGCTGCACCACCGGCAGCACGTGCATGCCCGCGCTGAGCGCGGCGGGGTCCTCGAAGTCGCGCCAGGTGATGCGACGCTCCGGTTCGCCGCCGGCGCCGCGGGGGCCGAACACGGCGCGGACCAGTTGCGCCAGGTCGAGCTCGACGGTGGCGTGCGCGTCGGCGGCGGAGTCCGGGTCATCGACGGTCACCGTCGCCCCGGTGTCCGCGGCCCGCACTGCGCAGGTCGTGACCTCGCCGTCGAGCGCCAGCTCCAACCGCACCAGGACCGGGTGCCGCGCCAGCTGCGGGAGGGCGCCCAGCTCCGCCCGGTGCACCAGCTCGTCGGCCAGCACCCCGGCGACCCAGCGGCGGCCGAGCTCGCCGACGACCTCCCGGATCCGCTCCGTACCGCCGCCCGCGGCCAAGATCAACGTGCGCAGTCGTGCCGCCTGCTCGCTGGATCGCATGAGGTCTTCCCATCCTGTCGCGGAACGCGGGACGAAATCCGGTGCGCGGTGGCATCCCCGCGGGCACCGGCCGCGCTCGACGGGCGCGGTCGCGGGAAAGCTACGCAGCCCTCGGCGGGGAGGCAACGACGGCGCTGGGGAACCAATCGACCGCTGCCCGCCCCGTTCGGGATCGACGTTGACAGCCGAGGCGAGCGCTCCCGAAGATCTGCTCGACGTTCGGGCCGCGGCTCCCTCGCGCGTTCCGCCGACACCCCGCCGTGAGGAGATGACCGGATGAGCAACGTGGTTTCGGCCCCGGAGGACACCGCGGCGGTGGCCGCTCGCGACGCCTACCTCGATCTGCTCAAGCGCTGCCTGACGCGGTACGCCGACGGCGAGACGTTCCTGGGCGCCCCGCTGCGGAAGCCGACCTGGGCCACCGACGACAGCACGACCGTCGCGGACCTGGAGGAAGGCCGGTACGCGCACCAGGACGCCGATACGATGCTCGGCTGGAAGCGGCTGGAGGACCTGCGCGGCTGCGTGGAGCGGGTGCTGACCGATCAGGTCCCCGGTGACCTGGTGGAGACCGGGGTGTGGCGGGGCGGCGCGTGCATGTACATGCGCGGGGTGCTGCGGGCCTGGGGCGTGCGGGACCGGAACGTGTGGGTCGCCGACTCGTTCAACGGGTTCCCGACACCCGATCTGGAGCACTACCCGGCCGACGAGCGCTTCGCGAGCCCGCTCGCGCAGCAGTCGCTGGACTCCATGCCCTACTCGCACTCCATCGGCCTGGAGGAGGTCCGCTCGCGGTTCCGGCGCTACGACCTGCTGGACGAGCAGGTGCGCTTCCTGCCCGGCTACTTCCGCGACACGATCCCGCAGGCGCCGATCGAGCGGATCGCGGTGCTGCGGCTGGACGGCGACCTGTACGAGTCCACGGACGTCGTGCTGCGCCACCTCTACGACCGGTTGTCGGTCGGCGGGTTCTGCGTCATCGACGACTTCAGCCTCGAACCGTGCGTGCGCGCGGTCGAGGACTTCCGCGCGGAACGCGGCATCACCGATCCGATCGAGCAGATCGACTGGACCGGCGTCCGCTGGCGCAAGACCCGCGGCTGAGCGGTGCGGGTGGACGTCGCGGCACTGGAGGCATCGTGAGGGTCGCCCTCGTTCCGTTCGGCTCACGCGGCGACGTGCAGCCCTTCCTCGCCCTGGGCAGCGCGCTGCGCGCCCGCGGGCACGCGGTGGACCTGGTCACCAGCACCGATTTCCAGGACCTCGCCGACGAAGCGGGGCTCGACCTGCGTCCCACCCCGGTCACCACCGGTGACTTCTTCGCGATCCCGGAGGTCGTCGAGTCGCTGCGCCGGAGCCCGTCGGTGGCGCGGATGACCCGCAGGTTGCCGGGCACCAGCCCGGAGGCCTACGCCAGCCTGCTGGAGCGCATCGACGCGGCCTGCGCGGACGCCGACCTCACGGTGAACGCCGTGTTCACCAAGGGGATCAGCGTCGCGCGGGAGCGGCCGTGGTGCGGCACCTCGTGGTGGCCGATCACGGCTACCCGCGAGTTCCCCGCGTTCGGCGCGCCGGAGCTGCCGCTGGGGCCGCTCTACCACCGCCTGAGCCACCTGGTCGCCGAACAGCTGGAGTGGTCGCGGGCGCGGCCGATGGTGAACGGCTTCCGCGCGCACCGGGACCTGCCGCCGCTGGGCCACCGCTCCCCGTACGGCTCGCTGGGCGCGCGGGAACCGATGCTGTACCCGTTCAGCCCGACGATCGTGGCTCCGCCGGCGGACTGGCCGGGCAACTGCCACGTCACCGGGTACTGGTTCTGGCGGCGCAGCTGGGAACCACCGCGGGAGCTGGTGGAATTCCTCGACGCGGGGCCGCCGCCGCTGATCGCGACCTTCGGCAGCACCTGGCCGGTGCACCGCGCGGAGCTGACCCGCGCGGCGCTGATCGCGGCGGCGGAGCGCACCGGCAAGCGGGTGATCGTGCTCGGCGGGCCCGAGGAGCCGCTGCGCGAGGGCGACCTGCGGCTGGGCGAGGTCGACTACGAGTGGCTGCTGCCGAAGGCGGCGGCGGTCGTGCACAACGGGGGCTTCGGCACGATGGCCGAGGTGCTGCGGGCCGGGGTGCCGCAGGTCGTCGTCCCGACCTTCGCCGATCACCCGTTCTGGGCGGCCAAGGCGCACCGGCTGGGGGTCGCGGCGAAGCCGGTGCCGTTCGCCTCGATGCGGGTGGAGCAGGTGGCCCGCGCCGCGCAGGAGGCGGTCGGTTCGCCGGTCATGGCGGCGAGGGCCGCCGCGGTGGGCTCCCGGGTGCGGGCGGAGGCGGGCGCGGACCGGGCCTGCGAGGTCATCGAGAGCTGGTACGAGCGGTTCCAGGCGGGAGGGTGACCGCCTCCCCGGTCGCGGGTGCGCGTGCTACCGCAGCTCCAGCAGGCTCGTGACGGCCTCGGCGGGCGAGGGTTGTGCGCGCATCTCCGCGGCCAGGCGCCGCGCCGCCGAGCGGACCGCGTGGTCGTGCAGCACCCCGCCGAGCGCGTCGCGGACGTCGCCGAGCTCGCTGCCGCCGGCCAGCAGCGCGGCGGAGCCGTGCGCGGCGAAGCGGGAGCTGGCGGCCTCGTGCTCGTGCATCATGCTGAGGATCAGCTGGGGCACTCCGCAGCTCGCCGCGGTGAACAGGGTGCCCGATCCGCCGTGGTGCACGACGGCGGAGCAGGTGGGCAACAGCGCGTTCAGCGGCACCGAGCCGACCCGCACGCCTGGTGCGCCCGCCACGCGCTCGGCGTCCGCGCCGCGAGCCGCGACGACCACCTCGACGTCCAGGCCGAGCGCCTCGATCGCCTCCAGGACGCGGGGCACCCCGAAGTACTGCTGGCCGAGCGTCCGGGTCGAGGCGAGTCCCCAGGTGACGCAGACGCGCGGGCGGGCGGGCGGCTCCCACAACCAGTCCGGCACGATCTCCTCGCCGTTGTACGAGGTGTAGCGGGTGCGCACGGTCCCGGGCGCGCCCGGGACCTGGAGGCTCGGCGGGCAGGGGTCGACGGTGCGGGTGGCGAGGTCGTCGGCGGGTTCCACGCCGTGCCGCTCGAACAGCTCCAATAGGCGCGGTGGCCAGGGCAGCGCGTCCCACGGCACCCCGCGCACCGGTTCCGCGCGGTCGAACCCCGAGCCGGGCAGCCGGAACCAGCGCGGCGAGTCGACGCCCCACAGGTGGCGCACCGGCACCGCCCCGGCCGCGTGCGCGGCCAGCGGACCCGCGTAGGCCAGCGGATCGGAGATCACCAGGTCCGGCCGCCAGGCCCGGCTGAAGGAGACCAGGTCGTCGGCCATCGCCGCGGCGATCCGCGCGTAGTTGTCCAGCGGTCCGGCGACCAGCGCGGCCATCAGCTCGCCGACGTCCGATTCGTCTCCGCCGCGCAGCCACGCGCCGTTGCGCTCCGGGGCGGCCACCAGTTCGGGCCGGGTGCGGACGTGCACGACCGGGAGCCCGGAACCGTCGACGGCTCCCGACATCTCCGCGCCGGTGGCGACCCGGACGTCGTGGCCGGCGATCCGGAACGCCCACGCCAGCCCGACCGCGGGGAAGTGGTGCGTGGGGAAGGGCAGCGGAACGAACAGGATGCGCACCGGTTCTCCTCGCGACCGTCCTGCGGCGCCGGGGATCCAGCGGCGCTCGCGCACTCAAGCACGGGCCGCGATCGCCGGGCAACGCCGACGGGGTCGCGCTCGAACACCGGTGGTTTTCCCGGAGATCGCGCGCGTCGTAGCCTCCGGCGAGGAGCGGATTTCGGGGGGTTGGCATGTCCATTCCGGGCAACGGCGGGATGTCCTCGGTGCTGCCGCTGGCGGCCGGTTCGGCGGAGCGGTTGGGGGAACTGGTCGAGCACCACCTCGACCTGGCGCTGCGGCAGGGCGATCGGCCCGGTTTCGGCCAGCTGTGCCGCAGCGCCGCGACGGGTCGGGGCCCGCACCGGATGGCGTTCGTGGCCGACGGCTACCCGGCTCTGGCGCGACAGCTCGCCGAGGCGCGCACCACTGCCCCGCCGCCGGTGGCCGCGGAGCCGGGCGGCGTCGTGTTCGTCTTCGCGGGGCAGGGATCGCAGTGGGCGGGGATGGGCCGCGAACTGCTCGCGACCGAGCCCGCGTTCCGCGCGGCGCTGCACGAGTGCGACCGGGCCGTGCGGGAGCAGGCCGGGTTCTCCGTCGTCGACGAGCTCACCGGCTCCCGGCTGCGGGAGATCGACGTGCTGCAACCGGTGGTGGTGTCCCTGCAGATCGCCTGGGCGCGGTTGTGGGGCAGCTGGGGCGTCCGGCCCGCGGCCGTGGTCGGGCACAGCATGGGGGAGATCGCGGCGGCGCACGTGTGCGGCGCGCTGGACCTGCGGGACGCGATGACCGTGGCCTGTCGGCGCAGCGCGCTGCTGCGGCGCATCACCGGCAAGGGCGCGCTGGCGATCACCGAGCTGTCGGAGGCCGCGGCCGCCGAGCTCGTCGCCGGCACCGGTGGCCGGGTGAGCGTCGCCGGGTGCAACGGGCCGGAATCCACCGTGCTGGCGGGGGATTCGGCGTCGCTCGACGAGCTCGTGCGGGTGCTGGAGCAGCGGGGGGTCTACTGCAAGCTGATCCGCAACACGGTCGCCTCGCACAGCCCGCAGGTGGAGGAGCTGCGCGCGGACCTGCTCGACGCGCTGGCCGGGCTGCGGCCGGGGCGGGCGCGGGTGCCGATGCGCTCCACGGCGACCTCGCGGGTGCTGGAGGGCCCGGAGATCACCGCGGAGTACTGGATGAGCAACCTGCGGGAACCGGTGCGCTTCGCCGACGCCATCGCGGCGCTCGCCGCCGCCGGGCACCGCGACTTCCTGGAGATCAGCCCGCACCCCGTGCTGCTGTCGGCGATCCGGAACTGCCTGGAAGCGGCGGGCGTCGAGGGCCGGGCGCTGGGGTCGGGGCGCCGGGACGGCGAGCGGGACGCGGCGCTCGACGCCCTGCGCGCGCTGCACGAACTCGGCTACGACCCGGACTGGCGGGCCGTGCACGCGACGGCGGAGGCCGTCGCGTCCGGCCCGGAGCTGAGCCCGTACCAGGCGGCGCTGTACGACGCGGTGTTCGCCGCGCGGTAGGCGTCACCGCCGCACGGCGACGTGCTGGCGGTAGCTCCGCATCGGCAGCCCGCGCATCCAGGGCACGACGCCGAGCCGGTGCAGCAGGCGGATGGTGCGGTCGGGGCGGTAACCGGCGAAGACCCCGCCGAACATCACCGTCCGGCTGTGGGCGGCGATGCGCCGGGCCAGCGGGGACATCCGCTCGCGGGCCAGGGCGCGGTGGAAGTGGCTGTCCGGCGCCATCCGCCGCCGGATCGCGGCGCGGACCTGCTCGGAGAGGTCGACCTCGTGGACCGGTTCGAGCCCGGCGGTGCTGGTGGCGAGCCGTTGGAAGTGCGCGCTGCGCTGCCGGGTGAACACGTCGATGTGGGTGAAGTGCCCGCCCGGCCTGAGGACCCGGGCGACCTCCTGCAGGAACCGCCCCAGGTCCGGGTAGGTGTGCGAGCTCTCGACGTTGATCACCAGGTCCACCGCGCCGTCGTCGAACGGGAGCTGCTCGGCGTCGCCGTGCACGAACCGCAGCTGATCGCCCCGGGACAGCAGCGCGTTCGCCCGCCGCACCGCGCGCTCCGAGAGGTCGAGTCCGATGAAGCGGGTCTCCGGCAGCAGGCGGGACAGGAAGTTCAGCCCCTCCCCCGGCCCGCACCCGACCTCCAGCACGGTCCGGCCCGCGTGCTCGGCGAACTCAGCCGGGACGCCGCGCAGCGCCTGGAAGTACAGCTGTTCGCTGAACCCGTCGGTGCCGAACCGCCCGAAACCGGGCAGCAGCCGTTCGACCTCGTCGGCCACCTCCTGATCGTGCATCCCCCAGTTCCACAGCTCGTGGCCGGAGGCCCGTTCCACGGCGAGGTCGTAGATGGTGGCGCTGGCCCGCTTGAGCCGCTCGGCCTCCGGGCCGCGGCGGGTGGGTGCGTCCTCGTCGAGGTTGATGGCGGCCAGCCCGGTGCTGAACGCGGTCATGATCTCGGGTGTGCTCACGTCGTCGGCCTCCAGCCGCGGGAGTGCGGGTCGTTCGGGTGCCCGTCAGCGGGCGGGGGTGTCGCCGCGGTGCAGGCCGGTGCCGTCGGGGACCTCGGCGGGATCGGTGCCGTTGAGCACCGGCCGGTTCCGCTGGTCGACGAACACCACGCGCGGGCGGTGCTCGCGGGCCGAGTCCTCCGGAACCGCCGCGTAGGCGATGACGATGACCAGGTCTCCGGGGCTGATCAGCCGGGCGGCGGCGCCGTTGATGCCGATCACCCCGCTGCCGGCCGGGCCCTCGATCACGTAGGTGGACAGCCGGGCGCCGTTGTCGACGTCGACCACGTCGACCTTCTCGCCCGCCAGCAGGTCGGCGGCGTCCATCAGGGCCCGGTCCACGGTGAGCGAGCCGACGTAGTGCAGGTCGGCCTGCGTCACGGTGGCGCGGTGGATCTTGGACTTGAGCATCTCGCGGTAGATCACGTCGCTCCTCCGCTCACCAGGCCACCGGGAGCTCGTGCACCCCGTAGATGATCATTTCGCTGCGGGGGCGGACCTCCTCGGCGGGAACCGCCAGCCGCAGCCCGGGGAACCGCTCGGCCAGCGCGGTGAACGCGATCCGCAGCTCGATCCGAGCCAGCTGCGCACCCACGCACTGATGCACGCCGTGCCCGAACGCCAGGTGCCCCACCGGTTCGCGGGTGATGTCCAGCCGGTCGGGTTCGGCGCACAGCGCGGGATCGCGGTTGGCCGCCGCCAGCGACAGCGAGATCGCGTCGCCCGCGGCGAACCGGTGGCCGTCGAACTCGAAGTCCTCGGCGGCCGCGCGGATCGACCCGGCGTGCACGATGGTCAGGTACCGCAGCAGCTCCTCCACGGCGCGCGGCGCCAGTTCCGGGCGGTCCCGCAGCGCGGCGAACTGGTCGGCGTGGGCCAGCAGCGCGTACGCGCCGAGGCCGATCATGCTGGTGCTGGTGTCGTGCCCGGCGGTCAGCAGCAGGCTGCCGACGGTGACGAGCTCCTGGTCGTCGAGCGCGCCGCTGGAGACCAAGGTGCCCAGCAGGTCGGTCGTGGGGTCGGCGCGCTTGGCGCGCACCAGCTCCAGCAGCAGGTCGCGGGTCTCCGACCAGCCCGCGATGGCGTCCTCGGCGCTGTTGTGCACGCTGAACAGGGCCTCGGTCGCGCGCAGGAAGCGGTCCCGCTGCCGCGGCGGCACTCCCAGCAGCTCGGAGATCACCAGGGCGGAGACGGGTTCGGCGAACGTCCGCACCAGGTCCGCCGGCGGCCCGGCGGCGGCCATCTCGTCCAGGTGCGCGTGGACGATCTCGGTGATCCGGGGCTCCAGCTCGCGGGTGCGCCGGACGCTGAACCACCCGGCGATCAGCTTGCGGTAGCGGGTGTGCTCGGGCGGGTCCATCGCGGTGAACATGCCCGGCGAGACCTCGGTGCGCTCGGCTGCCATCGCCATCGGGATCGGCGAGCGCAGCAGGTCGCCGCGGGAACTGACCGCCTTCTCGGCCAGCAGCCCGCGCACCTGGTCGTGGCCGGTGATCAGCCAGCCGACGTGGCCGTCGGGGAAGGTCATCCGGCTGATCGGGTGCCGCTCGCGCAGCTCGGTGAGCTCGGGCGGCGGGTCGAAGGGGCAGCGGCGGGCCATCGGCAGGCCGGGTGCGGTGGGCGGTGCTTCGGACATCCGGGACTCCTGGGGAGCGTGGGTGGGGCCGGTTCAGCTGAGGTGGACCGGAAGGCGGGGCATCGGGGCGAGGAACCGGGGCTCGATCTCCTCGGCGGGCACGGCCAGGCGCACCTCGGGGAAGCGGTCGAACAGCGCGGTCAGCGCCACCTCGCCCTCGATCTGGGCGAGGTTGGCGCCGAGGCAGAAGTGCGCGCCGTGGCCGAACCCGAGGTGGGGGCAGGTCGGGCGGGCGAGGTCCAGCTCGCCCGGATCGTCGAACTGCCCGGGGTCCCGGTTGGCCGCGGCGAGCACGACCTGCACCGCCTCCCCCGGCTGCACGGTCACCCCGTCCAGGTGCACCGGTTCGGCGGCGAACCGGCGGAAGGTGTGCTTGACGGGCGCGGTGTGGCGCACCAGCTCCGCCACCACGGCGCTGATCGGGAGCTGCCCGGAGCGCATCAGCGCCAGCTGGCGGGGGTGGCGCAGCAGCGCGAACACGCCGAGCGCGATCAGGTTGCGGACCGTGTCGTGCCCGGCCTGCACCAGCACCATCGCCAGGGCGACCAGCTCGTCGTCGGAGAGCCGGTCGCCGTCGGTGTCGCGGACCCGGACCAGCTCGGAGATCAGGTCGTCGCGCGGCTCGACGCGGCGCGCCTCGACGAGTTCGCGGGTGATCGCGGCCATGCCGCGCACGGCGGGTGCGAACTGCTCCGGGTCCGGGCGCAGCGCCGCGGCCAGCGTCTCGCTCCAGGTCCGCCACTGCTCGCGGTAGCCCTCGTCCACGCCGAGCAGGTCGCAGATCACCGAGATCGCCAGCGGGTGCGCGTACCGGTCGATGAGGTCCGGTTCGGGTTCGGCGGCCAGCTCCTCCAGCAGGCCGTGCGCGATGCGTTCCACCGCGGGTTCCAGGCGCCGCATCCGGCGGGCGGACAGCGCCGGGGTCACCAGCCTGCGCACCCGGGAGTGATCGGCCCCGTCCATGGTCAGCAGGGTGGAGTCGAACATCTCCACCACGTCCTGCGGGATGCCCCGGCTGAGCATGCTGCGCACGTGCGAGTCGCCGGGCGGGCGGCTGGTGAAGCGGGCGTCCGAGAGCACCGCGCGCACGTCCTCGTGCCGGGTGACCACCCAGATCGGGGTGCCGTCGGCGAACCGGCCCCGGCAGATCGGGCGCGGTGCCGACATCCATCGGTGCCCCGCCGCCGGATCGGTGATGAACGCCGTGTCGGACAGGTCGAACTCGGTCTCCTGCGACGACGTGCTCCCAGCGGTCATCAGACGGCCACCTCCTCCCGCCCGGCCACCGCCGGGACGACGGTTGCCGCCGCGGACGTCCCGCGGCGGAGTCCGGACACGATCTCGGCGGCGCCGGACATGAGTCGCCGCGCGAGGTCGTCGACGTGCCGGTCCTGCCAGCGCTGCTGCGGCGTTCCGCGCAACCAGCGGTTCGCCGCGCCCAGCGCGGGGCCGCAGCTGATCTGGTAGTCGGCCTCGTGCTCCGGGGTTCCCTCGACCGCCAGCCGTCGCGCCCGCCGGCAGTACCAGCGGAACACCAGCGCCATCCGGCGCTTCTCGTCGGCGCCGGCACCGTCCCCGGCGCGCGCGCGGATCTCGTCGAAGGTGGCGCCGAGGAACTGCCGCTCCACCCTCGCGCGCACTTCGGCGGGCACCTCGTCCCAGCTGCCGTGGTGGCGCCACAGGTCGTAGAGCCGGTTCGCCCGGGCCGCGAACAGGGTTCCGCGCTTGAGCACCCGCGCCCGCGCGCCCAGCTCGAACAGGTCCCCGAACGGCGCGTGGGCGGTGTCGTGCACGTCGGCGGTGGTGAGCAGGTCCTTCACCGCCTCCCCGAGCCCGCTCTCCGCGGTGGCCAGGTTGATCGAGCCGGTGAGCACGAAGTCCGCGCCGAGCACGAACGCGGCCGCCGCCGATTCCGGGGTGCCGATGCCGCCCGCCGCCCCGATCCGCACCGCCCCGGCGACCGGATCCCGCGCCGCGAGCTCGTCGTGCAGCCGCAGCACCGTCGGCAGCAGGGCGGACAGGACGCCCAGGTCGGTGTGGTCGGCGCAGTCGCCGACGACGCAGACGTCCTCGGCGACCGCCAGCCGCCGTCCCGCTGCGGCCTCCTCGGCGCTGAGTTCGCCTCGGGTGACGAGGCGGTCCACCAGCTCGGCGGGGGCGGGCAGCAGGAACGCCCGGGCCTGCTCGGGCCGGGTGATCTTGGCCAGCACCCGGTTGGGGGCGCGCACCGAACCGTCCGGCAGCACCCGGCTGCCGCGCAGCCGGTAGCGCACCAGCTCGGCGGTGAGCTCGACGTAGGAGGACGCCTCCGCGCAACGCACCTCGTGCCGCAGCAGCAGCTCCACCAGATCGCGCTCGGCCTGCTCGTCGTAGGGGTCGTGGGTGAGGTTGAGCCCGAACGGGGCGTCGGCGGGCAGCTCGGCGCGCAACCGGGCCAGCGCGGCGTCCACCCGCTCGACGGGCAGTCCCGTGGTGCCGAGGAACGACAGCAGACCCGCGCGGGCCATCCGGGCGACGAGCTCGACCGAGCCGATGCCCTCGTGCATTCCTCCGGCGGCGTAGGCGAGCCGGGTGCCGTGGGCGCGGCGGAACGCGGCCGACCCCAGCTCCGGGGCGCTGCCCGCGGCGGCGGGGGCGGGTCGGGCCGGGCGGGGAACGTCGTCGGCGCGGACGGGTGCTCCGGTGGAGCCGGTGGGCGGCGGGGGTTCGGACTGGATCTTCGCGATGAGCTTGGTCAGCACCTGCCCCGGACCCAGCTCCCGCACCCGCAGCTCGCCCAGGCCCAGCAGGCGGCGGATGCTCTCCTCCCAGCGGACCGGGCTCTCGATCTGCCTGCGCAGCGTGTCCGCCACCTCTCCGGCGGCGTAGGGGCGCGCGTCGACGTTGGCGATCACCGGGATCTTCGGGGTCGCGAAGGACGTCCCGGCCAGCACGTCGGCGAACTCGGCCGCCGCGTCGGCCATGTACCGGCTGTGGAAGGGGGCGCTGACGTTGAGCGGTGCGCACCGCGCGCCCTCGGCCGCGCACAGCGGCGGGACCCGGTCCAGCTCCTCGGCCGGTCCGGCCAGCACGGTCTGGGTGGGGGTGTTGAGGTTGGCCAGGTCGATCCCGGTCAGCCCGTTCTCCCGCAGCAGCGCCGCGAGCCGGTCCGCGCCGATGCCGGAGACCGCGGTCATCCGGCCGCCGGTGGCGCGGCTCATCAGCCGGCCGCGTTCGCGCACCAGCCGCAACCCGGTGGCGAAGTCGAAGGCACCGGCCGCGAACAGCGCGTCGTACTCGCCCAGGCTGTGCCCCAGCACGTAGTCCGGGAGCCGGTCGCCCTCCTGCACGGCGGCCAGGTAGGACAGCGCGTTCACCACGTACAGCGCGGGCTGGGTGAACTCGGTGCTGCGCAGGCGCCGCTGCGGGTCCTCGACGCACAGCTCGCGCACCGAGTAGCCGAGCACCTCGTCGGCCAGCGCGGTCAGCTCCCCGAACCGGTCGAACAGCTCCCGGCCCATGCCCTTGCGCTGCGCGCCCTGCCCGGGGAACACGTAGACGCTGAGCGGCTCGCGCGCGTGCTCGTCCACTTCGGACTGTTCGGGGGTCACGGTCCTCACCTCGGCTTCGTCCTGGGGTTCGGGATGGCGCGGCCGGGCCCGCGGCACCGCCGGTGCGGGGCGCAGGGCGGCGAGAACGGCCTCGAACAGCACCTCGTCGCGCGCGTACGGCGACAGCAGCGGCAGCGCGGTGGGAGCCCCGGGCAGCGCCCGCACCAGGTTCGCCAGCGAACCCGCCGGGCCGAGGTCCAGCAGCACGCGCGCACCGTCGGAGCGCACCCGCTCCAGCGCTCGCGGCAGGTCGAACGGCGCCCGCAGCACCTGCCACAGGTGTTCGGGATCCGGGGCGCCGACGAAGTCACCCGTCGTCGCCGAGATCACCGGGATCCGCGGCGGGCGCAGCGGAAGCCCGCGGATCAGCTCGGTGAACTCCGCGCGCACGGGCTCCAGCAGCGCGGAGTGGAACGGGAACGGCACCGGAAGCCGCTGGTGCAGCACTCCCCGCCCGGTGAGCTCCGCGGCGAGCCGGTCGAGGTCCTCGGCGGGCCCGGCGAGCACGACGTTGGACGGTGAGTTGACCGCGGCCACCTCCGCGTCACCCAGCGGGAGTTCCGCCAGCGACTCGGTGCCGTCGAGCACGGCGAGCATCCCGCCGCGCGGGCAGCGGGTCTCGAACAGCTCGACCTGGCGCAGCATCGACGACAGGCAGTCCGCGGGATCCACCGCTCCGGCCACGGCCGCGGCCACGATCTCACCGAGGCTGGCGCCGAGCACCACCTCCGGTTCGCACCCGCGCGCCCGCAGCATCTCGGCGGCCGCGAACTCGACCATGAAGATGCCGGGGTGGCTGAGCCGGAAGTCGGTCAGCGGCCGGGCGGGCGAGCGCTCCGGAGCGTAGAGCCCGGCGAGCACGGAATCGCCGCGCTGGTGCTGGACCACCTCGTCGAGCTCGTGCATGGTGCGCCGGAACACCTGGTCGTGGTCGTAGTACCACCGGCCCATCTGGTGGTACTGCGAACCCTGCCCGGCGAACAGGAAGGCGGTGCCGCCGCGCACGGCTCAGGCCAGCGCGCAGTCGAGGAGCTTGTGGCCGGTGGCCAGCCGCGCCACCTCGTCCACCTCGAACCCGGCTTCGGCGAGCGCCCCGCGCATCGCTTCCTCGTCCAAGCCCAGTGCACCCTCGTCGCAGGCGATCGCCTGGAACATCGCGCGCCAGCCGTCGAGGTCGGTCTCCACGAGGGGTTCCAGCACCAGCAGCCGCGGCCGGGTTCGCTCGGTCCGGCGCATCGCCTCCCCGACCACCCGCAGGATCCGCACGCAGTTGTCGTAGGTCCAGTCGTGCAGCACGTTCTTGAGCACGTACCGGTCACCGCCCGCGGGGACCTCGGCGAAGAAGTCCGCGGGCTGGAAGGAGATCCGGCCCAGCACGTCCGGCGCGGCGATCGCCGACAGCACCTCCCGGCCCCGTTCGCAGACCTCGGCGCGGTCGGCGACCACGCCGCGCAGCTCCGGGCGCGCGGCCAGCAGTCCGGGCAGCAGCCCGCCGCTGCCGCCGCCGACGTCGACGAGGGTGCGCACACCGGTGAAGTCGTAGCGTTCGGCCAGTTCGGCCGCGACCGGCCGGGCGAGGTCCACCATCCCCTGATCGAACAGCTCCGACAGCTCCGGCCGGGCGTTCAGGTGCTCGTAGAGCGAGGCGCCGAAGACCTCGCGGAATCCGGACTCACCGGTGCGCGCGGTGTGCTCCAGCCCGGCGAAGGCGTCGGTGTAGAAGCCGGCGGCCAGCATCGCGAAGTGCCGCTGGGTGTACGGGTGGTCGCTGCGCAGCGCGTCGTAGGCGTCGGCGAGCCGGAACGAGCCGTCGGGCTGGCGCTCCACCACACCGGGAACGGTGAGCATCTGCAACAGCCGGTGCAGCACCCCCGGGTCCAGGTCGAGGCGGCGGGCGAGCTCGGCGGTGGACAGCGGTCCGTCGGCGAGCTGGTCGGCGATGCCGAGGCGGGCGGCCGCCGCCATCGCCCGCGCGAACCAGCCGCTGATGGCCAGCTTCAGGATCTCCACGACGTTCTCCTCAGGTTCCTCACGGGATGGGGGCACCGGGCGGGCTCGCCTCGGCTCCGGTGCTCAGCTCGCCGACCGGGCGGGTGCTCGTGCTGCCGGCTCCAGCGCCCGGGTCTTCGCCGCCAGCGCGTCGGGGGTGGGGTTCTCGAACACGTCGGAGAGCTTCAACCGCACCCCGACGTCGGCGCGGATCCGCTCGGCCAGCTCCGCCGCCAGCAACGAGTGCCCGCCGCTGGTGAAGAAGTTGCTCGCGCGGCCCAGTCCGGCCCGGCCCAGCAGCTCCCGCCACAGCTCGGCGTAGTGGGCCGCCAGTCCGTCCTCGGGTTCCTCACCGGGCTCCGCGCCCCCGGCGGCCCCGGCCGCGCGGTCGGCGTCGGCGCGGCGCGCCAGTTCCAGGTAGTCGACCTTGTCGCTGCCGGTCCGGGGGAAGGACTCCAGCGCGGTGAAGCGGTGCGGCACGACCGCGGCGGGCAGCGCCGCCCGCGCGTGCTCCCACAGCTCGCCCACCGCCTCCGGCCGGTGCGGCATCCGCAGGAACGCGGCCAGCACCCCGTCCCCGCCGGGATCCCCGGCGACGACGACCGCCGCCGCGGCCACCTCCGGGTGCGCCTGGAGCACCGCCTCGACCTCGCCGAGCTCCACCCGGTTTCCGCGGAGCTTGACCTGGCGGTCGATGCGGCCGTGCAGGTCGATCCGGCCGTCGGGCAGCCACCGGGCCACGTCCCCGGAGCGGTAGAACCGCCCGTGCACCTCGTCCACGCCGAACCGCTCCGCGGTCAGCTCCGGGCGGGCGTGGTAGCCGGGTCCGACGCCCACCCCGGCCACGCACAACTCCCCCCGCACCCCGACCGGCAGCCGTTCGCCGCGGGGGCCGGCGATGAACACCGAGGTGGCGGCCACCGGGGAACCGACGTCCACCCGGTCACCGGGCTCGCCGGGAACCTCGCCGGCCGTCGCCCAGATCGTGCTCTCGGTCGGCCCGTAGACGTTCCACAGCCGGGCGCCCGCGGCCACCAGCCGCCGGGCCAGCCCGCTCGGCAGCGGTTCCCCGCCGCACAGCAACCGGCGTCCGGCCAGCAGCGCGCCGAGGCGGTCCGCGACCAGCCGCCAGGTCGTCGGGGTGGCCTGCAAGAACCCGATCCCGTGGGCTTCGATCGCCGCGGCGAGCAGCGCGCCGTCCGTGCGCGCCTCGTCGGGCAGCACCACGGCGTGCCCGCCGCTCATCAGCGGCATCATCAGCTCCAGCGCGGAGGTGTCGAAGCTGAAGGTGCTCATCCAGCCGGTCGGCTCGGCCGAACCCGCCACGCCGAACCGGTCGGCGTAGTCGGTCAGCACGTTGAGCAGGCTGCGGTGCAGGATGGGGATCCCCTTGGGCAGCCCGGTCGACCCGGACGTGTAGATCAGGTAGGCGAAACCACCCGCGTCCGCCGCGTCGGCCGCGGCCAGCGCCCCGCTCGGTGCGCTGCCGTCCT
This sequence comes from Saccharopolyspora antibiotica, assembly GCF_047200635.1. Lineage (NCBI taxonomy): Bacteria > Bacillati > Actinomycetota > Actinomycetes > Pseudonocardiales > Pseudonocardiaceae > Saccharopolyspora > Saccharopolyspora antibiotica. Next base: position 128,692 of record NZ_JBJZOI010000011.1, on the reverse strand, counting down.
CCTCGACCGCGGGGACCTCGACGCAGGTGCGGTCCCCGGCGAACTCGGCTCCGGGGGCCACGAGCGCGGTGCGGGCCCCGGAGTCCGCCAGCTGGTGATCGATGCGCTGCCGCGGGTGGTTCGGGTCCAGCGGCAGGTAGGTCGCGCCCGCCAGCCAGGTGCCGAACACGGCCGCGGCGAGCTCCGGTCCGCGCGGCAGCAGCAGGGCCACCACGTCGCCCCCGCGCACGCCCGCCGCGCCGAGCCGGTCGCGGACCTCGATCGCGGCCCGCCACAGCCCGCCGTAGCGCACGCCGCGCTCGCCGTCGCGGATCGCGAGCGCACCGGGAGCGGCCTCGACCTGGCGGGCGACGGCGTGCAGCACCGTGCCCTCCGGCGGCGCCGCACCGGTGTCGTTGGCGGCGCCGATGATCGCGCGGTCGCGCTCGCACCAGACCGGCACCTGGCCGATCGGCTCGTCGAGCCGCCCGGCCAGGGTCACCAGCAGCTCGTCGTAGCGGTGCACCATCAGCTCGACGTCGGCCCGCGCGAGCACGCCGGTGTAGAACACCGCCCGGACCGCGGCCGACTCCGCGTCGGAGCTGACGAAGAACTCCAGGTCGAACTGGCTGGAGCCGTTCTCCACCGGCAGCAGCTCGGCGGGGCGCCCGGCCACCTCGAACTCGCGCTGGCCCCGCGCGTGCGGCACGTAGTTGAACGCGTGCCGGAACAGCACGTTGCGCCACTGCGACCCGGTGCGCTCGACGACGTCGAGCAGCTCGTCGGCGGAGAAGTCCCGGTGCGCCACGGCCTCCATGAACGTGGTGCGGGCGGCGGTCGCCAGGGCGCGGAACGTCCCGGCGGGATCGGCGCGCAGCCGCAGCGGCAGCAGGCTGCTGTGGTAGCCGACGGCGTCCGGCGCTTCCTTGCCGCGAGTGTTGAAGGGCGCGCCGACCACGACGTCGGGGCCGGCGCCGTGGGCGGCCAGCAGCACGGCGTAGGCGGCCAGCAGCACCACCGATTCCGGGGCGCGCACCTGCCTGCACAGGCGCCGGACCGCCGCGTGCGCGTCCGGCGACAGCGACCGGGTGAGCTCCTCGCCGCGCAGCGTCGCCGCACCGGGTTCCGCGTGCTGGCAGCGCAGTTCCAGCGCGGCGGGGTCGAACCCGCTCAGCTGTTCCCGCCAGTAGCGCTCGCTGTCCGGGCTGGGGTCCGGTTCCCGCCACGGCGGGACCTCGGCGCGGGATTCGGGCGCGGGGCGCTCACCCCGGGCCAGCGCGGTGCAGTACCCGGCGAACGCCTCGCGCAGCACCTCGGTGGACTGCACGTCGCAGATCGCGTGGTGCAGCGCGAGGCAGAAGACGTCACCGCCGGGCGCGGACAGCAGCATCGCGCGCAGCAGCGGGGACCCGTCGGGCCGGAACGGCAGGGCCACGAACCGGGTCAGCCGCTGCCCGGCGTCCGCGTTCGGCTCCAGCCGTTCGGTCGCGAGCTCGACCGGCAGCTCGTCGACGACCGCTTTGGACAGTTCGGCTCCGCTGCGGTGGAACACCGTCCGCAACACCGCGAACCTGGCCACCAGCAGCCGCAGCGCCTCCTGCGCCACCGCGCGGTCGAGGCCGCCGCGGACCCGCAGCGCGAGCGACAGGTTGTTGGCCCCGGTGCCGGGGACGAACTCCTCCAGCATCCACAGCGCGGTCTCCTTGCGCGTGGCGGGGAGTCTCGGGTGCTCGCTCACGTCAGCTCTCCAGCAGCCGGGCCGCGAGCGCGGCGATCTCCGGGGTTCGCAGCAGGTCCCGGTGCTCGACGTCGAAGCGGGATTCCGCCGCGATCTCGATCGGCGCCACGCCCGGCGTGGTCCGCATCCGGTTGAGCCCGCTGCCCGGGCTGGCGGAGGTGATCACCGTGGCCCCGGCCCATCCCGGTCGCGGATCGAGTCGCGCGGCGATCTCCAGGTAGGCCAGGAACGAGCCGACCAGGGCGATCAGCTCCTCGGCGTAGTCGGCGCCCATCCCGGCTCGGGTGAGCCCGGCGGTGCCCACCGGGCGGAACGCGGCGAACAGCTCGGCGGCGAACTCGCCGGGGCCGATGCCCGGGCGGTCGGCCAGCTCCTGCGCGGTCCGCGCGAGCTGGGCGGTCTCCCGCTCGTCGAGCACGGAGGTCATGTTCCCGATGACCCTGCCGAACTGGAGGTGCACCGTGGGAACGTCGACCAGTTCCGGGTCGAAGACGACGACGCGCGGCGGCCGCTGCCGCCGGGCGAGTTCGGTGGCCAGCGCCCCCGCGAACACCGATCCAGCGCAGTAGCCCAGCACGGCCCGGACCTCGCGGCCGCTCTGGCGCACCTCGTCCAGCCACGGCGCGAGGTAGTCGGCCGGATCCTCGGTGCTGCCCGGGGCGCGCTGCGGCGCGACGGTCTGCCAGAGCTCGACGCCCGGGGGCAGCGCGGGGGCCAGCTCGGCGAATCCGCCCTCGTTGCGTCCGGTCACCGGGAAGTCCGCGGCGAGCACGAGTCCGTCCGCGGCCGGTCCGGCTTCGCGCACTGCGCTCCACACACCGGGATCAGGCATGGGTGGTTCTCCTGTTGGTCAGGGGCGCGGGAATGAATTGCAGCCTAGGGAGATCGCGGGTCCCCTGTCCAGAACTTCCGCGCAATTCACGAACGTCTCGCGGCGGCACAGCGATTCCTTCCTGTCAATCCTGAACAGCTACAGTCGAACACGTTTGACCTGCGGCGGGATCGGCGGTGATCGCTTCGCGGCGCCACCCGGAACGCAATTCGATTCCGCGCCGGCGACGTGGCACCGCGCTATTTAGCGGGCCGGTTTCACGATTCACGCGCGGATTCCTCCCGCCCGTCCTGTCCGGGAGCGGAATTCGCGGCGCCGATGTCCGCGACCAGCCGGTCCGCCAGCTCGCGCGGGGTCGGGCAGTCGTAGAGCACGTCCGCGGGCAGCTCCACCCCGGTGGCCCGGATCAACCGGTCCCGCAGCTCGACCGCGGTGACCGACGACATCCCGAGATCGAGGAATTCCACGTCCGGCCCGATTTGCTCCTGCTCGGAATGCCCGAGCACCTCCCCCGCCAGCGCGAGGACTTCCGCCAGCACCCGGTCGGACCACTCCCCGGCGGGGAGATCGGCGGGTGATCCGGCCAGCGGTTCCGACGGCCGCGAGTGCTGCCGCCGCGGCGTCCCGGACCCGGTGGACAGTCGGACGACCGCCGCCGCCCCGCTCGCCACGAACCGCAGCGCACCGGCCAGCTCGGCCGGGGCCAGCTCGCCGCTCCGCACCGAGACGACCGCGCGTCCCGCTCCGCCCGCCCGCGCGACCGCGTCGGCGGCCTCGGTCAGCGCGGGCGCCTCCGCGTCCGCGCCGCACAGCACGATCAGCACCGGCGCCGCCGCCGCGAACGCGCGCAGCGTCCGCGTGACCACCGCCGGGTCGTCCGCGCCGCGCACCTGGTGCACGACGGCCGCCGCCGTCCGGTCCGGCGGTTCCTGGCCGCCGCCGGGGATCTCGACCGCGGTGCATTCCGGCCAGGCGCGGGCGAGCGCGGCGGCGAGCTCCGGGGGTACGCCGCTGAGCAGGACGGTGCCGCGCGGAGTCCACTCCGGGTCGCCGCCCAGCGCTTCCTCCTCGGTGGACCGGCGGACGAACACGCCCTCCGGACGCACCGCGATCTCCCGCTCGCCGGTGCCGAGCGCGGCGCAGACCCGCTCGCGCACCTTCCCGTCCACCCGATCCGGCAAGTCCACGACCGCTCCCGGAAGCTCCCAGGCGGCCGCTCCGCCCGGGTGCGTCAGCTCGCCGTCGAGGGCCGTGGCGCGCTGGGCCAGGTGCCACAACCGCACCCCGCCGGCCCGCTCCGCCAACGTCCGGGCCGAGGTGGCGTCCCGCAGGGCCAGCAGCGACACCACGGCGGCGGTGCCCGGCGGGACCGTGATCGCGCCGTCGTCGGTGACCACCACCCGCACGTCGGCACCGTGCCTGGCCAGCGCCCCGGCGACCGGATCGGCGAGCTCGTGGCCGTCCCCGGAGCTCGGTGCCACCACCAGGTGCGCGCCCGTGAGCGCGGGGCCGGGCGCGAGCTCCGCCGGACGCCACTCGATCGCGGAACACCGCACCGGAACCGGGGCGCCGCCCCGGGCCACTGCCCGCAGCACCTCCACGGCCGGTTCGTCGCCGCGCAGTCCCAGCTCCCGGAGCGCGGCGTCCGGGTCCTCCGCCAGCAGCGCCAGCGGCCCGGCCGGCACCTCCGCGCGACGGGTCACCGGTTCCGGCCAGTAGCGGCGTCGTTGGAAGGCGTAGCCGGGGAGCTCGACGCGGCGGGCCGAGGTCCCCGCGAAGAACTCCTCCCAGTCCAGCCGCGCCCCGCGCACGTGCAGCGCCGCCAGCACCGCCCCGAGCGAGCCGGAGATGTCGGCACCTGCCCCGGGCAGGGTGAGCACCGGCACCTCCGCGCTGATCTCCGCTTCGCCGATCCGCAGCACGACGTCGGCGTCCGGGAGCCGCGTCCCGGTGGGGCGTTCCGCCGGGCGCGGCCACCGGGCCCAGTGCTCGGGGGAGGTCGGTTCGCCGCCGAACAGCAGGGGAAGGCGCGGTTCGGCGAGCTCGATCCCCTCCACGACGTCCCGGAGCGGCTCGTTCCCCGCGCCGTCCTCGCCCGACTCCCGCGTGATCCGGTCGCGCGCCGCCACCAGCGCCACCGCCTGCCGCAGCGGCAGCACGCCCGCCAGGTGCGCGGCGGCGACCTCCGCCTCGGCATCGGCGGCGAGCCCGCACGGGCGCACGCCGACGCCGCGCAGCAGCCGGAACAGGGCCACCTGGAGGCAGAACTGCGCGGCCGCGGCGAACGGCGGGTCCGCCAGGTCACCTGGCGCGGCCGTCCGCAGCGGGCGCGGCAGGTGCGGGTCGAACTCCGCGGCGAGCTCGTCGAACGCCACCGCGAACGCGGGGAACCGTCCGGTGAGCGCGGGGATCGCGGCGAGGTCGGTCCCGGAGAGCACGAACCCCACCCGGCACCGCTGGTCGTCGCCGCGCAGCACGGCGGTGTCCTCGCGGTCCTCGGCCAGCGCCGCGAGCCCCGCGCGCAGCGCGTCTCGGTCCGGGCCGGTGAGCACCGCGCGGTGCTCCAGCTGAGCCCGCCCGGTCGCCAACGTCCGCGCCACGTCCGAGGTCCGCCACTCCGGATGGGAGTCCACTTCGGACAGCAGGCGCGCGGCCTGGGCCCGCAGCGCCCGCGGGCTCCGGGCCGACAGCGGCCACGGCGCGACACCGGCGTCGGGACCGTCGGCCCCGGTGATCGCCGGGGGTGCCTCCAGGACCACGTGCGCGTTGGTGCCGCTGATGCCGAACGAGGACACCGCGGCCCGCCGCGGCCTGCCCCGCTCCGGCCAGGGCGTGCTGCCGGTGAGCAGCTCCACCGCGCCGGAGCCCCAGTCGACGTGCTCGGACGGCCGGTCCGCGTGCAGCGAGCGGGGCAGCTGCCCGTGCCGCAGCGCCAGCACCGTCTTGATCACTCCCGCGACCCCGGCCGCCGCTTGGGCGTGGCCGATGTTGGACTTCACCGAGCCCAGCAGCAGCGGACCGCCACCGCCCCGGTCGGCGCCGTAGGTGGCCAGCAGCGCTCCCGCCTCGATCGGATCGCCCAGCGTCGTGCCCGTCCCGTGCGCCTCCACGGCGTCCACTTCGGACGGAGCGAGTCCCGCGTCCGCGAGCGCCTGCTCGATCACCTCCTGCTGAGCCGGGCCGCTCGGCGCGGTCAGGCCGTTGCTGGCGCCGTCGGAGTTGACCGCGCTGCCGCGCACCACGGCCAGCACCCGGTGCCCGCTGCGCCGGGCGCGCGAGAGCCGCTCGACGACCAGCACCCCGGCCCCCTCCGACATCCCGGTGCCGTCCGCGCCCGCGCCGAACGGCTTGCACCGGCCGTCCGGGGCGAGCCCGCGCTGCCTGCTGAACTCCACGAACACCGCCGGGGTGGACAGCACCGTGACCCCCGCCGCGAGCGCCGTCGCGCACTCGCCCGCCCGCACGGCGCGCACCGCCAGGTGCAGGGCGACCAGCGAGGACGAGCAGGCCGTGTCCACGGTGAGCACCGGTCCGCGCAGGCCGAGCGCGTAGGCGATCCGGCCCGAGAGCACGCCGCCGCCGACGCCCGGGGCCAGGAAGCCCTCGGCGTCCTGCCCGTCCAGGACCGCCGCGTAGTCCTGGTACATCATCCCGGCGAACACCCCGGTGCGGCTGCCCCGCAGCGACTCCGGGTCGATGCCCGCGTTCTCCAGCGCCTCCCAGGACGTTTCCAGCAGCAGCCGTTGCTGCGGGTCCGTGGCGACCGCCTCGCGCGGGGAGATGCCGAAGAAGGCCGCGTCGAAATCCGCCGCTCCGGGAAGGAAACCGCCGTGGCGGACGTGGCTGGTGCCCGGGTGGTCCGGGTCGGGGTGGTGCAACCGGCCGAGGTCCCAGCCGCGATCGGTCGGGAACGGGCCGATCGCGTCGCCGCCGCGGCTCAGCAGCTCCCAGAACTGCTCGGGCGTGTCGGCGCCGCCGGGGAACCGGCAGCTCATCCCGACGATCACCACGGGGTCGTCGTCGGTCGCCGGCTCGGTCGGGGCGGCGGGCGCGGAGACCTCCGGTCGCCGCCCGGTGAGCGCGGTGCGCAGGTGGGCGGCCAGCGCCTCCGGAGTCGGGTGGTCGAAGACCACCGGCGCGGGCAGCCGCAGTCCGGTGGCCGCGTTCAACCGGTTGCGCAGCTCCACCGCCGTGACCGAGCCGAAACCGAGATCCTTGAACGCCCGGTCCGCGCCGATACGCTCCGCGCCGGAGCGCCCGAGCACCGCGGCGGTGTGCGCCAGCACCAGGTCGAGCAGCTTCGCGTCCTGGTCCTCGGGCGTGCCCTCGGCCAGCCGCCGCCGCAGGTCCTCGCCCGCACCGCTGACCGCGTTCCGGCGGCTCGGGGCCGGGACGAGTCCGCGCAGCAGCGGCGGCACGGCGGTGGGCTGCGCGCGCAACGCCGCCGAGTCCACCCGCAGGGGCACCAGCACCGGTTCGGCGCTGGCGAGCGCGGCGTCGAACAGCCCCAGGGCGTGCTCGGCCGACAGCGGCGGCAGCCCGGCGCGGCTGAAGCGGGCGCGGTCGGCCGCGCCGGTCATCTCGCTGCGGTCGTCCCACAAGCCCCACGCCAACGACTTGGTCGCGTCCCCGCGCGAGGCCAGTGCGTCCAGCACGGCGTTCGCGGCGGAGTAAGCGGCCTGCCCGACCCCGCCCAGCACCCCGGCCGCCGAGGAGAACAGCACCAGTCGGGCGTCCGGGGCGGCCGCCGCGAGCACGCGGGCCGCGTCCACCTTCGGTCGCAGCACGGCGGCGAGGCGCTGCGGCGTCAGCGCGCCGACCAGGGCGTCGTCGAGCGTTCCGGCGGCGTGCAGGATCGTGCCGACCGGGTGCGCGAGCTCCGCCAGCGCCGCGGCGACCTGCCCGGCGTCGGCGACGTCGCAGGCGCGCGCGGTCACCTCGGCGCCGAGCCCGGTCAGCTCGGCGGTCAGCTCGGCGACCGCGTCCGGGCCGCGGCGGCTCAGCAGCAGCAGGTGCCGCACCCCGTGCTCGCGCACCAGGTGCCGGCCCAGCAGCCCGCCGAGGGTGCCCGAGGCGCCGGTGATCACCGCGGTGCGGTCGGGAGCGAAGAGCCGCTCGACCGGTTCCGGCGGTTCCGCCCGCACCAACCGGGGGACGTGCGCGGCGCCGTCGATGACGGCCACCTGCGGTTCGCCGGAGGCCAGCGCGGCGGGCAGCGGACCGGGCCGTTCGCCGACGTCGACCAGCACGAACCGGTCGGCGTGCTCCAGCTGCACCGACCGCACCAGCCCCCACGCGGCGGCGGCGCCCAGGTCCCGCACCACCGGTCCCGCCCCTCCCCTGGTCACCAGCACCAGCGAGGCGGCCGCGACGTCGGCGGCCAGCCACTCCTGGACGGCGCCGAGGGCCCAGGCGGCGGCCGCGGCGGGGTCGAGCTCGGGCGGCACCCCGAGCAGCACCTGTCCCGGCACGTCGCCCGCGCCGAGGAGTTCCGCGAGATCGGCGGCCCGGCGCACGGGCCCCGGCCACGCCGAGGCGTCGACGTGCGGGCCGAGCACCGCGATGGGGGCGGAACCCGCCGGGCCCGCGGTCTCCACCGGACACCACCGCACCCGGAGCAGGTCCTCGGCCCGCTGAAGGGCCGGTGCGGTCGGTTCGCGCAGGATCAGCGCGTCGGCGGTGGCCACCGCCGCACCGGAGGTGTCACCCACCCACAGCGCGGCGGTGCCGTCCTCGTCGAGGCGGAGCCGGACGCGCAGCGCGTCCGCGCCGACCGCGTGCAGCCGCACGCCGCTCCACTGGAACGGCAGCCGGGCGCCGCCGCCGGGGGCGCCACCCACCGCCGCGATCGGGTGCAGCGCGGCGTCCAGCAGCGCCGGGTGCAGCCCGAAGCCGGTGGTGTCCAGATCCGGTGCGGCGACCTCGGCGAACACCTCGGCGCCGCGCCGCCACACCGCGCGCAGCCCGCGGAAGGCCGGGCCGTGGTCGAGCCCGGCGCCGGTCAGGGCCCGGTAGACCTGCTCCGGGGAGATCGGCTCCGCGTCCGCCGGGGGCCACTGCTCCGGCCCGGGGGGTGTCGCGACCGCCGCCGGGGCGAGCACCCCGGAGGCGTGCCGGGTCCAGGAGTCCCCGCCCGCGCTGCCGTGCAGGGCGAAGCTCCGCCGTCCCGCGCGGTCCGGGCCGCCGACGGTGCAGCGGATCCGCACGGCTCCGTCGGCGGGCAGCACCAGCGGCGCCTCCAGGACCAGTTCCTCCAGCAGCTCGCAGCCCGCTTCGTCCCCGGCGCGCAGCGCCAGGTCCACGAAAGCGGTGCCCGGCAGCAGCACCTCGCCGCGCACCGCGTGATCGGCCAGCCACGGGTGGGAGGCGAGCGACACCCGGCCGGTCAGCACCGGTCCGTCGCCGTCGACCCCCGGCAGCACCGCCGCGAGCAGCGGGTGCTCGGCCGGGCTCAACCCCGCCGCACCAGGATCGGTGCCCGCCGCGCTCGACAGCCAGAACCGCTCGCGCTGGAAAGCGGAGGTCGGCAGGTCCACGTGCCCGGCGGGGCCGGGGAAGATCGCCGACCAGTCCGGGCGCACGCCGTGCACGTGCAGCTCGGCCAGCGAACCCAGCACGCGATCCATGCCGCCGTCGTCGCGGCGCAGGGTGCCGACCACCGCCGCCCGGGCGTCCGCGGCGTCGACGGCTTCCTGCGCGCCCAGCGAGACCACCGGGTGCGGCGAGACCTCGACCAGCGCCGTGCAGCCGAGGTCGAGCACGGCCGCCACCGCCGCGTCGAACCGGACGGTCTCCCGCAGGTTCCGGTACCAGTACTCGGCGTTGAGCTCGGGATCCCGCGCACCGGCCCCGCCCACCGCCGAGCAGAACGGGATCTCGGGGGTGCGCGGCCGGATCGGGGCCAGGTCGGCCAGCAACCGGTCCCGGATCGCCTCCACGTGCGCGGAGTGCGAGGCGTAGTCCACGTCGATGCCGCGCGCCCGGACCTCCCCGGCCTCGCACTCCGCCAGCAGTTCCGCCAGCGCCCCGGACTCGCCGGAGATCACCACCGACCCCGGCCCGTTGACCGCCGCCAGCTCCAACCGCCCGCCCCAGCGCTCGATCCGGGCCGCCGCCCGGTCCGCGGGCTCCGCCAGCGAGACCATCCCGCCGCCACCGGCGAGCTCCAGCAGGGCGCGGCTGCGCAAGGTCACCACCCGGGCCGCGTCCGGCAGCGACAGCGCCCCCGCCACGCACGCCGCGGCGATCTCGCCCTGGCTGTGCCCGGCGACGGCGCTCGGACGCACCCCCAGCGAGCGCCACAGCTCGGCCAGCGCCACCAGCACGCCGAAGAGCACCGGCTGCACCACGTCCACCCGGTCCGGGCCGGGCTGGTCCGGTTCACCGCGCAGCACCCCGGTCAGCGACCAGTCCACGAACGGCTCCATCGCCTGCTCGCACTCCTCGACGCGGCGGCGGAACACCTCGGAGGTCTCCAGCAGTTCGGCGCCCATCCCCGGCCACTGCGATCCCTGGCCGGGGAAGAGGAACGCGACCTCGCCCGGCGCGCCGGTGCGGCCCGCCACCACCGACGGCGCGGGGTTGTCGGCGGCCAGGTCGGCCAGCCCGCGCAGCAGCTGCTCGCGGTCCGCCCCCACCACCACCGCGCGGTGCTCCCAGGCGGTGCGGGTGGTGGCCAGCGCCCGCCCGATCGCGCTGAGGTCGAGCGCGGGGCGGGCGGCGAGGTCCCGGTGCAGCGCGTCGGCCTGGTCGCGCAGCGCCTCGGGGGTGCGGCCGGAGACCACCCACGGCAGCGGTCCCGTCCCGTCCGCGACGGGCGCCTCGGGCTCGGGGTCGGCCTGCTCCAGCACGACGTGCGCGTTGGTGCCGCTCACCCCGAACGACGACACCGCGGCCCGGCGCGGGCGCCCGGCCGGGTACCAGGGCTGCTTCTCGGTCAGCAGCCGCAGCGGGCCGTCCCAGTCGACGTGCCCGCTGGGCTCGGCGGCGTGCAGGGTCGCCGGCAGCTCACCGGCCCGCATGGCCAGCACCACCTTGATGATCCCGGCGACCCCGGAGGCGGCCTGGGTGTGGCCGATGTTGGACTTCACCGACCCCAGCCACAGCGGCTGCGCCCGGCCCGGCCCGTAGGTGGCCAGCAGCGCCTGGGCCTCGACCGGGTCGCCGAGCGGGGTGCCGGTGCCGTGCGCCTCCACCACGTCCACGTCCGCGGGACCGAGCCCGGCGTCGTCGAGCGCGGCGCGGATCACCCGCTGCTGGGCGGGCCCGTTCGGCGCGGTCAGACCGTTGCTGGCGCCGTCGGAGTTGACCGCGCTGCCGCGCACCAGCGCCAGCACCGGGTGCCCGTGGCGGCGCGCGTCCGAGAGCCGCTCGACGGCCAGCACCCCCACCCCCTCGGCCCAGGCGGTGCCGTCCGCGTGCGCCGAGAACGGTTTGCACCGCCCGTCGGGGGCGAGGCCGCCCTGCGCGCTGAACTCCACGAACGGCTGCGGGGTGGCCAGCACGGTGACGCCGCCGACCAGCGCGAAGGAGCTCTCGCCCCGGCGCAGCGACTGCACCGCCTGGTGCAGCGCCACCAGCGAGGACGAGCAGGCGGTGTCGATGCTGACCGCGGGGCCCTCCAGCCCCAGCTGGTAGGCGACGCGCCCGGAGACCACGCTCCCGGCTCCGTAGCTGCCCGCGTAGTCGTGGTACATGACCCCGGCGAACACGCCGGTGCGGGTGCCGCGCAGCGCGGCCGGGTCGATGCCGGCGCGCTCCACCGCCTCCCACGCGACCTCCAGGAACAGGCGCTGCTGCGGATCGGTGTGCAGCGCCTCGCGCGGTGAGATGCCGAAGAAGCCCGCGTCGAACCACGGCGCCTCGTGCAGGAAGCCGCCGCGGCCGGTGCTGGTGGTGCCGGGACGTCCGCCGGGATCGTGCAGCCGGTCGAGGTCCCATCCCCGGTCGCGGGGGAACTCCGAGGTGCCGTCGCCGCCGGTCGCCAGCAGGTCCCAGAACCGCTCCGGCGCGGATGCCCCGCCGGGGTACCGGCACGCCATGCCGACGATGGCGACCGGCTCCGCCGCGCGCTCCTCCGCCGAGCGCAACCTGCCCCTGGTCGCCTGGAGCTCGGCGGTCACCCGCCGCAGGTAGTCGCGGAGCTTGTCCTCGTTCGTCATGGCCTGCCTCTCGTGGTGGTCCGCGCCGCTCACGCGCGTCCCAGTTCGGCGTCGATGAGCGCGAAGACCTCGTCGTCGCTGGCGGCGCCGAGGTCGGCGGGCCGGCCGGTGTCCGGGCCGTGCCAGCGTTCGCGCAGGTCGTCGAGCACCTGCCGCACCCGCGCGCCCGCCTCGCCGGGCGCGGCGCGGTCGGCGAGGCGGGCGGCGGCCCGCTCCAGCTCGGCCAGCAGCGCGGGCAGGTCCGGTTCCGGTTCGGCGAAGCCGGCCAGCAGGTGATCGGTGAGCTCGTCCGGCGTGGGGTGGTCGAAGACCAGCGTGGCGGGCAGCGGCCGGTCGACGGCCGCGGTCAGCCGGTTGCGGAACTCCACCGCGGTCAGCGAGTCGAAACCGAGTTCCTGGAACGAGCGGTCCGGTTCGATCGAGCCGGGCCCGGGGTGGCCGAGCACCCGCGCGGTTTCGGTGCGCACCAGGGTGGACAGGGCGTGCCGCAGCCGCGGTCCCGCCAGGTCCGCGAACCTGGTGGGAGGGGCGTCCCCGGTCGGTTCCGGCGCGGGGGCCAGCTCGCGCAGCAGCGCGGGCAGCGCGCCCGCGGCTGCCTGCGCCCGCAGGCCCGCCGGGTGCGGGCGCAGCGGCACCAGGTCGGGGGCGCGGCGGGCCAGCGCCTCGTCCAGCAGCCGCATCCCGTCCCGCTCGGACAGCGGCTCGATGCCTCCGCGCCGCATCCGCTCCCGGTCGGCGGGCATCCCGCCCTCGACCTCCCAGGGCCCCCAGGCCAGCGCGGTCGCGGGCAGCCCGGCGCTGACCCGGTACCGGGCGAGGGCGTCGAGGAACGCGTTGGCGGCCGCGTAGTTCGCCTGCCCGGGGCCGCCCAGGACGCCCGCCATCGAGGAGAACAGCACCAGTTCCGCGTCGCCGGCGAACTCGTGCAGGTGCAGCGCCCCGTCGACCTTGGGCCGCAGCACGGCGGCCAGGCGCTCGGCGTCCAGGGAGGTGAGCACTCCGTCGTCGAGCCGCCCGGCGGTGTGCACCACGGCGGAGAGCCGGTGCCGCCGCCGGAGACCGGTCAGCAGCTCCCGCACCTGGTCCCGGTCCGCGACGTCGCACGCGGTGAGCTCGACCTCGCTCCCGGCCGCGCGCAGCTCGGCGGCCAGGTCCGTCAGCCGCGCCGTCGACGCCGCGTCACGGACGGCGAGCACCAGGCTCGCGACGCCGCGCCGGTGCACGAGATGCCGGGCCACCGCCCCGGCGAGCGCGCCCCCCGCGCCGGTGATCAGCACGGTTCCGGTGAACGGGGAGGGGCGCCCGCCCTCCGCGGCCGCCTCCCGCAGCCTCGGCGCGTGCGGGACGCCGCCGCGCACCGCGAGCTGGGGCGCGGCCGCGCCGAATCGCGCGGCCAGTTCCGGTGGGTGCTCGCCGGGTTCCAGGTCGAGCAGCGCGACACGTCCCGGGTGTTCGGCCTGGGCCGAGCGCAGCAGGCCCCACACCGCCGCCCCCGCCAGGTCGGGGACCTCCTCCGCGCCGACGGCCTGGGCGCCGCTGGTGATCACGAGCAGCGTGCTGGCGGCGAGCCGGGGCTCGGCCAGCCATCGCTGGATCGCGTGCAGCACCTCGCGGGTGCGGTCGTGCACCGCCGCCGCCGTCTCACCGCCGGGGCACGGCAGGAGGACCAGCTCGGGCGCTTCCGCCGCCAGCTCGGCGATCGAGGTGAAGCAGCGGTCGTCCGGGGCGTGGACCAGGGCGGGGACGCGGCCGAGCAGGTCGAGCACCGCCCAGCCCGGGGCCGCCGGAGCCGGGTCCGGTTGCGGCGCCCACGCGAGGCGATGCACCGGTTCGGCGGCGGTGAGGGGGCGCAGCGACACCGCGGCGACCTCCGCCACCGGCGCGCCGTCCGCATCGGACAGGCGCACGGCGATCTCGTCGGTCCCCGCCGGGCTCAACCGCACCCGCAACGCCCTGGCCCCGCGCGCGTGCAGCCGCATGCCGCGCAGCGCGAACGGCAGGTGCGCCCGCCCCGGGGCGGTCAGGAAATCACCGAGGGGTACCGCGTGGAACACCGCGTCCAGCAAGGCAGGGTGCAGCGCCCACGGCCCCTCCGCCGCCGCGGGCAGGGCGATTTCGGCGCAGACCTCGGTGCCCCGGCGCCACGCCGCGCGCACCCCCTGGAACGCGGGTCCGTAGTGGACACCGGCGGCCGCCAGCTCGCGGTAGAGCGAACCCGTGTCGACCGGCTCGGCCCCGGCGGGCGGCCACTCGGCTTCCCGCTCCGGTGCCGCCGGGGAGGGTTCGGCGAGCACGGCCGTGGCGTGCCGCGTCCACTCCCCGCCGTCCGCCCGCGAGTGCAGCTCGCAGTCGCGCCGCCGGGTGCCCTCCCCGACCAGCACGCGCAGTTCCAGGCGGGAGACCCCCTCCAGCGGGACGGGCCGTTCCAGGACGAGCTCGGCCAGTTCCGGGCAGTCCGACCGGCCGCCCGCGTGCAGCAGGAGTTCCGCCAGCGCCGTGGCCGGGAGCAGCGGGAGGCCCGCCGGGGCGTGCTCCAGCAGCCAGGGATGCGCGGAGACCAGCAGGGAGCCGCGGAACATCCGTCCGCCCGGCAGCTCCACCGGCTCGCCGGCCAGCGGGTGCCCCCGCTCCCCGGCCGCCGCGTCGACCCAGTACCGGCCGCGCTCGAACGGGTAGCCGGGCAGCGAGATCCGGGCCGCGGGCGCGACGGGGTCGACCAGCTCGGCACCCTCGGTCCACGCGCGCGCCGCCGCGCGCAGATCGGCCCCGGCCGGCGGCAGCGGGGCCGGGTCGCGGCGGCTGCCCCGCAGCACGCCCTCCCGCTCCTGACCGGTGAGCCACCCGCGCAGCGCCTCCAGCAGATCGCCGACGCCGGTGGCCACCACGGCGAGGCGTTCCGCGAAGTGATCGCGGCCCGCCCACAGCGTGTGCGCCAGCGAAACGGCGTCGATCTCGGCGGTCGCGGGCAGCGCGGTGGCCAGCTCCGTCAGCGTCGTCTCCGCGTGGGGCGCGGTGCGGACGCCGAACTCGGCCTCGACGCGCCGCGTCAGCTCGGTCAGCGCGGGGTAGTCGAATCCGAGCTCGGCCAGCCGCGCGCCGGGATCGGCGGGCATCCCGATGAGGTCACCGGCCAGCCGGACCAGCCGGGCCGCGACGTCCCCCTCCCCGGCGGCGAGGAACCGCTCGAACCGCTCCACCAGCGCGCGCAGCCGGTCGGCGTCGCGGGCCGAGAACGCGAACAACCGGGGTTCCTCGGGCGCCGGGACGCGCGGGTCGGTGGGGTGCTCCTCCAGCACCAGGTGCGCGTTCGCCCCGCCGGCGCCGAAGGAGCTGATGGCGGCGCGCAGCGGCTCGGCGCCGCTCGGCAGCCACGGGGCCGGTTCCCGCTGCACCGCGAACGGCGACCGCTCCCAGTCCACGTCGGGGTTCAGCTGCTCGGCGTGCAACGACGGCACCAGCGTCCGGTGCCGCAGCTGCAGCAGCACCTTCGTCACCGCGGCGATCCCGGCCGCCGATTCGAGGTGCCCGACGTTGGACTTCACCGATCCGACGGGGCAGGTCGCGCCGGATCCGCCGAGACGGTCGAACGCCTTCTCCAGCGCGCGGATCTCGATGGGATCGCCCAGCGCCGTCCCGGTCCCGTGCGCTTCGACGTAGCCGACGCCGTCGGCGCCGACCCCGCGCAGGGCCTCGGTGATGAGTCCGGCCTGCGATTCCGGGTTCGGCACCGAGAACCCGGCGGTGCGCCCGCCGTGGTTGAGCGCCTGGCCCCGGATCACGCCCAGCACCTGATCGCCGTCGCGCAGCGCGTCGCGCAGCGGCCGCAGCAGCACCGCGCCGACGCCCTCACCGGGCACGTAGCCGTCGCCGCCCGCGCCGAAGGCGCGGCACCGGCCGTCGGTGGACAGGAACGACGACTGGCCCAGCAGCAGGTACTTGTTCGGGTGCACCGTCAGGTTCACCCCGCCCGCGAGCGCGGCCTCGCACTCGCCGCCGCGCACCGCTTCGGCTGCGAGGTGGATCGCGGTCAGCGACGACGAGCACATGGTGTCCAGCGCGATGCTCGGGCCCCGCAGGTCCAGGAAGTACGACACCCGGTTGGCCACCGAGGCGTGGAACGAGGAGGGCACCAGGCCCGGTTCCTCCTGCGGCCCGCGCACGCCGAACAGCTGGTACTGGCCGTACATCACCCCGACGTAGACCCCCACCCGGCGGCCCCGCCACGTCGAGGGGGCGTGCCCGGCGTCCTCGAAGGCGTGCCAGGCCGTTTGCAGGAACAGCCGCTCCTGCGGGTCGAGGACCGCCGCCTCGTTCGGCGAGATGTGGAAGAAGGCCGGGTCGAACTCGTCGATGCCGTCGAGGAACCCGCCCCAGCAGGTGCTGCCGGGGGTGCCGCCCCGGCCGGGCGGGAGCACGGCGTCGTCCCAGCGATCGGCGGGCACCTCGGTGATGCAGTCGCGCCCGGCCCGCAGGTTGGCCCAGAACTCGGTGAGGTCGGCGGCCATCGGGTAGCGCCCGCTCATGCCCACGATCGCGATGGCGTCCGGCTCGGCTGGTTCGGCGCGGGCCGGCTCCGGTGCCGCGGCGGTGGGTTCGGTCGTGGCGACGGCGTCGAGGATGCGCCGCCGGTCCCCGGCCAGCGCGAGCACGTGCGGCTCGCCGCCGCCGATCGCCTGCTCCAGCAGGCGCAGCGCCAGGTTCGTCGGCAACGGGCTGAGCCCGGCCGCGCGCAGCGCCGCCGCGTCCACCGGCATCCCGCCCTCGGCCCAGGCGGGCCAGCCGATCGACACCGCGCCCGGTACCTGCCCCGCGAACCCGTCGAGGAAGGCGTTCGCGCAGGCGTAGTCCGCTTGCCCCGGGTTGCCCCAGCTGCCCGCCGTGGACGAGCACAGCGCGAGGAAGTCCAGCGGCAGCTCCCGCACCGCTTCGGCGAGGTTGCGGGCCCCGGTGACCTTCGGCGCCAGCACCGCGCGGGCGTCGTCGGCGGACTTGCCCAGGACCAGGCCGTCGCGCAGCACCCCGGCGGCGTGCACCACGCCGTGCAGCGCGCCGAACCGCTCCCGGGCGCGGGCCACCGCCCGGCGGACCTGCGCGGGGTCGGTGACATCGGCGACGACGTGCAGCACCTCGCCGCCGAGCTCGGTGATCTCGGCGAGCGCGGCGGGGTCCGGCTCCGACCGCCCGCACAGGACCAGCCTGGCGCGGTGCTCGGCGGCCAGGGCCCGGGCCAGCGCCCGGCCCACCCCGCCGAGCCCACCGGTGATCAGGTACACGCCCCGGTCGCGCAGCCGGGCCGGGTCGCCGGGCCCCTCGACCGGGGTGAACGCGCGGATTTCGCGCCGCTGCCCGAGGTGGCGGACCTCGGGTTCCGGGCCGTCCTGCGCGCCGAGCTCGGCCAGGGCGAGCTCGACCCGTCCCGGCGCCCGCACCACGCCGGCCCGCACCTCGGGGTGCTCCCGGCCGAGGGTGCGCAGCAGTGCCGACAACGCCTGCACCGGCGCGAAATCCGGCTCGTCGAGGTGGTAGACGAGCCGGGAGCGGCCGGGTCGGCGGGCGAGCTCGGCGACCAGGCCCAGCAGCGCCGCGCACTCCGCTTCCAGGTCGGCGTGGTCCGCCGGGCACCACAGCACGCCCGGTTCGCCGGGCACCTCCGCCAGCAACCGCCGCCAGTGCCCGGGGTCCCGCGGGTCGAGCGCGAAACCGTCCGACGTGCGGGCGAACTCCGCGCCCGGGCGGACCGCGATCGGTTCCGCGCCGCGGCGGGCGACCAGCTCCCCGGCCCGGCCGCAGGGGCCGACGAGCAGCACCCGCGCCGGGAAGTCGCCGTCGGAGCGCTCCCGGGGCGCCCAGCCCGGCCGGAACCGCACGACGTCCGGTTCCTGGCCCGGTTCCGGCGCGCCCGGTCGTTCCGGGGTCGTCGGAGCGGCCGGAACCGCGCGCCGGGGCGGGCCCGCCACCTCCCGCAGGTGGGCCGCCAGGGCGGCGGCGGTGTTGTGCTCGAACAGCAGCGTCGGGGAGAAGTCGGTGCCGAACGCGCCCTCCAGGTCCGAGGCGATGCCCAGCAGCGCCGAGGAGTCCAGCCCCAGCTCGTAGAACCCGAGATCCGGGTCGAATCCGACGTCCGCGTCGAGCCGCCGCGCGACCAGCTCCCGCACCACCTCGGCTGCCTCCGGGCCGCGCGCGATCGCCTCCGGGGTCCGGACGCGCTTGGAGGTCAACCCGTGCAGCCACAGCAGCAGCCGGCCGTCCGCGTCGTAGAAGTCCAGGTCGCAGCGGGTGAGGTCACCGTCCCCGCCGGCCGTCGGCGGGGACGTCCGCACCCGGTAGTCCGCGCTGACCGGACCGCGGGCGCGCACCGAGTCGATGAGCATCGGGATGTACGGCCGGAGCTCCCCGTCGCCGAGCTCGCCGGGCTCTGCCCCGGCGAACTGGGTCGGCAGCAGCGTCGCGGAGTCCAGGGCGGCCGGGTGGAGGTGGAAGTGCGCGCCGTGCGCCGCGGCCGAGGGCCCCAGCTCCAGGTCGGCGAGCAGCTCCCGCTCGGCGACGTGCAGCGTCCCGCGCCCGCGCATGAACTCGCCGTGCTCGATCCCGGTGCCGCGCACCACCCCGTACAGCCGCGCCACGTCCACCTCGCGCGCCGCGCCGCCGCGCAGCGCGCCGAGGTCGGCGGTGCGGTGCGGGAACGGTTCACCCAGGTGCAGCTCGCATTCCAGCACCGGCACCGGCTCGGCGCCGGGTTCGTCGACCTCGACGCGGACGCGGTGGTGGCCGCCCTCGGCGTCGAACCGCAGCCGCAGCCGCGCGCTGCCGTCGGCGGGGAGCGCCACCGGGTTCCGGAACAGCACCCGGCGCAGCTCGGCGCGGGCGGTGTCGGCGCCGCGCGCCAGCAGCACCCGGTAGATCATGTCCAGGAAGGACACCCCGGGCAGGACCCGGGTGCCGTGCACCCGGTGGTCGCGCAGCACCGGATCCGCACCGCGGACCAGCACTGCGCACCGGACTCCGTCCAACACGTCCATCATGTCCTTCCGGCTCGTGCTCGTGGGTTCAGAACCGCAGCTCGAAGAACGGCCGCACCTCGGGATCGGCCGCCGGGGTGGTGCCGTTCGCGCCGGGATCCGCCGCCTCGTCCACCTCGTCCGCCTCGTCGAACCAGAACCGGCGGCGCCGGTAGCGGATCGGGGGCAGCGGGTCGCGGCCCACGTGCCCGTCCGGGGCCTGGCGCACCACCGCGTGCGCGTTGGTGCCGCCGAAGCCGAACGAGCTCACCGCGGCGCGGCGCACCCCGTCCCGGCCGGGCCAGTCGCGCAGCTCCCGCACCGGGTACAGCGGGGAGTCCTCGAACCGGAAGCGCCGGTTCAGCCGCGGGCAGTGCAGCGTCGGCGGCAGCTGCCCGTGGCGCACCGCGAGGATCACCTTGAGCAGTCCGGCGATGCCCGCGGCGCTGAGGGTGTGGCCGATGTTGGTCTTGACGCTGCCGACTCCGCAGAACCCGACGTCCCCGGTCTCCCGGCGGAAAACCTCCGTGAGCGCCTTGAGCTCCATCGGGTCGCCGATCTTCGTGCCGGTGCCGTGCGCCTCGACGTAGCCGAGCTGCTCGGCGCGGATCCCGGCGGCGCGCCAGGCTCGTTCGATCGTGCGCTGCTGGGCCAGCGGGTTCGGCGTGGTGATGCCCATCGTGCGGCCGTCGTTGTTGACGGCGCTGCCCTCCAGCACGGCGTGGATCGGGTCTCCGTCGCGCAGCGCGTCCGGCAACCGCTTGAGCAGCAGCACCCCCGCTCCTTCGCCGAGGGCGATCCCGTCGGCGCTCTCGTCGAAGGTGCGGCAGCGGCCGGTCGGCGAGAGCGCACCGGCCTCGCTCATGCCGACGAAGGGCACCTGGTCGAGCAGGATCTCCACCCCGCCCGCCAGTGCCAGGTCGACCTCTCCCGCCCGCAGCGCCTGCGCGGCCAGGTGCACGCTGACCAGCGAGGACGAGCAGGCGGAGTCGATCACCACGGCGGGCCCGTGCACGTCGAGGTGGTGCGAGACGTGCGCGGCGATGAAGTTCTGCGCCATGCCGCTGATCGCGTCCCGGCCCGCTCCGGAGTGGTGGCTGCCGAAGTTCGCCGTGCGCGCCCCGGCGTAGACGCCCAGCGCGCTGCCCCGGACGTCCTGCGGGCGCAGCCCGGCGTCGGCCAGGCATTCCGCGGAGACCTCCAGGAACTGCCGGACCAGCGGGTCGACCCACCGGGCGCCCGCGGGGTCCAGGCCGAAGTGCTCCGGGTCGAATTCCTCGATGCCGTCGAGGAATCCGCCCCACCGGCTCGCGCTGCTGCCGGGGGCGGGGTGCGGCAGGTGGTACCGGTCGGGGTCCCAGCGGGTGGGCGGGACCTCGCCGATCGAGTCGACGCCCGCGACGAGGTTGCGCCAGAAGGCCGCGTGATCGGGTGCGCCCGGGAAGTGGCAGGCCATGCCGATCACGGCCATCGGGGTGCCGCCGCCCTGCTCGCCGCCGCCCGGTGGTGCGCTCACCGCGCGCGCACCGGGTTCGGGCGCGGCGGGTTCCGCTTCGCCCGCGGGTTCCGGCTCGCCCGCGGGCGCCGCCGGGGCGGGAAGCCGCTCGCCAAGGTGGTCGGCGAGCTGGCGGATCGTCGGGTTCTCCAGCAGCGCGGAGGGTTCGGCCACGACGCCGAGCTCGCGCTCCAGCGCCGACAGCAGCTGAGCGATCATGATCGAGTCGACGCCGAGGTCGGCGAAGTCCGCGTCCGGCGCCAGCTGGGCCGGGTCCAGGCGCAGCTGCCCAGCGAACACCTCGGTCAGCCGCGCCACGAGCGGTTCCGGTGCCGCGTCCGGCCGAGGCTCCCGGTGGGGGCGTGCCGGGGCGGGGCGCGCGCGCCAGGGGACGGCGGTGAGCCGGGCCGGATCGAACCTCTCCGGGTCCACGACGCAGGGCAGCACCACCGGGGCCTCCGCGCTCATCGCGCGATCCAGCAGGTCGAGTCCGGTGGGGACGTCCAGCGTGCGCAGCCCCAGCTCCTGGTAGGCGCGGGTGCGCACCTCCGGCATCCCGTCCGAGCGCCAGCTCGGCCACTGGATCGCGCGCACCACCGTCGGCGAGCCGGTCCCGGCGCGGTGTTCGGCGAAGCGGTCCAGGAACGAGTTCGCCAGCGCGTAGTCGCTCAACCCGGCCCCGAGGGCGGGCACCGCCCCGGCGACGGAGGAGAACAGCACCGCGAACCGCAGCGGGTCCTCCCCGCAGCCGTCGAACAGCTCGCGCGTGCCGGTGACCTTCGGCGCCAGGACCGAGCGCATCGCGTCGATGCCCTTGGCGATGAACGCGGGATCGTCCACCAGCCCGACCCCCGCGCAGTGGATCAGCCCGTGGATCGGGCCGCTCTCCCGGCGGATCTCCTCCAGCACCGCGCGAACGCGGTCGCGGTCCTCCACCGGCATGGCCGGTGCGGTGATCCGCACCCCGGGGCGGCGCAGGTCCAGCAGGGCGCGGAGCCTGCGGGCCACGGCCGGATCGGTGCCCGGATCGGCCAGCGCCTCCGCCCACCTCCCCGGGTCCGGCAGTGCGGTGCGCCCGGCGAGCACGAGCCGGTCGGCGCCGCGCTCGATCAGCCGGGCGGCCACCGCGCGGCCGAGGGCCCCGGTGCCGCCGGTGATCAGCACGGTGCGGCCCGCGAGGTCGTGGCACCAGTCCGTCGCGGCGGGGGCGTCGATCGGCAGCAGCTCCGGCAGGTGGCGCTCGCCCGAGCGCACTCGGACCTCGGCCACCGGTTCCGGCGCGCCGAGCTCGTCGGCCAGCAGTCGCCGCAACCCGGCGGGGGTGAGCTCGTCGACCTCGGCGGTGCGCGCCAGCACCGAGGGGTATTCCGCCGCCACCGCCCGCAGCAGCCCGTCGAGACCGGCGCCGCGCAGCTCGGCGGCGCCGCCGTGCCCGCCCGTGAGGTGCAGGTACCACGCCCCGGTGGTGCGGTGGGCCGCGACGAGCTCCTGGGCGAGGCGGATCCGCGCCCAGCCGACGGACGTCGTGGTGGGGCGGGCGCTCAGGTCGACGAGGTCGAGCACGCCGCCGGCCCCGGCCGCCTGGGCCGCCAGCCGGTCCCCGGTCACGGGGTCCGCGTCGGCGTCGTCGTCGAGCACGACGATCCGGGCGCGGCCGTCGAAGGCGCTGCGGGCGAGTTCGGCGCTGGCGGGCCCGGCCAGGACGAGGAAGCCGTCCTCCGGGGGCCGCGGGTGCTCGACCGGCTCGGCCCGTCGCCACCCGCGGGTGAGCAGGCGCCGCTGCCCGGAGCCGGGCTCCGCGGCCGCCGGGGCCACCGGCGCTGCTGGCGCTGGCAGCCAGTGCCGGTCGCGGGCGAACGGGTAGGCGGGGAGGCTGGTCAGCGGCGGGCGGTGGGAGCGCAGCTCGGCCCAGGCCACCTCCGCCCCGGTCTCCCACAGGCGCGCGATCCGGTCCCATCGCCCTTCGCGGGCGAGCCTGGCCAGGTAGGCGCGGCCCTCCGGTTCGGTGAGCCAGTCGTGCTCGGCGGCGGAGGTGGTGCCGGGGCGATCCCCGGTCGCGAACTCCGCCAGCGCCGCGCGCAGCTGGCCGGTGGACTCGGCGACGACGGCCAGCCGCGCGGCCAGCGGCGTGCGACCGACCTGCGAGGTGTGCGCGAGCGAGGCCAGCGGCGCGTCGGTGCGGTCCAGGAAGTCCGCGACGCGGGCCGCGTGCCGGCGCAGCGCCGCGTCGTCCAGGGCGGAGAGCAGGAACACCTCCGGGCCGGTGGACTCGGCGGCCACCCGGGGCGCGGGGGGTTCCTCCAGCACCACGTGCGCGTTGACCCCGCCGAAGCCGAACGAGCTGACCCCGGCCCGCAGCGGCAGCGCCGCCCCGGAGCCGTCCACCGGTTCCCAGGCGCGGGTGCGGAGCACCGGCTCGAACCGGGTCCCGTCCAGGCGGATCAGCGGGTTCAGCTCGTCGAGGTGCAGCGTCGCGGGCAGGGTGCGGTGGCGCATCGCGAGGATCACCTTGCACACGCCCGCGATGCCCGCCGCCGGTTCGAGGTGCCCGATGTTGCTCTTGACCGTGCCGAGTCCGCACGCCACCTCCGAGGTGGTCCCGGCGGCGCGCCGGTGCGCGGTGCGCAGCGCCTCCACCTCGACCGGGTCGCCGAGCCGGGTGCCGGTGCCGTGCAGCTCCCAGCAGGACACGGTGCCGATCGGCACCTGGGCGTCCCGGTAGGCGGCGGCGAGCAGGTCGGCCTGGGCGAGCGGGTTGGGGGCGGTCAGCGAGCTGGCGTGCCCGCCGTGTCCCACGGCGCTGCCCCGGATCACCGCGTGCACCCGGTCGCCGTCGGCCAGGGCCCGCGAGAGCGGTTTGAGCACCAGTGCCGCGACGCCTTCGCCCTTGACGTAACCGTCGGCGCCGGCGTCGAGCGCCTTGCAGCGGCCGTCCGGGGACAGCACGCCGAGCCGGTGGCCCGCCACCACGGTCTGCGCGGACAGCACCAGGCTCACCCCGCCCGCGATGGCCAGCTCGCTCTCCCCGGAGCGCAGCGAGCGCACCGCCCGGTGCAGCGCGACCAGCGAGCTGGAGCACGCCGTGTCCACGCTCTCGCTGGGACCGCGCAGGTCCAGCAGGTACGAGATCCGGTTGGCGAGCATGGTGCGGGCCAGCCCGGTCCCGGTGTGGGCGTTGTCGGCGCCGCCGTCGAGCACCATCGACTCGTAGTCGTTGAACTGGACGCCCGCGAACACGCACACCGGCCGGCCCGCCAGCAGGTCCGGGCGCTGCCCGGCGTCCTCCAGCGCCGACCAGGTGTGCTCCAGGAACAGCCGGTGCTGCGGGTCCATGACCTCCGCTTCGCGCGGGGAGATCCGGAAGAACAGCGGGTCGAACCGGTCCACCTCGTCGAGGAAACCGCCCCAGCGGGCCTCGGCGCCGTGCTCGCGGGAGACCGCGCGCCAGTCCCAGCGGTCCCCGGGGACCTCGGTGATGAGGTCGCGCTCCTCGGCCAGGTTCCGCCAGAACGACTCCAGATCGGGTGAGCCGGGGAAGCGGCCGCTCATGCCGATCACGGCGATCGGCTCGGCGGCCGCGTCGTGCTCCGCGATCGGCTCGGGCTGGGGCTCGGGTCGAGGCTGGGGCTGGGGCGGGGACGCGGGCAGCGGTGCGGTCTCGGCGGCCGGTTGCGGCGGCAGGGCTCGCGGGAACTCCTCGACCAGGTGGGCGGCGAGCCTGCTGATCGTGTTGGCGCCGAACAGCGTCGTGGTCGGCACCTCGACGCCACACCGCGCGGACAGCGCCGCGGCCAGGTTCTGCAGGCCGAACGAGTCGAGCCCGTACTCGCCGAATCCGGCGTCGACGTCGAGCCGCGCGGCGGGCAGTTCGACGATCCCGGCCACCAGCTCCCGGACGAGGGCCACGGCGTCCGCGGACGGGGCGGGCGCGGGGCCCTGGTCCGGCGCGGCGTGCGAGGCGGTGGGTTCCGGCGCGGGCCGCGGCCGGGGCGGTGCCGTGGCGCGCTCGACCAGCTCGCGCATCCGCTGCGGCTCGCCGGGCAGCACGATCGCGTGACCGGACCCGCTGCGCAGCACCCGCTCCAGCGCCGCGTGGCCCTCCTCGTCGTCGAGGTAGCGGAAGCCGGTGCTCGCCAGGTAGCGGTGCTCGTCCTCGGGCGCGACGTGCATCCCGCCGTGGCGCCACATCGGCCAGTCGACGGCCACCGACCGCCCCCGGCACAGCCCGGCCGCTCTCCTGCGCTCGCGCTCCTCGGCGTAGCCGTCCAGGTAGCGGGCGCCGACGGCGTAGTCGAGCAGGCCGAAGTCCCCGAGCTGCCCGGCGGTCGAGGAGTAGAGCACGAACAGCTCCAGCGGTTCGTGCGCGGTCACCTCGTCGAGCACCCTCGTGCCCGCCACGCGCTCGCGCAGCCGGCCGCGGAACTCGGCCAGGTCCTTGTCCGGCAGCGCGGTGCGCGAGGCGGTCCCGGCCAGGTGGAACACCCCGTGCAGCGCGCCCCACCGCCGATCGACCTCGGCGACGACCGCGGCCATCGCCCGCGCGTCGGTCACATCGGCGGTGAAGTGCTCGACCTCGCCGCCGAGGGCGCGCAGCTCGGCGATCGCCGCGGCGCGCTCGTCGTCCACTCCGGACCGCCCGGTGAGCGCGAGGCGGGCCCCGCGGGCCACCAGCGACCGGGCCAGCAGCCGTCCCAGCCCGCCCAGCCCCCCGGTGATCAGGTAGGTGCCGCCGGGTCGCAGCGGCGAGGGCCCGGCCGGGACGGGCTCGGCCTCGAGGACCGCGCGCACGCTGCGCCCGTCCGGGGTCAACCGCACCATCGTGGCGTCGAGGTGCTCGGCGGCGACCTCGCGGCGCAGCCGCTCGGGCTCGACCTCCCCGGACACCCGCACCACCGAGAACGCCAGCCCGGGCAGCACCGCGCGCAGCGACGCGTCGAAACCGCCCCAAGCCTCGGCCAGCGGATCGCCGTCCGGCGCGAACACGTGCACCCGGTCCAGTCCCTCGGCTCCCAGTTCCAGGAACGCCCGCAGGAGCAGGAAGACCGCCTCCGGTCCCCGCGCGAACGCCCGGTCGGCGTCCTGCTCGGCCAGCGTCCACGAGTGCACCACCCGCGTGATCCGCACTCCGCGCTCGCGCAGGGTCCGCAGCAGCCGCAGGTGGTCGGTGGCCTCCTCCGGCCGGATCTCGAACGAGCCGGGCGCGTCCTCGCGGAACTCCGCGCCGGGGCGCACGTGCACCGCTCCGGGCAGGGCGAGCTCCCCGAGCACGAGCACCGCGCCCGGCAGCGGGCCTTCCGGCGGGGCGGCCCGGGCGGTCCAGGCCGCGCGGAACCAGCTGAGCTCGCCTTCGCTGAGCTCGCCGCCGCGCCGCTCGGTGAACCAGTGCGGTTCCGCGGCGAACGGGTAGGTCGGCAGCGGGCGCATCCGCGCGGAGCCGGTGGGCAGGCGGTCCCAGTCGGCTTCCGCGCCGAGCACCCACCCGGCGGCGATGCCCTCCGGGTCCGTCCCGGGGTGCACCGCGCCGTCCGCGTTCTCGACGCGCCCGGTGCGCACCGCCGCCGCGTCCCCGGCCAGGAACTCGCGGAGGCGGCTGATCGCCTCGGCGCCGTCCCGCGCGGTGAACGCCAGCCGCTGCGGCAGCCGGGGGCGGCCGACGTGCAGCGTGCGGGCGGTGCCCGCGAGGTCGTGCGCCCACTCGGCGGCGTTGCTGAGGAAGGACTCCGCGTAGGCGCGCAGCCGCTGCGGGTCGCGCGCGGAGAGCGCGAAGACCACCGGCTCGCCCGCCCGCGCCTGGTCGTCCTCCGGCAGGTGTTCTTCCAGCACCACGTGCGCGTTCACTCCCCCGTATCCGAACGAGCTCACCCCGGCGCGGCGCGGCACCCCGTCGGCCGGGCGCGGCCAGCCCTGGGCCGCGACCGGGACGTGGAACGGCGAGCCGGTGAGGTCCAGGTGCGGGTTGAGCTCGCCGATGTTCGGGTTGCCGGTGAACCGGCCGTGCCGCATCGACAGCAGCACCCGCACCACCGAGGCGATGCCCGCCGCGGGTTCCAGGTGGCCGATGACGTTCTTGAGCGCGCCGAGCGCGCAGTGCGGTCCTGCCGGGGCGGGATGCCCCCAGTCGCGGTAGAGCTCGGCGAACGCCCGCTTCAGTCCGTTGACCTCCGCCGGGTCCCCGATGACCGTGCCGGTGCCGTGCGCCTCGACCAGGCCGATCGTGGCGGGGTCCGTTCCCGCCTCGCGGTGCGCGCGCACCACCACCTCGGCCTGGGCGAGCGGGTTCGGCGCGGTCGGCGAGTTCGCCCGGCCGCCGTGGTTGACCGCCGTGCCGCGCAGCAGCCCGTGCACGGGGTTGCCGTCGGCGAGCGCGCGGCTGAGGCGCTTGAGCACCACGACCCCGACGCCCTCGCCGCGCACGTATCCGGCCGCGTCGGCGGCGAAGGCCCGCCCCACCCCGTCGGGGCTGAGCATCCCGGCCTGCTCCAGCGAGGCGAACGCACCGGGCCCGAGCAGCACGCTGACCCCGCCGGCGAGGGCGGTGTCGCAGTGCCCGAGCCGCACCGCTTCCGCTGCCCGGTGCAGCGCGACCAGCGAGCTGGAGCAGGCGGTGTCCACCGGTTCGCTCGGGCCGCGCAGGTCGAGCTGGTAGGAGATCCGGTTGGCCAGCATGGACGGGGTCAGCCCGGTGGAGGCGTAGGCGTCGGTGGCCACCCCGGACCGCTGGATCAGCTCGGCGTACTCCGACGCTCCGGCTCCGACGAACAGCCCGGTGCTGGTGCCCGCCAGCGCGTGCGGATCGATGCCCGCGTCCTCCAGGGCGCTCCACGTGGTGCGCAGCAGCAGCCGCTGCCGCGGGTCCATCCACTTCGCCTCGCGCGGGGAGATGCCGAAGAACAGCGGGTCGAAGCGGTCCACGCCCGGCATGAAGCCCGCCCGCGTGATCCGGGTGCTGCCGGGCCGCGCCGCCGGGTCGCCGTGGGCGGCGCGCCAGTCCCAGCGGTCGGCGGGGACCTCCGAGATCAGCTCGGCACCCGCCGCGAGGTTCGCCCAGAACGACCGGAGGTCGGCGGAGCCGGGCAGCGCCGCGGCCATGCCGACGATCGCGATCGGGTCCGCGGAGTTCGCCGGGGCCGAGGTGGAGGTGCGGGAGGCGGCAGCCCGCTCGGGGGCGCGGACGCCGCCCTTCGCGATCAGCCAGTCGCTGAGCGCCCGAGCGGTGGGCGTGGCGAGCAGCTGGTCCGGGCCGATCGGGATCCCGAACTCCGCGCCGGCGCGGTTCGCCAGCTTCAGCAGGCTCAGCGAGTCGAGTCCGTGGTCGTGGAAGGTGCCCGACGGGTCGATCTCGTCGACCGGGTGGCCGCTGACCTCGGCGAGGAGGGCCAGCACCCGGGTGCGGACCGGTTCCTCGGCGGTTCCTCCGCTGGCGGGTTCCGGTGCGCCCGGGCGGCGGTCGGGCGCGGCGTCGATCCAGCAGCGGGTGCGCGCGAACGGGTAGCCCGGCAGCGACATCGGTCGCGGCCGCTCGGGGTGCAGCCCCGCCCAGTCGAGCTCGGCGCCGCGCACCCAGGCGCGGGCCAGCTCGGCGAGGTCCGGGTCGGCGGGAACGGGCCGCCGGACCGGTTCCTCGTCCGCGATGCCGACGTGATGTTCAGCGGTGCGGCTCCCGGCGAGGAAGTCCGCCAGCAGGGCGGCCAGCTCCGCCGCGTCGGAGGCGATCACGGCGAGCCGGTGCGCCATCGGCTCCCGGCCGAGCTGGAGCGTGCCGGCGAGCCGGTCCAGGTCGACGCCGGTGCCCGCGCCGCCGAGCTCGGCCGCCAGGCCGCGCAGGCTCAGGCCGGCGTGCGGGGCGCCGGGCCGCACCGCACCGCTGCCGCGACGCAGCAGCCGCAGGACCGTCGCCGGGTCGACGCCGAGCTCGTCGAGCGGGTCGTCGGACCGCTCGGCGGGCACCCCGGTCAGGTCGAGCAGTTCGGCGAGCACCGCCTCGTCCGCTGGCCCCGCCGCCGCCAGCGCTCCGGCGACACCGCGCACGACCTCGTCCAGGCGCTCGGCGTCGCGCGCGGAGAAGGGGAACAGGCGCGCGCGGCGCCGCTGCTGCCGGGGCGGCGCCGGTGCGGGCGGCTCGGCCACGATCAGGTGCGCGTTGGAGCCGCCCGCGCCGAACGCGCTGATCCCGGCCACGAGCGGGGCCGCCCCGGTCCACGCGGCCCGCTCCCGCTGCACCCGGAACGGGGTGGCCGACCAGTCGATGTCCGGATGCGGCGGGTCGGCGTGCAGCGACGGCACCAGCTCCCGCTCCCGCAGCTGCAGCAGCACCTTGGTCAGCGCGGCGATGCCCGCCG
Organism: Saccharopolyspora antibiotica; assembly: GCF_047200635.1. Classification (NCBI taxonomy): domain Bacteria; kingdom Bacillati; phylum Actinomycetota; class Actinomycetes; order Pseudonocardiales; family Pseudonocardiaceae; genus Saccharopolyspora; species Saccharopolyspora antibiotica. The sequence goes on along the minus strand of NZ_JBJZOI010000011.1, from coordinate 100,150 downwards.
CGGATTCCAGGTGCCCGATGGAGGACTTCGCCGAGCCCAGCGCGATCGGTCCCGCCGCGTCGGCCCCGGTCCCGAACGCGCGGGTCAGCCCGGCGATCTCGGTGGGGTCGCCGAGCGCGGTCCCGGTGCCGTGCGCCTCCACGTAGGACACCGCGCCCGGGGCGATCTGGGCGGCGCGCAGCGCCTCACCGATCAACCGGCCTTGCGCGGCCGGGTTCGGCACCGCGAACCCGCCGGTCTTGCCGCCGTGGTTGACCGAGGAGCCCAGCAGCACGCCCAGCACCCGGTCGCCGTCGCGCTCGGCATCGGCCAGCGGTTTGAGCAGCACGGCGCCGACACCTTCGCCGGGCACCATGCCGTCCCCGCCCGCGCCGAAGCTGCGGCACCGGCCGTCGCTGGAGGTGAACCCGCCGGCGGCGAGCTGGCGGTGCTTGCGGGGATGCGGCGTCAGGTTGACCCCGCCGACCAGGGCGTGATCGATCTCGCCCGCCGTCAGCGCCTGGCACGCCAGGTGCACCGCGGTCAGCGAGGACGAGCACATGGTGTCCACGGCCAGGCTGGGGCCGTCGAAGTCGAAGAAGTAGGACACCCGGTTGGCGATCGACGCCGATCCCATGCCGCCCGCGAGCCCCTGCTCGTTCTCGAACAGCTGGTAGTGGCCGTACATCACGCCGATGTAGACGCCGACCCGGTGGTCGCGCAGGCGGGACCGGGTGCACCCGGCGTCCTCCAGCGCGTGCCAGGCCGTTTGCAGCATCAGCCGTTCCTGGGGGTCGGTGAGCTCGGCTTCGTGCTTGGAAAGCTGGAAGAACCGGGGGTCGAACTCGTCGATGCCGTCGAGGAACCCACCCCAGCGCCCGACCGGATGACCATCCACATCGGATTCCGAGCGCCAGTCCCAGCGCTCGGGGGGAACCTCGCGGACGCAGTCCCGCCCGGCGCGGAGGTTCCGCCAGAACTCCTCGACGTCGGCAGCGGCCGGGTAGCGGCCGGCGACGCCGATGACCGCGATCCCGCGCGAGGGCATCGGGTCGGGAGCGGCGACCGCGGCCGGTGCTGGGGCGGTCGGAGGGGCGGTGGCGGGAGCGGGGCTGCTCGGCGCCGGGGCCCGGAACGCGCCGGGGTATCGCTCGACCAGGTGCGCGGCGACCTGGCGGATGGTCGGGTGCTCGAACAGCAGCGTCGCGGGCAGCTCCCCGACCTGGCTGGCCAGCCGGTCGGTGATGCGCGGGACCGTCAGCGAGTCGACGCCGAAGTTCTCGTAGGTCTCGTCCAGCCACAGCCGGTCCCCGGGGACGCTGAGGACCTCCTCGAACGCGGTGCGCACCAGTTCCTGCGCCGCGGCTTCGGGGCCGTCGCCCGCCGCCTCCGGTTCGGCGACCGGCTCGGCCCCGGGCGCGGCGGGCGGTGCGGCCGGTGCCCCGGCGGCGGCTTCCGCACGGGTGGCCTCGGCCACGACGACGTGCTGGGCCCCGCCCTCGTCGGCGGGCAGCGCGCGGCTGCGGCCGAATCCGCCCTCGGCCAGCGCCGAACGCCATCCCGCGCCGGACAGCAGCGGGCTCCCCGGCAGCCGCAGGTGCTCGTCCCGGTTGAGCCACCAGCCGTCCAGCAGCCCGAAGGTGAGCGTCGCGGTGAGCACGTTGCTCGTCGCCTCGTTGAGCACCAACCGCCCGCCCGGCCGCAGCAGCCGGCGGACCTGGCGCAGGGTGCCCAGCAGGTCCTCGGTCGCGTGCAGCACGTTCGCGGCCACCACGACATCCGCCCCGCCGGGCTCGAACCCCTGCGGTTCGACGTCGCGGGAGATGTCCAGCGGCCGGAACTCGACGAACGGGTGCCGCTCGGCGAACAGCGCGCGCCCGTGCTGCAGGAACGCCCGGGAGAGGTCGGTGTAGACGTAGCGCACCGGCCGGTCCGCGAGGGCGGGCAGCAGGGCGGCGGTGGTGCCGCCGGTCCCGGCGCCGATCTCCAGCACCGTCACCGGTCCGGTCGCGCGCCGCACGTGGTCCAGCACGGCGCCGACCACCAGCTCGTTGGCGCGGTCGACCACCGGGCTGCCCCGGTAGGCGCCCTCCACCAGCTCGCTGGAGCCGCCGGGGAACAGCACGTCGGTGGCGCGCACCTCGCCGCGCAGCACCGGGAACAGGTTCTCCAGGCAGGGCAGCAGCAACCGGTCGAAGCCGCGCAGCGCCGGGGTCCGCTCGCACAGCCGCACCAGTTCCTCCCGCGGCGCCGCAGGCGGCTCCGGGGCCCGGTCGGCCACCGCGTAGGAGCCCTCGGCGCCGGTGAGGTAGCCGCCCCCGGCCAGCACCCGGATCAGCTCGGCGAACAACCGCCGCCGCTCGGGCAGCACCCCGATGCGCTGCGCCAGCGACGCCGTCCGCAGGTCCCGCTCCCCCGGCCACGGGACGCCGCGGTCGCGGAACTCCGCCCACAGGCAGTCCAGCAGCACCCGGTCGAGCCGGTCGTCCTCCTCCGGGCCGAGCAGCCGCGGCACCGGTGGGCGCGCGGCGAGCTCCGCGACCAGCTCACCGTCGCCGGAGACATCCGGTTCGGGGGCCTCCGGTTCGGCGAAGTCCGCCCCGGCGGCGGCGAGCACCTGCCGGTCGGCGCGCATCACCAGGACCTGGGGTTCGTCGCCGGCGAGGACGTGTTCGAGGGCGCTGAGCCCTTCGTCCGGGCTCAGCGAGTGGATGCCCGCGGCGGCCAGCCGCTCGCGGTGCGCCTCGTCGGCGACGATGCCGACGGTGCCCCAGTAGCCCCAGTTCACCACCCGCACCGAGGTGCCCAGCCGGGCGTCGAGGTGGTGGCCGTAGGCGTCCTCGAACGCGGCGCCCGCCGCGTAGTTGCTCTGCCCCGCGCTGCCCGACAGCGCCACCGCCGAGGAGAAGAACACCACGAAGTCCGGTTCGCGGGCGCCGAGAGCGGCCCGCATCGCCACGCTGGTGCGGGTCTTGGCCTCCAAGGCCTCCCGGAACGCCTCCTCCGGCATCGCCGCGATGCTCTGGTCGCGCAGCACGATGGTGCCGTGGAAGACGCCGTGCACCGCCCCGTGCGCGGCTTCGGCCCGCTCGAAGACCTCGCCGAGCGCCGTCGGATCGGTCGCGTCGGCGCGGTGGTAGGTGATCAGGCCCTCGGCCCGGGCGATCCGGTCGCGCCGCCCGGGGTCCAGCTCGCTGCGGCCCACCAGCACGACGTGCGCCCGGTACCGCCGCGCCAGCCGCTCGGCGAGTTCCAGCCCGATCCCCCCGGCCCCGCCGAGGAGCACGTACACCCCGCCGGTGCGCAGCGCCGCGCGGCCCGGGGTGGGGCGCACCGGCCGCAACCTGCGCTGGTGCACCACCCCGCCGCGCAGGGCGTGCGGCCCGCCCGGGGGCAGGGTGCGCAGCGCGCGGGCCACCTGGATGGGGTCGTCGGTGCTGCCGTGGTCGGCCACCACCACCTGCCAGTCCGGGAGCTCCTGGGCGAGGGAGAGGGCGAACCCGTGCAGGCTCGCCGCGAACGGCCGGTGCACCGGGTGCCCCGGAACCGGGCAGGCGTCGGTGGTGCCGACGACGATCCGCAGCCGGTGAGCCGACGCGCCGCGCGCCAGCAGCGACTTCACCAGACCGAACAGCCCGAGCACACCGCTGCGCTGCGCGGTCTCCAGCGCGTCCGGGTCGTCGGTGCGGGCGGCACCGGATCCGGCGAGCCAGTGGATCTCGGCGGGCAGCGGCAGGTCCCGCGCGGCGTCCAGCCGCCGCGGTGCGAGCCGCGATGCGGGTCCGTCCGCCGAGGCGACGATCGCCTCGGCCACCGCGGATTCCGGCTCGGCGATCACCCAGAGCCCGCCGGGCGCGGGCGCGACCGGTTCGCCGGGCCGCGCGACCCACTCGGCGGCGAACACGAGACCGTCGAGCTCGGGATCCTGAGCGGCCGGTTCCGCCGCGGCCGGGCGCTCGGCGCCGGCGGCCGGGCGCAGCGCGAGGTCCCGGACCCGCGCCAGCACGGTGCCGCCGTCGTCGAGCAGCACCACGTCGTAGCGATCGGCCCCGGCGGGGCGCACGTGGGCGTGGCAGCGGCGCGGCACCGGGTGCCGCAGCTCGACCGAGGCCGCCGCGAACGGCACCATCGCCGGACCGGCGGTGCGGTCGCGCAGCACGCCCAGGGCGTGCAGGGCGCTGTCGAGCGCGGCCGGGTGCAGCCCGCAGCCGTCCAGCCCGCCGGCCGGGACGACGAGGCGCACCAGGGCCTCACCGCCGCCGGTGGCGACCTGCTCGGCGCCGCGCAGCGAAGGGCCGTAGACGAGCCCGTGCTCGGCCAGGTCCGCGTACAGCCGCGCCGCGTCGTGCCGCCGCGGGCAGCGCTGCCGCAGCGCGTCGAGGTCCACCTCCTCGTCGTCGGCGACCGGGTCGGAGATCACCTCTCCCCCGGCCAGCTCCGCGCCGGAGTCGTCGAGCAGGGCGAAGGCGATCCGCTCCCCGCCGCGGGACAGCCGCAGCCGGACCGCCCGCTCGGCGTCGGTCACCACGAGCGGGCGCAGCCAGCGCACGCCGCGCAGCGCGGGCGCCGGGATCCCGGCCTCGGCGGCGGCGGCCAGCGCCATCTCCAGCACCGCCGCACCGGGCAGCAGCCGGGACGAGCCCACGCGGTGATCGGTGATCAGCGGGTGGTCCGGCCCGAAGGTGCTGCGGAAGGCGAGCCCGTCGAGGCTCCCGGCCGGGTCGATCGAGCCCAGCAGGGGGTGGCCGGCCGCGCCGGCCGGCCGCCACAGGGCCCCGGTGCCGGGGGTGATCCAGCACCGGATCCGTTCGAACGGGTAGCCGGGCAGCGGCACGCGGCACCGGTCGGCCGCTCCCGCGCCGGGCCAGTCCACCGGGGATCCCGACACCCACGCCCGGGCGAGAGCGGCGGGGTCGTCGCCGTCCGGGCTCGTCCGGCGGGATCGGCCGCGGGCGGTACCGCTCCAGACCCCGTCCCCGTCGCCCGCGCGCAGCCGGGAGACCAGCTCCGGCGCCGAGGAGGCCAGCACCACCATCCGGTCCGGGCACTCCTCCCGGCCCACGGCCAGGGTGTGCGCCACGTCGGCCAGCCGGGCTGAGTCGCCCGGCGGCTCGCCCTCCAGGAAGTCGGCGAGCTCGGCGGCCAGCACCCGCAGCCGTTCCGGCGTCTTCGCCGACAGCGGGAACAGCCACGGGCCGGTCGCCGCGCGCGGGGTCCGGTGCGGGCGGTGCTCCTCGACGATCAGGTGCGCGTTGGCGCCGCCCGCGCCGAACGAGCTGATCCCGGCCCGCAGCGGCAGCTCGTCGCGGCGGTGCCAGGGCGCCACCGCGCGCTGCACCGCGAAGGGGACCTCGTCCCAGTCGATGTTCGGGTTGAGCTCCTCGGCGTGGATCGAGGGCACCAGTTCGCGGTGGCGCAGCTGCAGCAGCACCTTGCACAGCCCGGCCATGCCGGAGGCGGATTCCAGGTGCCCGACGTTGGCCTTGACCGAGCCGATCGGCAGGCCACCGGGCGGCAGGTCGGCGTCGCCGAACGCGCGACCCAGGCCCCGGATCTCCACCGGGTCGCCGAGCGCCGTGCCCGTGCCGTGCGCTTCCAGGTAGCCCAGCGAACCGGGGTCGATCCCGGACTCCCGCAGCGCGCCCGCGATGAGGTCGCCCTGCGCGACCGGGTTGGGCACGGTGAAGCCGTTGGTGCGGCCGCCGTGGTTGACGCCGCTGGCCAGGATGACGCCGTGCACGTGGTCGCCGTCCCGGCGCGCGGCGGCCAGCGGCTTGAGCAGCACCGCCCCGACGCCCTCCCCCGGCACGTAGCCGTCGCCGCCCTCGCCGAAGCTGCGGCAGCGCCCGTCGCTGGAGGTGAACCCGCCCTGCCCGAGGAACCGGTACTTGTACGGGTGCACGTGCAGGTTGACCCCGCCGGCGAGGGCGAGTTCGGCGTCCCCGGAGCGCAGATCGCGCACGGCCAGGTGGATCGCGCTCAGCGCCGACGAGCACATGGTGTCCACGGCCAGGCTCGGGCCGGTGAGGCCGAGCGTGTAGGAGACCCGGTTGGAGATGGCCGCGTAGGAGGAGGCGGCGATGCGCCCGTCCTCGCCCTCGTAGAGCTGGTAGAGCGTGTACATCGCGCCCACGTAGACCCCGGTGCGGCGGGCCCGCAGCTCGGCGCGGGTGTAGCCGGCGTTCTCGGCGGTGTGCCACGCCGTTTGCAGGAACAGCCGCTCCTGCGGGTCGATGATCTCGGCCTCGCGGGGCGAGATGCCGAAGAACAGCGGGTCGAACTCCTCGACGCCGTCGAGGAAACCGCCCCACCTGCTGTACTCGGCGGCCCGGTCGGCCGGGGTCGCCTGGTCGTAGTCGCGCCAGTCCCAGCGCTCCGGCGGGATCTCGGTGATCAGGTCGCGCCCGGCCCGCAGGTCGGCCCAGAAGCCGTCCAGCCCGGGGGATCCCGGGAACCGGGCGGCGACCCCGATGATCGCGATCGGTTCCGGGGTGCCTGCCGGGCGGGGCTCGGCGGGGACGGGGTCCGCCGCGGGCGGCGGCTCCGCCACCTGGACGGGGGCGGGCACCCGGGGGCCGAGCAGCTCGGCGAGCCGGTCGCCGTGCCGGTCCAGGAAGTAGCCGGTCAGCGCGGCGAGGTCCTGGTACTCGAAGAACAGCGTCTTGGGCAGCGAGCCGAAGTGCTCCTCCAGCCGCCGGGTCAGGTCCATGATCAGCAGCGAGTCGATGCCGTAGAGCTCGAACGCCGCGTCCGGCTCGATCTCCTCGGCGGCCACGTCGAAGACCTCGGCCAGCACGCCGCGCAGCAGGTCCTCGGCGGGTCCGCGCAGGTCAACGGTCGAGGGCGCGGGCTCCGCGCGGGGGCCGGGCGCGGGCACGCGGGCGTCGAGGACCCCGCGCAGCCGGTGGGGGTCGCCGTGGGCGACGAGGAGGTGGTCCCCGTCGTGGCGCAGCGCGGTGTCGAACGCGGCCAGCGCCTCCGGGGTGGGCAGCGGCCGCAGCCCGATCCGCTGCGCCAGGCGCTGCTGGGTGGCGTCGTCGGCGTCCGCGCGGATCCCGCCCTCCGCCCACAGCGGCCACAGCAGCGACAGGGTGCGGCCGGGCCTGTCCTGCTCGCGGCGCCACCGGGCGAAGTCGTCCAGGAACCGGTTGGCGTAGGCGTAGTCGGCCTGCCCGGGAGTGCCCGCCGCACCGGACAGCGAGGAGAACAGCACGAAGAACTCCAGCGGGTCCCGCGCGGTGGCCAGGTCCAGCTCGACCGTGCCGCGCACCTTCGGCCCCAGCACCTCGGCGATCTCGGCGTCGGTCTTGCGGGCCAGCAGCGAGTCCCGGGTGGTGCCCGCCAGGTGCAGCACCCCGTGCAGCGGGCCGAGGTCGTCGTGCACCTGCCGCACCAGCTCCGCGGCCGCGCCCGGGCGGCCGAGGTCGGCCGGGTAGTGGTGCACCCGCGCCCCAACGGCGCGCAGCTCGGCGAGGTCGGCGACCGTCGACCGGCCGGTGAGCACGAACCGGCCCCGATCGCCCAGGTGCTCCACCAGCGCCCGGCCGATCGCCCCGGTGCCACCGGTGATCAGGTAGGTGCCGTCGGGGCGCGGCGGTGCCGCCTGGCCGGTGATCGCGACCGGTTCCCAGGCCGGGACCTCGCGGCGACCGCCGGTGCAGCGGACCTGGAAGGCGTGGTCACCGGCGGCTTCGGCGGAAAGCAGCGCGCCGAGCTCGGTGGTGTCCTCGGCGGTGATCACGCCGAGCAGGAAGTCCGGGTGCTCCCGGGCGATGGTGCGCGCCAGCCCGTCCAGCGCCGCGTGCCGGGCATCGGTGACGTCTCCGCTGCGCCGGTGCAGGTGCAGCAGCCGGACCGGGCGCCGGTCGCCGCGGGCGACCCACGAGCGGAAGAACGCGGTGGTGGTCTCGAACGGGTCGCCGGTGGTGTCGCCGTCGGCGAGCACCAGCAGCGGCTGGGACCCGGTCAGGCCGCCGACCGGTTCGCCGGGCTCCTCGGTGCGGAACCCGACGCGGCCCAGCGGAGTGGGCCGCAGCAGCTCCGCCAGCGCGGCCCCGATGACGACCACCTCGCCCGGCGGGGTCTCGGCGGTCCCGGCCGGTTCGGGCCGCCAGCGCTGCGCGAGCAGCTCGGTCCGCGGCTGCTGCGCACCGGGACCCGCCTGCCCGGTGGCGCGGGTGACGACCTCCCGCATCCGCACCGCGACCCGGCCCTCGTCGTCCAGCAGCGCGATCTCGTGGGCGTCGCCGGTGGCCACCGCGTGCACGAGACCGCTCCGGGGCAGCGGGCCGAACCACTCCACGGAGCCGACCGAGAACGGCAGCTCCCGCTCGCCGACCGCTCCCGGCTGCTCCGCCGTCCACAGCGCCGTCTGCAACATCGCGTCCAGCAGCGAGGGGTGCAGGGTGAACCCGTCGAGCGGTGCGTCGGCGGCCGCGGGCACCGCGACCTCGGCCAGCGCCTCCCCCGGCCGGTGCCGCACCGACCGCAGCCCGCGCAGGCTCGGCCCGTAGCCGCCGCCGAGCCTGGTGAACTCCGCGTAGCACTCCTCGCCGCTGGTGCTGCGGGCGCAGCGCTCGCGGATCGCGGCCGGATCGACCGGTGACGGCTGCTCCGCGGGGGTGCTCCGGAGGGTGCCGGTCGCGCACAGCGCGCCGTCGGCGTCGTCCCGGCGCAGCTCGTAGGACAGCCCGTCGGGCACCGGGCGGTAGCTGACCCGGATCGTCGCGGGCTCGTCGCCGACCACCACGGGCCGCGCCCACATGACGTGCGCGATCCCGGTGACCCGGTGCCCGGCGCGGGCGGCCCCGGCGACGGCGAACTCCAGGCTGGCCACGGCGGGCAGCACGCGCGCGGTTCCGAGGACGTGGTCGCGCAGGTAGAACTCGTCGCCGGTGAGCACCCGCACCGCGTCCGGCGGCGCGTCCCCGGACTCGGGCGGGTCGATCCAGTACTCGCGGTGCACCCCGGGCGGGGTGGGCAGCGAGAGCCGCGCGGGCGGCGTGGCGTCCTGGTGCGGTGCGAGCCAGTCGACCTCGGCGCCCGCCACCCACTGCCGCGCCAGCTCCGCGGGGTCCAGCGCGCGCGGGTCGAGCGGGACACCGCCGTCCCGCCGGGCGAGGCCCCGGTGCGCGCCGTCGCCGGTGCGCAACCGCTCGGCCAGCTCCGCGAGCGTTCCGGCGACCACCGCCAGCCGGTGCTCCAGGGCGTCCCGTCCCACCTGCAGCGTGTGGGCGACGCGGGACAGCTCGGCCCCGGGGTTCCCGGCGGCCCAGTCCCGGATCCGCGCCGCGTACCGGTCGAGCTGCTGCTCGCCTCCGGCGGAGAGCACGACCACGTGCCGGGCCTGCGATCCGTTCGCCGTGGTCATCGCGCGTTCCCTCTCTCCTGCGGTGCGTCTTCCAGCACCACGTGCACGTTGCTGCCTCCCATGCCGAACGAGCTGACCCCGGCGCGGCGCGGACTCGTGCCGCCGTCCCACGCCGAGGTCCGCTCGTGCAGCCGGAACGGGCTGCCGGCCAGGTCGATCATCGGGTTCGGCCGCAGCGCGCCCGCCATTCCCGGCAGGGTGCGGTGGCGCATCGCCAGCACGACCTTCACCACCCCGGCCGCTCCGGCGGCCGACTCCAGGTGGCCGATGTTGGTCTTGACCGAGCCGATCCCGGTGCGTCCGGCGCGCACCGGTGTCCCCCACTCCGCGTACAGCTCGGCGAACGCCGCCGCGAGTCCGTCGATCTCGATCGGATCGCCGAGCCGGGTCCCGGTGCCGTGGGCCTCCAGGTAGTCGATCGAGTCGGGCGGGACCGCCGCCGCCCGGTGGGCGGCGCGGACCACCTCGGCCTGCGCCCGCGGGCTGGGGGCGGTGAGCGAGTGGGTGCGTCCGCCGTGGTTCTCCGCGGAGCCGATCAGCACCGCGTGCACCGGGTCACCGTCGGCCAGGGCGCGATCGAGGGTCTTGAGCATGAGCAGCACGACCCCTTCGCCCCGCCCGTAGCCGTCGGCGCGGGCGTCGAAGGTCTTGCAGCGGCCGTCGGGGCTGAGCATCCCCGCCCTGCTCAGCCCGGCGAATCCGTAGGGCGCCAGCAGCAGGTTCGCCCCGCCGGCCAGCGCCGCGTCGCACTCGCCGAGTTGCAGCGACCGGGCGGCCCGGTGCAGCGCGACCAGCGAGCTGGAGCAGGCGGTGTCGCAGGTGGCGCTGGGGCCGTGCAGGTCGAAGACGTAGGAGATCCGGTTCGCCGCGATCGAGGGCACGTTGCCGAGCAGGAAGTGGTCCCCGGCCCGCGCCGCGTCCGGCCCCACGAGGTCGCGGTAGTCGGACCCGCTGAGCCCGACGAACACCCCGGTGCGGCTCCCGGCCAGGCTGGCCGGGGCGTGCCCGGCGTCGAGCACCGCCTCCTGCGCGGCGTGCAGCAGCAGCCGCTGCTGCGGGTCCATCTGCGCCGCCTCCCGCCGGGAGATGCGGAACGCCGCGGCGTCGAAGGACTCCACGTCGCGCACGAACGCGCCGCGGAACTCCGGCTCGTCGCCGAACAGGCGCGCGGCGAACCCCCGCTCGACGGGATAGGGGCGGATGAGGTCGCGCCCGGCCTCCAGATGCCCCCAGAACTCGTCGAGGTCGTCCGAGCCGGGCAACCGCGCGCCGATGCCCACGATCGCCACCGGCGGGTACCCGGCCGGGCCGGGCGGTGCCGCCGCGGTCCCGGGATCCGGCCCCCGGGCGGTGAACGCGTCCGGGAACGCGGTGCCGAGGTGGGCGGCGAGGCCGGTCAGGGTGGGGTGCGCGTAGAACGCGGTGGGCGCCACCCGCACCCCGAACCGGTCCCCGATCTCGCTGCTGAAGCGGGTGAACCGGATCGAATCGAACCCGGACTCGCCCAGCGGGCGGTCCAGCGGGATCTGCTCCCGCGCCGCGCCGGCGATGTCCGCGGCGATCCGGCGCAGCTCCCCCACCAGCTCCGCGTCCCGGTGCGGCGCCGCGCGGGCGGGCCGCGGCGCGGCGGGACCCGGGTCCATCCCGGCGAGCGCGGCGAGGTCCACCTTCGCGTTCGGCGTCTCCGGGAACTCCGGCAGCACCGCGAGCCGGGCCGGGACCATGTACGAGGGCAGCAGCTCGGCGAGGCGGTCTCGCAGGCGCGGTCCGGGGTCGGCGTCGGCCAGCAGGAACGCCACCAGCTCCCGGTGCCCGTCGTCCTGCTCGCGCAGCAGCACGCGGACGTCCCGGACCAGGCCGGTGCCGCGCACCGCGTCCTCGACCTCGCCGAGTTCGATGCGGTAGCCGCGCAGCTTCACCTGCCGGTCGGTGCGGCCGAACAGCCGCAGCGACCCGTCGGGTTCCCAGCGCGCCAGGTCACCGGTGCGGAACAGCCGCTGCCCGGTGGCGGGGTCGTGCGCGAAGCGCTCGGCGGTCAGCTCGGGGCGGCCGCGGTAGCCGGCGGCCACGCCCGCGCCACCGATGTGCAGCTCGCCGCGCGCCCCGAAGGGGACCTCGGCGCCGTCGGCGTCCAGCACCCGGAACGTGGTGTTGGCGATCGGGGTGCCGACGGTCACCGGGCCGTGGGAGCGGACCCGGCCCGCCGAGGACCAGATCGTGGTCTCGGTGGGGCCGTACATGTTCCACACCTGCTCGGCCCTGCCCAGCAGCGCGTCGGCCAGGTCCCGGGGCAGCGCCTCCCCTCCGCAGAGCAGGCGGCCGCGGATCCGGCCGCGCCACCCCGCTGCCAGCAGCAGGCGCCAGGTGGCGGGGGTGGCCTGCACGGCGGTGGGGGCGGACTCGTCGATCAGCGCCGCCAGCGCGGCCCCGTCCCCGACCACCTCGGCCGGGGCGATGTGCAGCAGCCCTCCGGTGGTCAGCGGCAGCAGCAGTTCCAGCGCGGAGATGTCGAACCCGGCGGTGGTCAGCGCCAGCATCCGGTCGGCGGGGCCGAAACCGGGTCGTCGCGCCATCGCGGCCAGCAGGTTGAGCAGGTTGCCGTGGGTGACCTCGACGCCCTTGGGGGTGCCGGTGGAACCCGAGGTGTAGAGGACGTAGGCGAGCTGGTCCAGCCCACCTGACCCGGTCGGTGGTTCGGAGCCGGAGCCGGAGCCGGTCTCGTCGACGAGCTCGTCGACCCGGACGCGCGCGCCCGGCGCCTCCGCCGGCAGCCGGTCGGCCGAGGCCGCATCCACCACCAGCGCGGAGAGCGCGGCGTCGGTGGCGATGAACGCCAAGCGCGCGGCCGGGAACTCCGGGTCCATCGGCACGTAGGCGGCCCCGGTCAGCTGGGTGGCCAGCATCGCCACGACCAGGTCGGCGCGGCGGTCCAGCAGCAGCCCGACGGTCCGGCCGGCGCCCAGGCCCCGCTCGCGCAGCGCGGCGGCGCAGCGGCGCACCCGCTGGGCGAGTTCCCCGTAGCTGAGCTGCCGGTCGGCGTCCACCAGCGCGGGCCGACCGGGGTGCTCGGCCGCGCGGGCCAGCACCAGCTCGGCCGCGGTGCCCGCGTCCGGCAGCGGCGCGGCGGTGTCGTTGGCCCGCCGCAGCAGGGCGGCTTCGGCGGGGGTCGCCAGCGGGATCGAGCTGATCGGGCGGTCGGGGTCGGCGACGATTCCGGCCAGGACCAGGCGGTAGTGCTCGGCGAGCCGTTGCGCGGTGGCGCGGTCGAAGACGTCCTGGGCGTACTTGAGGTAGAGCAGCGCACCCTCGCCGCGCACCACGATCTCCACGACCAGGTCGTTCTCGCCGAGCTGGGTGAGCTCCATCGCGTCGGTGAACAGGCTCTGCCCGGCGGCCATGTCCTGATCGGCGCCGACGCCGTGCTGGAGGTAGAAGCCGATGTCGAAGGCCGCTGCCGGGTCGTGGCGCCGCAGCTCGTCGACGACGGCCGCGAACGGCAGGCCGCCGTGGTCCTCGGCGTCGAGCATCGCCTCGTGGGTGGCGTCGATCAGCTGTCGCCCGGTGCGGCCCGGGTCGCAGGTGGTGCGCAGCACCACCGGGTTGATCAGGTAGCCGGTGGTGTCGTCGAAGCGGTGCTCCGGCCGGCCGTCGGTGGGCACCAGCACGCCGATGTCCCGCTGCCCGCTCGCGCGGTGCAGCAGGGCGGTGAAGGCGGCGTGCACCACGCTGAAGGCGGTGACCCCGAACGCGCGGGCGGTGTCCAGGACGCGGTGCCACTCGTGCCCGTCGATCCGCAGCTGCACCAGGTCGCCCCGCCCGCGGGCGTCGTCGCCCGCGCGGGCCCGGTCGGTCAGCGCGTCGAGCACGGGGGTGCTGGAGCAACCGGCCAGCCGGTCGCGCCAGTGCTCCCGGTGCCGCTGGAACCCGGGGCCGGTCAGCGCCTCCCGCTGCCAGCGGACGAAGTCGCGGTACTCCGCCGCCGGTGGCCGCAGCACGGGTTCCGCTCCGGCCACCAGCGCCGCGTAACCGCTCGTGATGTCGCGCAGCAGCAGGTGGCTGGAGATTCCGTCGGTGATCAGGTGGTGGAACACCAGCAGCAGCAGCTGCTTCCCGCCGGGTGCGGCGAGCAGCGCGGCCCGGTACAGCGGGTCGTGCTCCAGGTCGAAGGGCACCTCGACCCGTTGCCGCACCCGGTCGGTGAACTCGCGGTCGGTCAGGTGCGACCAGTCGATCCGCTCCACCTCCAGTCCGCGGTCGAGGACGCGCTGCCGGGGTCCGCCGTCGCCGTCGCTCACCGAGATCCGCAGTCCGGGTCGTCCGCGCACCACCGCGGCCAGCGCCCGCTCCAGCAGGTCCAGCCGCGCGTCGGCGGCGAGCCACAGGCCCAGCGGCAGGTTGTAGCTGGTGGTCGCGGGGTCGCGCTGGTGGATCGCCCACAGCGCCGCCTGGCCCCGGCTGAGCGGATAGGGCTCGCCCTCGGGTTCCCCCGTCCGCGCCGGGGTGGCGTGCCCGGCGCGGGCGCGCAGCAGCGGCTCGGCCACGTCGTCGCTGATCCGGCCGTCGGCCACGGCGGCGAGCACCTCGTGCAGCTGGGCGGTCATCGGAGCCCTCCCCCGCGCAGCTCGGTGACGGCCTCGGCCACGGTGCGGCGTCCGGCGCGCAGGTCCGCCAGCAGCGGCGCGATCCGGTCGGACTCGACGGCCGCGTCCGGGGCGGTCGCGGGCTCGGGGTCTGGTGGCGCGGTGACCGCCGGGGCCGGTGGGGCCGCCGGGGCCGGTGGGGCCGCCGGGGCCGGTGGGGCGTCGATCCGGTCGAGGAGGTCAGCGGTGATGGCGCTGATCGTGCGGCCGGTGGTCAGCAGCCGCGCCGGGATGTCGATCTCCAGCTCGGCCGACAGCCGCCTGCTCAGCCGCCGCAGCCCCAGCGAGTCCACCCCGTACTCGGCCACGGCCCGGTCCGGCCGCAGCCGCGCGGGGTCCATGCCGAGGTGCCCGGCGAGCAGCGCGGTGATCCGCTCCCGCACCCGGTCGGCCTGCCCCGGTGACCGCGCGGGGACCGCGGGCGCCGGTTCGGGCTCGGCTTCGGGGGCGGGCGCCGGTGCTGGTTCCGGTTCCGGTTCGGGTTCGGGTTGCCGGGGCGCGCCGGTGGAGCGGAACCGTTCGCCGGGGGTGATCCAGTAGCTCTCCTCGGCGAACGGGTAGGTCGGCATCGGCACCCGGCTCGGCGCTCCAGCGGGCCGCAGCAGCTCCCAGTCCAGGTCGATCCCGCCCGTCCAGAGCACGGCGAGCTTGTCGAGCCTGCGCGCCGCGGCCAGGGCGCGCAGGTAGGCGGCGCCCTCCGGTCCGTCGAGCAGCTCGGCGGTGGGGTCACCGGGCCGGCGCACCTGCCCGGTGCGCACGGCGGGCGCGTCGCGCCCGGCGAGCCACTCGGTCAGGTCGTGGCGCAGTCCGGGCAGGTCGGCGGCGACCACGGCCAGCCGGGCGGGCATCGGGTCCCGCCCGGCCTGCGCGGTGCGGCACAGCGCGGGCAGACCGGTCCCGTCGGCGGCACCGGAACCGAGCCACCGCACGATCCGCTCGACGTAGGCGCGCAGCCGCTCGGGGTCCTTCGCCGAGAGCACGAACAGCTCCGGCCCGTCCGGCGCGGGGGCCGGGGGCCGCGCGGGGGCGTCCGAGACGACCACGTGCGCGTTGACCCCGCCGAGCCCGAACGAGCTGACCCCGGCGATCCGCTCCCCGCCGTCGGGGCGGGGCCAGGGCTCGGCGTCGCGGAGGATCCGCAGCGGGCTGCCGTCGAGCTTGATGTGCGGGTTGACCCGTTCGATGTGCAGGTTGCCGGGCAGCGCGTCGTGGCGCATCGCCAGCAGCACCTTGAGCAGCCCGGTGATCCCGGCGCCCGCTTCGAGGTGACCGGTGCTGCTCTTGACCGCGCCCAGGGCCACGTGCGGTTCGCCCACGGCCGCCTCCTGGTCCCGGTAGAGCTGGTCGAAGGCGGAGCGCAGGCCGTTGATCTCGACCGGGTCGCCGAGCTCGGTGCCGGTGCCGTGGGTCTCGACGTAGCTGACCCGGCGGGGGTCGGTGCCGGCCCGGCGGTGCGCGCGCACGATGCACGCGGCCTGCGCGTCCGGGTTGGGCGCGGTCAGCGAGTTGGTCCGGCCTCCGTGGTTGACGGCGCTGCCGCGCAGCACGCCGTGGATCACGTCGCCGTCGGCGAGCGCCGCCGACAGCCTCTTGAGCAGGACGACGCCGACCCCTTCGGCGCGGGCGATGCCGTCGGCGGAGGCGTCGAAGGTCCGGCACCTGCCGTGCGGGCTGAGCATGTCGGCCTGGCTCATGTCCACGAACAGCGTCGGGGAGGCCAGCACGTTGACCCCGCCGGCGAAGGCCAGCTCGCAGTCGCCGAGCCGGATCGCTTCGGCGGCCCGGTGCAGCGCCACCAGCGACGAGGAGCAGGCGGTGTCGATGGTTTCACTGGGCCCGCGCAGGTCCAGCAGGTAGGAGACGCGGTTGGCCAGCATCGCGTGCGCGCGCCCCACGGTCTGGTAGCCGTCCGGTGGGGTCTCGAAGGCGTGCTGCACCTCGAAGTAGTCGTAGGTGCCGCAGCCGAGGAACACCCCGGTGTCGGTCCCGGCCAGCGCGGAGGGCCGGATCGCGGCGTCCTCGACCGCGCTCCACGCCGCTTGCAGCACGAGCCGGTGCTGGGGGTCCATCGCGGCGGCCTCGGCCGGGGAGATCCCGAAGAACAGCGGGTCGAACAGGTCGACGCGCGGCAGGAAACCGCCCCACCGGGCGGTGGTGCGGAACTCGCCCGGTGCCGGTTCCCCGTGCAGGCGCCGCCAGTCCCACCGGTCGGCGGGCACCTCGGTGACCAGGTCGTCCCCGGCGAGCAGGCGCGCCCAGAACTCGTCGAGGCCGGTGCAGCCGGGCAGCATCCCCGCCATGCCCACCACGGCGACCTCGCCGCGGTCGGCATCGCGGGGCTCGGCGGCGGCGGGCGCGCGCTCGGGCCCCGGGCGCTGGGGTCCCGGGTGCTCGGGTGCCGGGCGGGCCGGTTCCGGTTCGGCCGGGGCGCCCGCCGCGTGGTGCCGGGCGAGGTCGGCGCCGTGGTCGCGGGCGAGCTTGTCGGCCAGCTCGCCCGAGGTGGCCGCGCCGAAGAACGACGCGGGTGTCACGTCGAGGTCGTAGATCTCGCGCACCCGGTTGCTCAGCGTGGTGTAGGTGATCGAGTCGAAGCCGAACAGCCGCAGCTCGGTCGCCGGGGTCAGTTCGGCCGCTCCCGCTCCGGCGACGGCGCGGACCAGTTCGTGCAGCTCCGCCCGGAACGCCGGCAGCCACTCCGGGGCCGCCTCCCCGCCTGGGCGGTCGTCCCGCACGCCCAGCTCGGCCAGGAACCCGGACTCGCCGGACACCACTGCCACCTGAACCTCCCGCTGTCCGATCAGGGTTTCCAGGGCGGCGAATCCGCCCGCCGGGGAGAGGGGGCGCACCCCGGCGCTGCGCAGCCGCCGCGCGTGCCGCACGGCCAGCTCGGAACCGGCCCAGGCGCCCCAGTTCACGACGTGCACCGGGAAGCCGAGCTCCGCGGCCACCGCGTGCGCCAAGGCGTCCTGGCAGGCCGACGCCGCCGCGTACGGGGCTTGGCCGGGGTTGCCGAGGAACGACTGCACCGACGAGCACAGCAGCAGGAAGTCCAGCCGCAGCCCGGCGACGGCGTCGGCGAGCACGGCGGTGGCGCGGGCCTTCGCCAGCCCGGCCCGCAGCGCCGCTTCGTCGAGCGAGGCCAGCGCCCCGTCCCGCAGGTCGTTGGCCGCGTGCACCGCGCCGTGCAGGTCGCCGAGGCGCGCGGTCACCTCGGCGACCGCGCCGCGCAGCGCCGCCGGGTCGGTGGCGTCGGCGGCCACGTGCAGCACGTGGTCCCCGGCCGGGTCGAACGCGGCGATCCGCGCCCGCTGCGCGCCACCGGGCGCCGAGCGGCTGACGAGCCCGACGCGGGCGCCGTGGTTGCCCACCAGGTGCTCGGCCAGATCGAGACCGAGGTCCCCGGTGCCGCCGACGATCAGGTAGCACCCGCCGGGGCGCCACGGCCCGCTCCCGCCCGGGTGCGCCGGGCGCAGCTCGGGCCGCCACCACCGCCCGCCGCGGCGGGCGAACTCGCCCGCCTCCAGCGACAGCAGGTCCCGCGCGGTGCCGGTGGGGTCGGCCCGCACGTCGGCCGCGGCGAAGTCGACCGAGGTCACCCGCCAGCCCTCGCACTCGCGGCGCACGGACTTCAGCAGTCCCCGCGCGGCGGCGGCCCACGGATCGAGCACCGGTCCGGCGGTGGTCGCGTCGGCGGTGCCCAGGACCAGCCGCAGCTCGCCGGGCGCCGGGCGCCGGGCCAGGTGCTGGACCAGGCGGAACAGGGCGTGCGTCCCGGTGGCCTCGCGCCCGGCCAGCAGCCCGGCGAGTCCCCCGCTGCCGGTGAGCGCGGGCAGGACGTGCACTTCGGCCGGTGCGGGCAGTTCCGCCAGGCGGTCCTCGTGCAGCTCCTCGGGGCGCAGCCGAACGACGAGGTCCGTTCCTCGGGTGGCGGTCACGGCCTCGGCCAGGGCCTCGGCGCCTGCCTCGGCGACGAGCCAGAGCACTCCCCCACCCGGCTCGCGGCGCGGGGGCGGGCACGGCGCCCAGGAGGGGACGTAGGTGCCGGGCCGGGGATCGGCGTCCCCGTCCGAAGTGGACTCGGCGGCCGGTGCGCCACCCCGCTCGGGGGCGTTCTCGTCCGCGGTGAACCAGCACCGGCGTCGGGCGAACGGGTAGGTGGGCAGCGGTACCAGCCTGCCGCGGTCGCCGCGCACCGCCCAGTCGATCTCGCCGCCCGCCACCCATTCCCGCAGCGGCGCCCGGGGATCGTCGTGCGGCGCGGACCCGGCGGGGGCGGTCTCCCCGGGCCGGATCAGACCGTCGTGCCCGGTGCCCTCCTCCGCGGCGCGCAGCGCGGCGACCAGCCGCTCCCGGTCCGCCGCGACGACGACCAGGCGGTGCGCCATGGCGTCCCGGCCCACCTGCAAGGTGTGCGCCACGTCCGCGAGCGCCAGGTCCGGGTGGGTGGCGAGGTGGTGGTGCAGGTCGGCGGCGCGGCGCGCCAGCGCTTCCGGGGTGTGCGCGGACAGCGGGAACGCGCGCGGGGTGGCCGTCGCGGGGGCGGGTGGTGGCGGTGGGGCGCCCTCCAGCACGACGTGCGCGTTCACCCCGCCGTAGCCGAAGGAGCTCACCCCGGCGCGGCGCGGCCCGTCACCCGGCCACGGCCGCGCCCGGTCCACCAGGAAGAACGGGCCGCCGTCCAGGCGCAGGTGCGGGTTGCGCTCGGTCAGGTGCGCCAGCGGCGGCAGCGTCGCGTCCCGCATCGCCAGCAGCACCTTGAGCACGCCCGCGATCCCGGCGGCGGATTCGAGGTGCCCGATGTTGGCCTTGACCGCGCCGAGACCGCAGTGCGGCGGCCCGGACCACTCGCCGCCGCGCAGCTCGCGGAAGGCCCGCAGGAGCCCGTTGATCTCGACCGGGTCGCCGAGCTCGGTGCCGGTGCCGTGGGTCTCGACGTAGCCGACGGTCGCCGGGTCGACGCCCGCGCGGCGGTGCGCCCGCACGATCAGGTCGGCCTGGGCCACCGGGTTCGGCGCGGTCAGGGAGCGGGCCCGCCCGCCGTGGTTGACGGCGCTGCCGAGCAGCCAGCCGCGCACCGGGTGCCCGTGCTCCTCGGCGCGGCGGCGGGAGGTGAGGACCACGACGCCGATGCCCTCACCGCGGACGAACCCGTCGGCGGCCGAGTCGAACGACCGGCACCGGCCGGTGGGGCTGAGCATCCCGGCCTCGCTGAGCAGCGCGTGGTCCTCGGGGGACAGCAGCAGGTTCACCCCTCCGGCCACCGCGATCTCGCACTCCCCGGCCCGGATGGCCTCGGCGGCGCGGTGCAGGGCGACCAGGGAGCTGGAGCACCCGGTGTTGACCGGCTCGCTCGGCCCGTGCAGGTCCAGCAGGTAGGAGACGCGGTTGACCAGGATCGAGTGGGTGTCGGAGGTCGCGCCGTGCGGCCCGGCCGGGACACCGGCGTCGCGCCGCAGCCGCTCGTAGTCGTGCGAGCCCGCGCCGATGAACACCCCGGTGTCGCTGCCGGCCAGGTCCCCGGGCGCGATGCCCGCGTCCTCCAGCGCCGACCACACGGCGTGCAGCACGAGCCGCTGCTGGGGGTCCATCGCGGCGGCCTCGGCCGGGGAGATCCCGAAGAACAGCGGGTCGAACAGGTCGATCCCGTCGATGAACCCGCCCCAGCGGGCGTGCACCCCGGCAGGTTGGGCGCGCCAGTCCCACCGGTCGGCGGGGACTTCGCCGACGAGGTCGGCGCCGGTGAGCAGGTGCTGCCAGAACTGCTCCAGGTCGGCGCTGCCGGGCAGGGTTCCCGCGAGCCCGATGATGGCCGGCGCCCCGTCCGCCCGCGTCGTCTCCGGTTCGGGCAGCACCTCGCGGACCGCCTCGCGCGCTGGTTCGGGCGTCGCTTCGGGTGGGTGGTCGGCGGCGAGCCGGTCGACCAGCTCCCGCAGCGTGGACGTCTCGTAGAACAGCGCCGGGGTGATGTCGCGGCCGAGTCGCTCGTTCAGCTTGGCCGCGAGCATCCCGTAGCTGACCGAGTCGAAGCCGTACTCGCCGAGCGGGCGCTCCAGCTCCAGCTCCGCCACGGGGATCGCCGAGGCGTCGGAGACCAGGTCGAGCACGCGCGCGGTGAACCCGGCCGGGCGGGTGCCCCCCTCGGCCGGTGTCCGGGCCGGCTCGGGTTCGGGGCCGGTGGCGGACTTGCCCGCGTCGGCGGCGATGACGTGCTGGAACCCGTCCCCGCCCGCCGGGACGCCGGTGATCGCGCGGTAGCCGAGCTCGCCGAGCACCGAGGTCCAGCGCGGCAGGTCCAGCAGCGGGGAGCCGGGCAGCCGCAGCCGCGCGTCGTCGTGCGCCCACCAGCCGTCGAACAGCCCGTAGACCGCGGTCGCCTGGGTGGTGGCGGTGGTGAGCTCGTTGAGCAGCAGCAGCCCGCCGGGCCGCAGCACCGCCCGCAGGTGCCGCAGCGCGCGCCGCAGGTCGCTGGTGGCGTGCAGGACGTTGGCCCCCACCACCAGGTCGAAGCGGTCAGCGGGGAAGCCCTGCGCGGCCGGATCGGTGTCCAGGTCGAAGCGGCGGAACCGGCAGAACGGGTGCCGGGCGCCGTACTCGCGCTTGCCGTGCTCCAGGAACGCCGCCGACAGGTCCGTGTACCAGTACTCCACGTTCTCGGCGTCCGGGTGCAGCGCCCGCAGCAGCCCCTCGGAGGTGCCTCCGGTGCCGGAACCCACCTCCAGCACCCGCACCGGCCCGCCCCGGCTCGCGAGCAGCTGGCGGACGTGCTCCACCGCGCGGTCGGCGAGCAGGTCGTTGTAGAGGTCGCTGACCGGGTTTCCCTTGTACACCGCGGCCATCAGCGACGTTCCCGAGCCGGGGAACAGCAGGTCGGTGGCCAGCAGCTCACCGCGCAGCAGCTCCGGGTACCGCTCCAGGCAGTGCGCCAGCAGCCGCACGAACACCGCCCCGCCCGGGTGCCGCTCGGCGAGTTCGGCGAACGCGGCGGCGTGGTCGGTGCGGCGGGCGGCGGCGAGCGCGGCCGGGTCGGGCGAGCACCGGCCGTCCCGCTCGGTGAGGCGGCCGCTGCCGGTCAACCGGTCGAGCAGGACGTGCACGAGACGCGCGTAGCGGCCGGTGGTGCCGGTGCGGTCGACGACCTCGGAGGCGGTGGCCGGCCCGTCCCGCCACGCGCCCAGCTCGTCGAGCACCCGCAGCACCCGGTCCAGGGCGGCCTCGGTCATCGCGGCGTCGAGCTCCCGGAAGTCGCCGAGCACGTCCCGCCGGTCCGGGGCGCCGCGCCCGGACGGCGCGCCGAGGCGTTCCAGCAGGGCCGCGGTGCCGGGTACCGCGACCAGCACGGGTTCCGCGCCGCGCAGGCTGCGCCGCACGGTGCGCCAGCCCTGCGACGGGGTCAGCGGGCGGAAGCCCGCCGCGGCCAGGCGTGCCTGGTCGCCTGCTCCGGCGACCGAACCGACCTGCTCCCACAACCCCCAGGCCACGGCGCGGACGCGGAACGGCAGCGCCCCGTCGAGGACGGCGGCGTAGGCGTCGAGGAAGGCCGATCCGGCGGCGTACCCGGCCAGGCCGGGGTCGCCGAGCAGCGACTGCGCCGAGGAGAACAGCAGCAGGTGCTCCACCGGCCGGTCCCGCAGCGCGTCGACCAGGGCCGCGGCCACGGCGGACTTCGCCACCAGGCCCGACCGCAGCGCGTGCTCGTCGAGGTTGCGCACCAGGTGCTCGTGGCGCGCGGCCGCGGCGTGCACCACGCCGGTCAGCGCGCCCCACTCGGCGATCACCTCGTCCAGCGCTCGCCGCAGCTGGTCGGGGTCGGCGGCGTCGGCGCGCAGGTAGCGCAACCGGTCGCGGCCGGCCAGGCGGTCCAGGTGCCGCTGGCGGGCCGGGTCGAGCTCGCCGCGGCCCAGCAGCGCGACCTTCCCACCTTCGCGGAGCAGGCGCTCCGCCAGGTCGAGACCGATGCCACCGGCACCGCCGACGAGGACGTGCACCCCACCGAGGCGGATCGGCTCGCCTCCCGGCGCGTCGGGGGTCACCTCGCGCAGCACCTGGCGGTGGCGGACGCCGCCGCGCAGGGCGGCCCGGACCCCGCGCGCGGCCGGTTCGCGGAGCAGCTCGCGGACCGCGTCGGCGGGGGCTGCGCCGGGATCGAGGTCGAGCACCGGGGCCGCCCACCCGGAGCGCTCGCTCTCCAGACCCCGGGCGTACCCGGCCAGGCCCGCCGGGTACGGGTTGGTGGCGCGTCCGCCGGCCACCGGCCACATCCCGGCGGTGGCGATGCGGCACACCAGGCCGGGCAGGTCGCCGTAGTGGCGCACGAACCGGTGCAGCGCCAGCACCCCGGTGGTCTCGGCGACCCGCACGCGCTGCGCCTCGGTCGCGTCCGGTTCGGGCGCGGCCAGGCCCGTGAGGAAGTAGAGCGTGCCCGGGGCTGGGCAGTCCGCGGCCACCTCGCGCGGCGCGCCGGGGTCGTGCCGGTCCAGTTCCCAGTGACCGGCGGCGATGCGGCGCGTGGCCGCGCCGAGCTCGGCGATCACCGCGCCCTCGGGGTGCCGGGCCGCCAGTTCGCGGGCGATGGGCATCGCGGCCGCGGTGCACACGATCAGCGCGGTGCCCCCGGGTGCGGGCGCGGCGGGTGCGGGTTCGGGTTCCCAGTCCGGCACGTGCAGCGGCAGCGCCCCGGCGGGCACGTCCCCGGGTTCGCCGGTGCCGGGTTCGCCGGTGTTGGGTTCGGCCTCCACCCAGCAGCGGGTCCGGGTGAACGGGTACAGCGGCAGCGCGATCCGGCGTCGCGCGCCGGCGGGGTGCAGCCGTCGCCAGTCCGGGGCCGCGCCGCGCACCCACAGGTCGGCGAGCGCGTCGAGCTCCGCGTCGGCGGGCACGTCCGGGACCGCCGACGAACCCGGCCGCACGGTCCCCCGGAAGGTCCGCTCGTCCGGGTTCCCGGCGAGGAACGCGCGCAGCGACTCGCGCAGCTGAGCGGTCGAGCTGGCGATGACGGCGAGCCGTTCGGGCATCGCTTCGCGGCCGAGCTGGGTGGTGCGGGCGAGGTCGGCGAGCGCCACGGCCGGTGCTCCCGGTGTCGCCGGGGCGAGTGCCGCGGCCAGCTCGCCGAGGGTGCTGCCGACGTCCACGCGCGGGCCCGCCGCGGGCATCCGCGCGTCCAGCGCGCGCAGCTCGGCGGCGTCCAGCCCCAGTTCGTCGAGGGTCGTGGCCGGATCGAGCCGCGCGCGCTCGGGCCCGAGGAGATCCGCGAGCGGTTCCGCCGGACCGGCCGCACCGGTGCCGGCGGTGGCGGGGGTTTCGACCAGGTCGGCGTAGCGCTCGGCGAGCACCCGCAGGTTCTGCGCACCGCGCGCCGACAGCAGCACGAGCTGCGCCCCGGGTTCCTCCTCGGCGGCAGGGGCGGGTGTCGCGGGGGCTTCCTCGACGACCAGGTGGGCGTTGCTCCCGCCCGCGCCGAAAGCGCTCACCCCGGCCCGCAGCGGCCGGTTCCCGCGCGCCCGCCACGGCTGCACCTGCCGCTGCACCCGGAACGGGGAGGACTGCCAGTCGATCTCCGGGTTCGGCGGGTCGGCGTGCAGCGAGGGGACCAGCGTCCGGTGCCGCAGTTGCAGCAGCACCTTGGTGAGCCCGGCGATGCCCGCGGCGGATTCCAGGTGCCCGATGGAGGACTTCACCGATCCGATCGGGAACCGGCCCGGCTCGGTCGCACCGAACGCGCTGCGCAGCGCGTCGAGCTCCACCGGGTCACCGAGCGCGGTGCCCGTGCCGTGGGCTTCCAGGTAGTCGGCGGCCTCCGGTGGCAGGTCGGCTTCCCGCCACGCCCGCCGCACCACCTCGGCCTGGGCGCCGGGGCGGGGGACGTAGAACCCGCTGGCGCGCCCGCCGTGGCCCAGCCCGCTGCCGCGGATCACCGCGTGCACCCGGTCGCCGTCGGCCAGCGCGCGGTTCAGCGGCTTGAGCAGCACCGCACCGGCGCCCTCGCCGGGCACGTAGCCGTCGCCACCCGCGCCGAAGCTGCGGCAGCGGCCGTCGCCGGAGACGAACCCGACCTGGCTCAGGTGCAGGTACTTGTAGGGGTGCGCGGCGATGTTCACCCCACCGGCCAGCGCCACGTCGCAGTCGCCCGCGCGCAGGCTCCGGCAGGCCAGGTGGATCGCGGTCAGCGAGGACGAGCACATGGTGTCCAGCCCGATGCTGGGTCCGCGCAGGTCCAGGAAGTGCGAGACCCGGTTGGCCACCGCCGCCGAGAACGACGTGGGCAGCACCGGCAACCGCGCGGGGTCGTCGAGCCCCAGCAGCTGGTACTGGTTGAACATCACCCCGGCGAACACGCCGACCTCGCGCCCGCCGAGGTCCGCGCGGGTCACCCCGGCGTCTTCCAGGGCGTGCCAGGCGACTTCCAGGAACACCCGCTCCTGCGGATCCATCCCCGCGGCTTCCCGAGGCGTGATCCGGAAGAACCCCGGATCGAACTTGTCCACATCGGACAGGAATCCGCCCCAGCGGCTCCGGGAGCGCCCGGGCGCGCGGTCGGCGTCGTAGAAGCCCTCCAGGTCCCAGCGCTGTGGCGGGATCTCGGTGACGCAATCACGCCCGGCCAGCAGGTTCGACCAGAACTCCGCCAGGTCCTCGGCCCCCGGGTAGCGCCCGGCCAGCCCGATGATCGCGATGTCCTCGCGGCCGGTGACGTCCTCGCGGTCGCCGGTGGTCGCCGGTGGCCGCGGTCCGGGCGCGCGCAGCCGCAACGAGGCGGCCGCCCGCTCCGGATCCCCGTGCAGCACCACGAGTTCCGCGCCGGTGGTCCCGAGCACCCGGCCGACGACGTCGAGGCCGTCGCGGGTCGGCAGCGGCACCTGCCCCTGCGAGCGGAACAGCCGCTCGGTCCGCTCGTCGGTCCGCATCCCCGCCGAGGCCCACAGCGGCCAGGCGATCGAGACCAGTCCCCTGGCGCGGGCGAAGGCGTCGGCGAAGGCGTTCGCGGCCGCGTACCCGGCCTGGCCCGCGTTGCCCGCGACCCCGGTCACCGAGGACATCAGCGCGAAGAAGTCCCGCGGCTCGTGGCGGGTCTCCTCCTCCAGCAGCACCGCGCCGCCGACCTTCGGGGCCAGCACCGCCCGCAGGTCCTCGGCGGTCGTGGTGGGCAGCAGCCCGTCGCGCAGCACCCCGGCGGCGTGCACGACACCGTTGATCGGCCCGAAGCGGTGCCTGGCCTCGGCCACGACCCGCCGCACGTCCTCCCGGTCGGTCACGTCCCCGCGCGCGAGGTGCACGCGCGCGCCGGAGGCGGCCAGCTCCGCCCGCGCCCGCTGGTCGGGTTCGCCGCGGCCGAACAGCACCACCCGGGCCCCGGCGGCGGCCAGCTCGGCGGCGACCGCGCGGCCGATGCCGCCCGCCCCGCCGCTGATCAGGTAGACCCCGCCGTCGCGGGGGGCCAGCGGGGTGGGTTCGGCCGGGCGGTAGCGGCGCTCGTAGCGCTGCTGGCCCTCCAGGCGCACCCACGTCTCGCCGCGGTCGGCGAGCTCCGCCAGCAGCGCCCCGGTCGCGGGCAGCCGCTCGCACTCGACCGCGGTGATCGCGACCCGGCGCTGCTCCAGCGCCGCCGTCCGCGCCAGCCCCGCCACCGTGGCCGCGAGCAGCGGCGCGGACAGGTGCAGGGCGCGGTCCGGGCCCTGCGGTGCGCCGAGCAGCGCCTGGGTCAGGGCGAGGACCTCCGCGCAGCAGCGCTCGACGTCCTCCGCGACCGCACCGGTCCGCAGCGGCCCGAGGTGCACCACGCCGCGCGGCATCAGCTCCTGGTCGGCGAGGGCGGCCAGCACCCGGCTCAGGTCGGCGGCGGAGTCCGCCCGGACCTCGTAGTCCCGGTCGGTGAGCTGGCGGAACCCGGTGCCCGCGCGGGCGGTGATCGCTGCCCGGCCGGGCAGCCGCGCGGCGAGCTCGTCGACGTCGTCCCCGGCGCCCACCAGCAGCAGCGGGCCCGGCCACGGCCGGTCGTGCGGCAGCGGGGCCGGGTGCCACGAGCCGGTCAGCACGGCCGTCTCGGCGCGCCCGGTTTCCGCCGCTGCCCCGGCCGGGGCCCGCGGAGCGGATTCGGCCAGCACGGTCAGCAGGTGGTCGGTCACCTCGTCCGGGGTCGGGTACTCGAACAGCAGCGTCGGGTACAGCTCGACGCCCAGCTCCGCCTCCAGCGCGCGCACGAGCGCCAGCAGCTGCGCGGATTCCAGCCCCGATTCGTAGAAACCGCTGGCCGGGTCGATCTCGGCGCCGGGGTCGCCGCTGACCTCGCGGGCCGCGGCGAGCACCACCTCCCGCACCGCGGCCCGCTCCGGCGCCGCGGTGTCAGCGGGCACCCCGGCAACCCCGGTGTCGGCGATCTCGGTCGCGGGCCGGGCCGGGGCCGGGGTGCCGTCGGCGAGCCGGGTGATCGAGGCGCTGGAACGGACCCGCTTCAACGACAACCCGGTGAACCTGGCCACCAGCTCCCCCTCCGGGTCGCGCAGCGCGATGTCGGCGCGGAACACGTCGTCCCCGCGGGCGGGCCTGGCCCGCAGCTCGACCCGGCAGCGGTCGCCGAGCGGACCGAACACCCGGAACGACTCCACGTGCAGCGGGATCAGGGGCCGCCGCGGCGCGTCGTCGTCGGCGAACGCGAGCGCGTAGGCCTGCATGGTCGCGCCGTCCAGCAGCGCCGGGTGCAGCAGGAAGTCCCCCGCCCCGGCCGCCGCCTCCGGCCCCAGCGCGAGCTCGGCCGAGACCCGGTCGCCTGCCGCGCGCAGCTGCCCGCGGCAGGTCATGAAAGCGCGGTGCTCGATGTCGGCGGCGCGGCCGAGCTCGTAGACCCGCTCGGCCCCGACGGGCGCGCCCACCACCGGCGGCTCCGGGACGTCGTCCGCCTCGGGCGCGTCGCGGCGCAACCGCGCCCGCAGGTGCTCGGTCCACTCCTGGGAGCCGTCACCTCCCGCGCGCCTGCTGCGGGCCGCGACCCGGTACCCGGAGCCCTCCGGTGCCAGCTCGATCCGCACCTCGCGGTCGAACGAGCCGTCGGTCACCGCGGGCTCCACGAACAGCACGTCGCGCAGCTCGGTGCCCCGCAGCGAACCACCGCGCTCCAGCAGCACCCGGTGCACCAGGTCCAGGAAGGTCACCCCGGGCAGGGTGCGCTGCCCGTGCACCCGGTGGTCGTCCACCAGCGGGTTGTCCGCGGCCAGGGTCACCGTGCAGCTGATCGGCCGCGTCCCCATGATCTCCTCCGAGCTCACCACGCCTCACCCGCTCCCGGGAAGCGCAGGTCCAGCCGCGCCGAACGCGGCGCGGCCCCCTGCGGTTGCTGCGGGCACCACCAGAACCGGCGACGCCGGTACTCGGGGGCGGGCAGCGGCACCCGGGCGCCCTCCACCTCCGGCGCGGCGCGCAGCACCAGGTGCGCGTTGGTGCCGCCGAAGCCGAACGCGCTCACCGCGGCCCGGCCCGGCCCCGAATCGTTCTCCCACGGCCGCACCCCGGTCACCGGGAAGAACGGCGACCGGTCGAACGCGAACCGCGGGTTCGGCCGCTCGCAGTGCAGCGTGGGCGGCAGCGTCCGGTAACGCAGGCACTGCACCGCCTTGATCAGCCCGGCGATCCCGGCCGCGCTGAGCAGGTGCCCGGTGTTCGACTTGGCGCTGCCGATCCCGCAGAACCCGCGGTCGGCGGTGTGCTCGCGGAACACCGCGGTCAGGGCCTGCAACTCGATCGGATCACCGATCATGGTGCCGGTGCCGTGGGCCTCGACGTAGCCGATGGTGCGCGGGTCGATCCGCCCCCGCCGCAGCACGTCGGCGATCAGCGCCCGCTGCGCCTTGCCGTTCGGGGTGGTGCGGCCCATCGTGCGCCCGTCGTTGTTCACCCCCGAGGCCTCGATCACCGCGAGGATCCGGTCGCCGTCGCGCTCGGCGGCGTCCAGCCGCTTCAGCAGCACCATGCCCGCGCCCTCACCCGGCACGAAACCGTCGGCCGAGGCGTCGAAGGTGCGGCAGCGACCCGTCGGCGACAGCGCCCCGCCCGCGCTCAGCACCAGGTAGGGCTCCGCGTCCAGCAGCAGGTCCACCCCGCCGGCCAGCGCCAGCTCCGATTCGCCCAGCGCCAGGCTCTGCGCCGCCAGGTGCACCGCGACCAGGGAGGACGAGCAGGCACTGTCGACGACCATGTTCGGCCCGGTCAGGTCGAGGTGGTGGGACAGGTGCGCGGCGATGAAGTTCTGGTTCATCCCGGTGATCGCCTCGCGCCCCAGCGGGCGCAGGTACTCGTGGTAGTTGCCGACGCGGGAGCCGACGAACACCCCGACGGCGCGGCCGCGCAGCTGCTCGTCGGGATATCCGGCGTCGCGCGCGCATTCCACGCCGACCTCCAGGGTCTTGCGCACCAGCGGGTCCAGCTGGCGCGCGGCCTCCTCGTCGAAACCGAAGAAGCCGGGGTCGAAGTCCGCGGCGTCGGTGAGGAACCCGCCCCACTTGCTGATGCTGCGCCCCGCCGAGCCCTCCGGGCAGTAGAGCTCGCCGACGTCCCACCGGTCGGCGGGCACCTCGCCCACCAGGTCCCGGCCGTCGACGAGGTTGCGCCAGAACCGCTCGGGATCGGCGGAACCGGGGAACCGGCAGGCCATCCCGATCACCGCGATCGGCACCGGCCCCTCCCCCGCGGTCCCCGCCGCAGCCGGGCCGGGCGCGGGCCGCACCCGCCCCGGCAACCGTTCACCCAGGGCCGCGGCGAACTCCCCGAGCACCGGGTGCTCCTGCGGCAGCCCCGGGTCGACCGGCACCCCGAGCTCGTCCTCCAGCGCGGCGACCAGCTCGGCCAGCAGCAGCGAGTCCAGGCCGAGGTCGGTGAACGACACCTCCGCGCCCAGCTCGGCCTCCTCGACGCGCACCGTGCGGGCCACCACCCGCCGCAACCACTCCGGCAGCACGGCCCCCGCCGCCACCACCGGGTCAGGTGGTGCCGGGGTCCGCACCGGCGCCTCGGGGCCCAGCCGCAGCTCCGCGACGCGCAACCGGGCCGGATCGGGCAGGCAGGGCAGCAGCACCGGGTGCCCGTCGACGCGCAGCGCAGCATCCAGCAGGTCCAGCGCGTCGCGCGCGGTGAGGTCCGGGACGCCCAGCTCCGCGCCCGCGCTGCCGTGCTCGCGGCCCATCCCGACGTCCCGCCACAGCGGCCACTGCAACGAGCGCACCGCGCACCCGGGATGGTCCGCCTGCGCCTCGGCGAAGTCGTCGAGCACCAGGTTCGCCGCCGCGTAGTCCGCGTGCCCGGCACCGAGCCGGGGCAGCGCCGCGGCGATCGAGGAGAACAGCACCAGCAGCCGCGGCGGCCGCGACCCCAGCGCCGCCCACAGCACCCGCAGCCCGCCCGCCTTGGCCGCGATGATCCGCTCGCGCTCCGGCACCGGCCGGGCCAGCAGCGAACGCGGCGCCTCCAGCGCCCCGGCGCAGTGGAACACCCCGGAGATCCCGCCCGCCGCCGAGCGCACCCCGCCCAGCAGCTTGCGCAGCGAGGCGACGTCGGACAGGTCGTGGGTGCGCACGGTCACCGACGCCCCGGCCGCGATCAGATCGAGCAGCCCGGTCAGCTTCCGCCGCAGGTCCGGATCGGTGTCCTCCGCCGCCGACAGCGCCGCCCAACGGGCCCGAGGGGGCAGCCGGCGGCGGCCGATCAGCACCAGCCGCCGCACGCCGCGCCGGACCAGGTCGGCCGCCAGCAGCAGCCCGATGCCCCCGGTCCCGCCGGTGATCACCACCGCGCCGTCGGCGAGCTGGTCCAGCGCCGAGGGAGCGGCCGGATCGGCCGACACCGGCAGCGCCCTCGGTCCCAGCCGCACACCACCCCGGTAGCGCACCTCGGTCTGCCTGTCGGCGGTGGCCAGCTCCGCGCGCACCACGCCGGCGAGATCCCCCGCCGCGCCCTCGACCTGGATCGTGCGGGCGCGCACCGCGGTGAACTCCGCCGACAGCGCCCGGTAGCAGCCGGCGACCTCGCCCCGGGAGGAACCGCTGACGTGCAGGCAGGCCCGCACGGTCCGCCGGTGGGCGGCCAGCACCTCCGTCAGCAGCGCGATCCGCGCCGCCGCCGTCCCGCCGGGCGCGGCGGCGGGCCAGTCCAGCAGGTCGACCAGGGCCGTGACGGGTGACTCGACCGTCGGCAGCGCGGGCGCGGCACCGTCCTCGACGACCACGGGGACCGCCCGCAACCCCGGCCCGAGCAGATCCGCGGGCAGCTCCCGGCCACCGGGGACCAGCACCAGGCACGCACCGGTCAGCGGCTGGTCCGCCGCCGCGGGGGCGGGCACCCACTCCCACCCGAGCAGCGCGGGCGCGCTCGCCGCGGGCGGCGGCGCCACCGGCTCCGGCTCCCCGACCCAGTGCTGGGTGCGGCGGAACGGGTAGGTGGGCAGCGGCACCACCCGCCCGCCCGGCACCGGCTCCCAGTCCACATCGGACCCGGACATCCACTCGGCCCCCGGGCCCGGCGGCGGTTCCGGCGGCGACCCCGGGTCGAACTCCCGCAACGCCCGCACCAGCTCCTCCACCGCGGACACCTCGAACACGGCCCTCACCGGCAGCGGCGCCCGGCCGCACCGCAAGGTGTGCGCCACCGGCCCCAGCCCCGGTCGATCCGCGCGCTCCAGCACGCCCAGCAGCTCCCGGGCGACCTCGCCCAACTCCTCCGGGGTGCGCGCCGACAGCGGCACCAGCACCCGCCCGCCCTCGGCGGCCTCCGGCCCGTCCTCGACCGCCGGCGGCTCCTCCAGCACCACGTGCGCGTTGCTGCCACCCATCCCGAACGAGCTGACCCCCGCCCGCCGGGGCAGCTCGGTCCCGTCGGCGGCCCGCGGACGCGGCCACCCGGCCCGCTCGACCCCCACCCGCAGCGGAGAACCCGCCAACCGGATCAACGGGTTCAACCGCCGCACCGACCGCGTCCCCGGCAGCACGCCGTGCCGCATCGCCAGCACCACCTTGACCACCCCGGCCAGCCCGGCGGCGGCCTCCAGATGACCGATCACCGGCTTCACCGACCCCACCGCGCAGTGCGGCTCCACCGGACCGGACCGCCCCCACCCGGCGTGCAACCGCTCGAACGCCTCCCTGGCCCCCCGCATCTCGATCGGGTCGCCCAACCGCGTGCCGGTGCCGTGCGCTTCGAGATAGCCGACCGTCACCGGATCGACCTCCGCCTGCTCGTAGGCCGCCACCAGCAGATCCGCCTGCGCCTGCGCGTTCGGCGCCGTCAACGACCGGGACCGCCCCCCGTGGTTGGTCACCGCCGCCCGCACCACCGCGTGCACGTGATCACCGTCGGCCAGCGCCCGCTCCAGCGGCTTGAGCAGCACCGCGCACACGCCCTCCCCGCGCACGTACCCGTCGGCGTCCTCGTCGAACGCGAGGCACCGCCCGCGCGGGCTCAACGCCCCCGTCCGCGCGTAGGCCACGTGCCGCGCCGGATCGCACAGCACGTTCACCCCGCCGACCAGCGCCTGCTCGCAGGCGCCCGCGCGCAACGCCGCGACCGCGTCGGCGAGCGCGACCAACGACGAGGAGCACAGCGTGTCCACCGCGACGCTCGGGCCGCGCAGCCCGAAGCTGTGCGACACCCGGTTCGGGATGATCGACGGCGAGGTCGCCACCGCCGCGTGCGGTTCCTCCCCCACCCGCCCGGCCAGCAGCGCCGCGTAATCGCTGTGGCACACCCCGACGTACACGCCCGTCGAGCTGCCCGCGAGCGCGTGCACGTCCTGGCCGGCGTCCTCGAACGTCTCCCAAGCGGTCTCCAGGAACAGCCGCTGCTGCGGGTCCATCAGCTCCGCCTCGCGCGGCGAGACCCGGAAGAAGGCGTGGTCGAACCGCCGCACGTCCGACAGCAGGCCCGCCCGCGCGGGCGCCCCGGGGTGCTCGGCGGGATCCCACCGGTCGGCGGGCACGTCCCGCACCGCCTCCCCGCCGCCCTCCAGCAGCTCCCACAACCGCGCCGGGGTCTCGGCACCGGGAAACCGGCCCGCCATGCCCACCACCGCGATCCGCCCGGACGAACGCGGCCGCGACCGCACCACCGCCCGCACCGGCTCCCCACCACCCAGCACCCGGGCGATCTCGGCCGCGGTGCGCGCCTGGAACAACGCGCTCGGATCCACCGGGACGCCCAGCCGCGCCCCGGCCTCCGCCGCGAACGTCGTCAGGGCGAAGCTGTCCAGACCCAGCTCCCGCAGATCCTCCCCGGCAGCGACCTCCGCCTCCGGCACGCCGAGCACCTCGGCCAGCAGTGGCAGCACCCGCCCGGTCAGCTCCCGCGCCACCGGCTCCCGAACCACCCGCCGCACCGGCGCCGCCACCCGCTGCCCCCACAGCACCGCGAACGCGCTGCCCGCCCGGACCTGCTTGACCGCCTCGACCCGCGCGATCACCTCACCATCGCCCTCGCGCAGCAGCGTGCAGCGCGTCCGCACCCGCAACCCCGCCTCGAACCGGCACGACTCCAACCGCACCCGCACCGCGTCGCCGATCCCGCAGTTGCCCAGGTAGACCACGTCCCGCTCGACGGTCGCCGCCTCCACCGCCCAGTCCGCCTCCCCGGACCCCAGCAGACCGTGCAGGTGCTCGCGCTCGCAGCGGTCGGCGACGTGCGGGTAGGAGGCGAAGTACAGCAACCCCGCACCGTTGACGTCCACGTACGGGTTCAGCCGGTGCACGCGGGTGTGCAGCGCCGCACCCCGCCCCGCACCCCCCGGCGCCGCCTCCCGGAACTCCCGGTGCAGCTCCCGCTGCTCGGCGGAGGGCTCCCCGGCCGCGGCGACCGGCTGCTGCACCGGCACCCCGGGAGCCAGCACGTTGCCCGCGGAACGGCGCACGAACACCGACAGCAGCCGCGCCCGCACGTGCCGATCCCCCGCGGTCAGCCGCACGTCCCCGGCGAAGCTGTGCGCGTCCAGCCGCGCGATGCGCCCACTCAGCTCGGCCTCATCGCCCTCGGCGAAGCAGCTCAGCGAGTCCGGCGCGCTCAGCCGCACGCGCACGAAGGCGGGCAGCAGCCGCTCACCGTCCTCATCGGTCAGACCGGTCACCGGCAGCCCGTGCAGCGCGCCCAGCAGCTCCCAGTGCAGATCACCCGCGTCCTTGAGGAACCAGTTCTCCGAAAGCCCACCCGCCGCCAGCTGCGGCAGCGCCAGGCGCAGCTGCCTGCCCATCACGACAGGGGACGGAACGGACGGTGGAGCACTTCCCGCATCGCGGACGATCGAACAACCGGCATGTCCATCCTCGTGGTGCTCGGAATACGCCGCCGCGGACGGGCGGACGTGGCTCGCGGTCCTCGCGCGGCCGATCGGGCACACCCCGCGAGCCGCGGACGATCCCCAGTTCACGCACCCGGCGCGGCCCGGGCACGGCCTCACCCTAGGTCGCCGGAAGCCGTGTTCGACTGATCGACGTGCACGCTCGAACGTCCAGCTCAGCAGCGGTGTCCGACTGTTCGCGATGACCGGCGGTGGCCCCGCCCTCCCCCGGCGCGGTAGATCCTGCGGGCCGACCAGCGCGACGCACGCGCCACCCGCACACCGAGCGAGGAGACCACCGCCGATGGACGAAGTCGCGGACGCGATCGCGAGCGCAGCGGGCCCCGAGGACTTCGCGGCCCTACCGGTGCCCGCCGAGCACCAGGCCGCCACGCTCCACGCCGACGAGGTCGACATGTTCGACGGGCTCGACGGCGCCGACAAGGACCCGGGCAAGTCGCTGCACGTCGAGCACGTGCCCACCCCGCAACCGGGCCCCGGCGAAGCGCTGGTGGCGGTGATGGCCTCGGCCATCAACTACAACACCGTCTGGAGCGCCCTGTTCGAACCGGTCCCGACGTTCGCGTTCCTGCGCCGCTACGGCCGCACCGGCCCCGAGGGCGCCCGCCACGACCTGCCGTACCACGTGCTCGGCTCGGACCTCGCCGGCGTCGTGCTCCGCGTCGGCCCGGGGGTGCGGCGGTGGCGCCCCGGCGACCGGGTGGTGGCGCACTGCCTGTCCACCGGGATGGAGCACGCCGACGGCCACGACGACGCGATGCTCGACCCGGAGCAGCGGATCTGGGGCTACGAGACCAACTTCGGCGGCCTCGCCCAGCTGTCGCTGGTGCGGGTCAACCAGCTGATGCCCAAACCCGCCCACCTCACCTGGGAGGAGGCGGCCTGCTCGGGGCTGGTGCACTCGACCGCCTACCGCCAGCTGGTCTCCCGCAACGGTGCGCGGATCAAGCAGGGCGACAACGTGCTGGTGTGGGGCGCGGCCGGCGGGCTGGGCTCCTACGCGGTGCAGCTGGTGCGCAACGGCGGCGCGGTGCCGGTCTGCGTCGTCTCCAGCGAGCAGAAGGCCGAGCTGGTCCGCTCGATGGGAGCCGAGCTCGTGATCGACCGGGCGGCGGAGGGCTACTCGTTCTGGCGCGACGAGCACACCCCGGACCCGGCGGAGTGGAAGCGCTTCGGCGCCCACATCCGCGAACTCACCGGCGGTGAGGACGTGGACGCGGTGCTGGAGCACCCCGGCAGGCAGACCTTCGGCGCCAGCGTGTTCGTCACCCGGCGCGGCGGCACGATCGTCACCTGCGCCTCGACCTCCGGGTACCAGCACCTCTACGACAACCGGTACCTGTGGATGTCGCTCAAGCGCATCCTCGGCAGCCACTTCGCCAACTACCGCGAGGCGTGGGAGGCCAACCGCCTGCTGCGCAAGGGGATGATCCACCCCACGCTCTCCGAGGTGCACCCGCTGCCGCAGGTCGCGCAGGCGGTGCGGGCCGTGCACCGCAACGCCCACAGCGGCAAGGTCGGAGTGCTGTGCCTGGCGCCCCACCCGGGCCTGGGGGTCGAGGACGAGCAGCTGCGCGCCAGGCACGTCGACGACATCAACCGCTTCCGCGTCGCGGGGACGACGGCCGCCGGAACCTGAGCCCCGGCGGTGGCGCACGCGGAACGACCTGCGCAGATGGCGCCATTCCGGTTATCTGGAGGTATCGGGCGGGTGGAGCGAGTGCGATCTGCGCCACTCCCTAGGAGCATCAGCCGTACCCTCCCGTCACCGCGACGACCACCGCCAGCCACGAAGGAGACCCGCCTTGGAACAGGCCGAACCCGCCCGACCCGAACCGATGGTGAGCACCCTGCCGCCCGACGCGGCCATCCCCGCGCAGGACCGCCGCCCGCCACCGGTGAGGCCCCGCGTCATCGACCTCGACGACAACGACGAGAGCCACCTCGTCCGCGGCTACGACTGAAACCCACCCCGCGGCACTCCGTGCCGTCAACTGCGGGGGAGGCCGCGCAACGCCTCCTCCAGCTGCGTGAGCACCGCCGCCGCCGGGGCAGCGGTGCGCACGACACCCACCACGACGTCCTCCCCCGCACCCGACCAGCCGGCCGCGATCCCGGTGCGCACCACCGCCAGCGCCGAACGCAGCCGGCCCCGGGCCTCCAGCCGCGCCCCGCTGCGCAACCACTCCCGCAGCACCTGGTTGTGCGCGGCGACCACCGCGGCGGCGGCCACCGCCGACCGCAGGCCCGCGTCGTCCTCCCCGGCGTAGCGCTCGCGCAGGTAGCGGGCGAACGCCCGCTGGTAGCCGTCGGTGCTGGCGATCTCCTTGTCCCGCAGCGCGGGAACCTGCCTGGTCAGCTCGAAGCGCTGCAACGACACCTCGGGCTCGGCGAGGTAGGTCTCCAGCACCGCCTCCGCCGCGCGGCTGACCACCAGCAGCGGATCCTCCCCCGTCCCGGGACCGGCGAGCAGCTCGGCGACGTCGGCCAGCCGCTCCTCGTGATCGCCGAAGGCCGCGTCCTCCTTGGAGCGGAAGTAGCGGAAGAACGTGCGCCTGCCGACCCCGGCCGCCTCGGCGATCTGGTCGACCGTGGTCGCCTCGAACCCCTTCTCGGCGAACAGGGCCAGCGCCGCCAGCGACACCGACCCGCGAATCCGGCGGCGGCCCTGCGGCGTGCGGCCGACCCGCGGCCTCGGCTCCTGCGACATGAGCGAAATATACCCACCCGATTGTTGGTGGCACTGCGTGCCGTTAGGATTCGGCGCACCGGGCTCGCCGGCACACCCGCACCCCGGAACCGGCGATCACCACAACACCCCAGCGGCACGCTGGCGACGGGGAGGCAGCAGTGAACCCGAACTTCGAGACCTACCGGCTGGCCGACGAGCACGACGCGCTGCGCGAAGCCGTCCGCGCCCTCGCAGACAAGGAAATCGCCCCGCACGCCGCCGAAGTCGACGAGCAGGAGCGCTACCCGCACGAAGCCCTCGACGCCCTCGTCAAAGCAGGCTTCGCCGCCGTCCACGTCCCCGAGGCCTACGGCGGCGAAGGCGCCGACTCCATCGCCACCTGCATCGTCATCGAAGAGGTCGCCCGAGCCTGCGCCTCCTCCTCCCTCATCCCCGCCGTCAACAAGCTCGGCACCATGCCGATCATCCTGTCCGGCTCCGAAGACCTGAAGAAGAAAGTCCTCGGCGACCTCGCCGCGGGCACCGCCACCGCCTCCTACGCCCTCTCCGAACGCGAAGCCGGCTCCGACGCCGCCGCCATGAAGACCCGCGCCCACCAGGACGGCGACACCTGGGTCCTCAACGGAAGCAAGTGCTGGATCACCAACGGCGGCATCTCCAGCTGGTACACCGTCATGGCCGTCACCGACCCCGACAAGGGCGCCAACGGCATCAGCGCCTTCGCCGTGCACAAGGACGACCCCGGCTTCGTCGTCGGCCCCAAGGAGAAGAAGCTCGGCATCAAGGGCTCCCCCACCGTCGAACTCTACTTCGAGGACTGCACCATCCCCGCCGACCGGATCATCGGCGAACCCGGCACCGGCTTCAAAACCGCACTGCGCACCCTCGACCACACCCGCCCCACCATCGGCGCCCAAGCCCTCGGCATCGCCCAAGGCGCACTCGACGCCGCCCTCGCCTACACCAAGGAGCGCAAGCAGTTCGGCAAGGCCATCAGCGACTTCCAAGGCGTCCAATTCATGCTCGCCGACATGGCCATGAAGATCGAAGCCGCCCGCCACATGGTCTACATCTCCGCCGCCCGCGCCGAACGCGGCGAGAACAACCTCGGATTCATCTCCGCCGCGGCCAAGTGCTTCGCCTCCGACACCGCCATGGAAGTCACCACCGACGCCGTCCAGCTCTTCGGCGGCGCGGGCTACACCCGCGACTTCCCCGTCGAACGCATGATGCGCGACGCCAAGATCACCCAGATCTACGAAGGCACCAACCAGATCCAGCGCATGGTCATGTCCCGCGCCCTGCTCAAGAGCTGACCCCCACCCGCGGCCCCACCCCCGGAAACCGACCAGTGGGGCCGCGGCCACCGCACGAACGACCGACCCACCACCCGGCCACCGCGGACCCGCGGCCCACGGCAACCACCACCGATCACCCCTCCTCGGACTCGGCCCGCGCCAGCTGGTTCCCCGCCTCCGCGTACAAGCTCGTCACCAACCACGCGCCCACCCCGATGTCATCGGTGATCCCCACCAACGGCAGCAGATCCGGCACGAAGTCCAACGGCCAGATCATGTACAGCACCGCCCCCAGCCACAACACCGTCTGATAGCGCGGCACCGCCGACTCCTCACCCCGCCACGGCGCCGCGATCATCCCCGGAACCGCCCGCGCCCGCCGCAACGGCCCACCAACACCCGGCGCCGACACCGCCGCCCGCCGCACCCGCCGCAGCGGAACCCACCTGCGCCGCACCCGCGCGACCACACCGGCCACCAACACCCCCACACCCGCCGCCAGCAACGCACCCGGCAACCACCACGACCCGCCGTCACCACCCAACCCCCACACGAGCGCACCGGCCAGCACCAGCACCCCACCCACGGCGATCACAACGCACCTCTCCCCGCCCGCACGGCACGAGCCCCACCACCCTGCCACGCCACTCACCCCGCCCGGTGGCCCGGCACGCGCCCCACCCCGTTCCGTGCCACCCTCGCCCCGGAATCCGCACCCGGGGGGCACCGTGGTCGAACAAGCCCGAACACCGCGCCAGCAACCATCACTGGCCCGCGCGGGCAGCACCATGGCCATCGCCACCATCATCAGCCGCATCACCGGACTCGCCGCCAAAGTCGCGCTCGCCGCGGTTCTCGGCCTCGGCATGGTCAACGACTCCTACACCGTCGCCAACACCCTGCCCACCGTCGTCAACGAACTCCTCCTCGGCGGAGTCCTCACCAGCGTCGCCATCCCGCTGCTCGTCCGCGCCCAGCAGACCGGCCCCCGCGCCGGAGACGCCTACGCCCGCTGGCTCATCACCACCGGCGGCGTCCTCATGGCCGCCGCCACCCTCCTCGCCGTCGCCACCGCACCCCTGCTCACCACCCTCTACCTCGGCACCAACACCCCCGCCAACACCGAACTGACCACCGCATTCGCCTACCTGCTGCTACCCGCGATCCTCTTCTACGGCCTGTCCGCCCTGCTCTCCGCCATCCTCAACGCCCGCCACGTCTTCGGCCCACCCGCCTGGGCCCCCGTGCTCAACAACCTCGTCGTCCTCGCCACCGCAGCCACCTACGCGCTCATGCCCGGCACCATCAGCCCCGACCCCGTCCGCATGGGCGAACCCAAACTCCTCGTCCTCGGCATCGGCACCGCCCTCGGCATCGCCGCCCAAAGCCTCCTGGTCGCCCACTGCCTGCGCCGCACCGGATTCCGCTACCGCTGGAACTGGGGCTGGGACCACCGACTCGGCGAATTCGCCGCACTCGCCGGATGGGTCGTGCTCTACACCCTCATCAGCCAACTCGGCATGATCGTCACCACCCGCGTCGCCGCCCAAGGCACCGAAGGCGGCGTCGCCACCTTCACCTACGCCTGGCTGCTGACCCAAGTCCCCTACGGCGTCCTCGGCGTCTCCCTGCTCACCGCCCTCATGCCCAGGCTCAGCCGCTCCGCCACCGACGACGACCCCACCGAATTCATCGCCGACCTCTCCCTGGGCACCCGTACCAGCGCCGTCCTGCTGCTCCCCATCAGCGCACTCATGCTCACCGCCGGCGGCCCCCTGGGCACCGCCTTCCTCACCCTCGGCGACCACGACACCGCCACCGCCGACCGCCTCGGCGCCACCATCGGCGCCTGCGCCCTCGGCATCGTCCCCTTCGCCATCACCATGCTCCAGCTGCGCGCCTTCTACGCCATGAAGGACGCCCGCACCCCCACCGCCATCAACCTCATCATGGTGCTCACCCGCAGCGCCCTGTGCTACCTGTTCCTGGCCACCACCGACCCCGACGACCTCGTCATCGGCGTCGCCCTCGCCATGTCGCTCAGCTTCGTCATCGGAGCCCTCGCCGGCCAGCTCTGGCTCACCGCCCGACTCGGCCCCATCGGCACCCGCCGCAGCACCCTGAGCCTGCTGCGCGCCCTCACCACCACCACCGCCGGATGCGGCTGCGCCCTCGCCGCCCGCACCGCGCTCACCAGCGCCCTCGACGGCGCCGCCGCCGCCTGGACCGCACTGCTGATCGACGGCACCCTCGTCCTCACCATCGCCTACGGCGGCCTGCTGCTGCTCAAAGCACCCGAACTCGACCCCCTCCGCGCCCTGCTCACCCGCCGCCGATGATCACTTCGGGTTGCGCGCCCGCACCCTCGTCCGCTCCATCCGCAACGCGGCCAGCTCCGCGGGCTCCGCGATCGGCTGCAACGGCGCCCCCACCGCCCACTCCAGCAGCAGATCCGCCAACGCCGGATTGCGCGCCAGCACCGGACCGTGCAGATACGTGCACACCACATGACCGTGCACCGCGCCCTCCGCCCGCCCGGGCCCGTTCCCGATCCCGCGCGTCACCCGCCCCAGCGGCATCGCCCCCGGCCCCAACCGGGTGCGCCCCAGGTGGTTCTCGAACCCCGTCAACATCCCCACCCCGGCCAGCAGGCACTCCGCCGTGACCTCACCGATCGCCCGATCCGCCGCGGGCTCGGTCACCGCGTCCACCAACCCGAGGCCCGCGTGCCGAGCCCCGTCACCGGTCACGAACTCCGCACCCAACACCTGCAACCCCCCGCAGATCCCCAGCACCGGCACACCCCGGCCCGCCGCCCGCTGCAACCCGGGCGAGCGCGACAGCACCCGCATCGCCGCCGTCTGAGCCACGTCCTCACCACCACCCAGCAGGTACAGGTCGCACGACTCCGGCACCGACTCCGACGACGACAGCACCGTCACCGTCTCGCTCGGAATGCCCCGCCAGTGCAACCGCCGCTCCAGCACCAGCACGTTGCCCCGATCACCGTAGGTGCCCAGCAGATCCGGCAGCACCAGCGCGATCCGCACCCCGCCGCTCACGGCGCCGCGCTCCGGGCCAGCAGATCGCGGAACGCGGTGTAGTTCGCGATCACGTCCGGTTCCGGACCGCACCGCGCCAACGCCTCCTGCGCGGTGTCCGCCAGCTCGCAGCGCACCCCCGCGTACCGCAACCGCA
This sequence comes from Saccharopolyspora antibiotica, assembly GCF_047200635.1. NCBI lineage: Bacteria > Bacillati > Actinomycetota > Actinomycetes > Pseudonocardiales > Pseudonocardiaceae > Saccharopolyspora > Saccharopolyspora antibiotica. The sequence goes on along the minus strand of NZ_JBJZOI010000011.1, from coordinate 59,655 downwards.
CCGCCAGATCCAGGCCGCGATCCCCGGTCACCAGCACCGAACGGCCCCGCAACACCTCGAAGTCCACGTCCCAGAGCCAGGACACGTCATGCCCATCCGCCTCGCGGCTGTTCACCGCCAGCACCAGCGGCCGCTCGTGCCCGGTCGCGAGGTCGAGCATCTCCAACCAGCTGGCCGGGTTCTTCGCCAGCAGCAACCGCACCACCCGGTCGTCGAGCAGCACGCTCGCGTAACGACCGCTGGCCTGGCGCAACCCGGCGATCCGGTGCAGCACCGCGTCGGGGTCGCACCCGAGCTCGGCGGCCGCGGCGACCGCGAACGCCGCGTTGATCCGGTTCACGTGACCGGGCAGCGCCAGCTCCAGCGCCCGCTCCCGCCCGTCCGGGCCGAGCAGCCCGCCGCCGGTGACCGTCCAGTCCGCCTCCGGCCGGGCCAGGCCGCACGCGCAGCGCCAGGGCCCGTCGACGTCGGTCAGCGAGGCGCCGCAGCGGGGGCAGTTCAGCGCGTCGTGCCGCCACCTGGTCCCCCCGGAGATCCAGGTCACCGCCGCGTGATCGGCGCAGACGGCGACGACGTTGGGGTCGTCGCGGTTGGCCACGACGCGGGTCCCGGGCGCCTGCCGCAGCGCGGTGCTCAGGCTGCGCTGCACGGTGCGGATCTCCCCGACGCGATCCATCTGGTCCCGGCTCAGGTTCAGCAGCACGATCACCGAGGGGGAGAACTCGGCGGTGACCTGGGCCAGGTGCAGCTCGTCGACCTCCAGCGAGGCGAACGGCGCGGACAGGTCGGTCATGAGCGCGGCCACGTGCCCGTCGAGCATGTTGGCGCCGGTGGCGTTGCTGGTGGCCGTGCCCCGAGTGCGCAGCGCGGCGGCGACGAGCGCGGTGGTGGTGGTCTTGCCGTTGGTGCCGGTGATCATGACGATGCGGCGCCCGGTGGCGAGGCGGGCCAGCAAGCCGGGTTGCAGGCTCAGGGCCAGCCGGCCGCCGATCATGCCGCCGCTGCCCAGCCGCAGCCGGCGCGACATGCCCGCCACGACGCGCCCGGCGCCGAGCGCGAGCGAGGTCCGGACCCGCCCGCCCGTCGCGGGCTTCGGTGCGGCGGGCGGGCCGACGAGCTGCCACGGCGGAACCGCGGCGCGCGGTGGATCATCGCCGGTGCGGGGCCGCGGTGGGCTCTCCCCGGTGGCCGGGCCGAGCTCGTCGAGCTCGCCCTGCCCGTCCCTGGTTCCGGTCATTCGTCACTCCCCCTTGACGAACCGCGGTGGCGCGATGCCGCCGGTGGCCGCACCTCACTGCCGCGGGAGGAGGGGTTCGCCCACGTCCGGCGCGTTCACCGCCTTCGCCCGCCGCTCGGCCAGTGTGGCCCGCCGCCACCGATACAGCGCGACGAACCCGAGCAGGCCACCGGCGGTCAAGGTCACCGCCCCGACCTGCCCGTGCTCGGTGATCGCCTCGGCGAGCACGACCTGCTGCGCGGGGGACACCGCCGCCTCACCTCCTCCTCGGGATCGGTCCGGGGCTCCCATGGTCGGAGCCACCTGGTGGTGGTCCGGGGCGGACATGCCGGAACGTCACCCGTCCGGGCCCCGTCGGTGCGCTCCGAAGCAGGTGGTCGAGCGGCGATCAGCGGCGCTCCCTCCCTACCCTCGGCAGGTCCGGTGTGCGGACCTGGGGGTGCGATGACGGAGTACCTGGTGCTGTTCCTGCTGGGCGCGCTGGCGTTCGGCGGGGTGTGGTGGACGGTGTGGGACGTGCGCACCGACCTGCGCCGCCGCAGGCTCAAGTGACTCCCCTTCCACAGCTGGGGTTCTTCTCGTTGTCGACCATTAGTTTCAGTCGACACTGAAGTTATCGTGCCAAGAAAGAGTTCGAGGCGCGCGAGGACTCGGCGGGTTACCCCTGCGGGTGAACTATTCGAAGTGCAGGCCCTCGGAACTCATCGCCCGGGACAGCGCCGGTGCCGTCAACGCGGTCACGACCAGCACCGACACCGCCGCGAACCCGAGCACCGCGCCCATCCCCGGCAGATCCAGGCCCGGGAACTCCTGGAAGTACACGACCATGATCAGCGCCCCGGTCCCCACCCCGATCGGGACGGCGAGCAGCACGGTGAGCAGCATCGGCACCGCGTTCTGCAGGAACGCCGACCACACCAGGGTGCTGCGGCGCGCGCCGACCGCACCGAGCACCGCCATCGGGCGGCGCCGCTCCTGGATCTGCTCGATCGCGGTGACCAGCAGGCTGCACCCGATCAGGCCGAACGGCACCACCGCCCCCAGCAGCAGCACGTACTTGGCCGTGCGGATCTGCTCGGCCTGCTCGCGCAGCTGCGCGCGGCTCGCGCCGTAGTCGTTGACGGTGCTCGACGCCAGGTTCGCCGCGACCTGGTTGCGCACCGCCTCCACCAGGTCTTGCGACGGTTCGCCGAGCGTCTCGACCTCGATCCACGCCGAGCGCACCTCCACGGGGATCGCCGCGGCGGCCGCCGGCGTGAGCACGACGTCCGCGTACTGCAGCTGCCCGGAACGCCCGTCGACCTCGCCGATGTCGCGCAGCGGCGGCAGCGGCCACGCCACCGCGCCGGCCGAGTCCGAACCCCTGGTGGAGAGCTCGACCACGTCGCCCTCGCGCAGCGGCGGCGCCGGCTCGGTTCCGCCGGAGGCGTCCGGCTCGCCGCGCCCGCGCGGGGTGCGGTACGCCGCACCGTCGACGCAGCCTTCGACCCGCGTGTGGCGAGCCAGGGTGGCGCAGTCGACGATGTCGACCGACCGCGAGGACGAACCCAGCTCCACCGACACCGAATGCCCGCCGAGCACCTCCCCCACCCCCGGCAGCTCGCGGATCCCGTCGAGCGCCGCGACGAGACCGTCGCGCCCGGGGACGTGCTCCTGCCCCGACGCGACGAGTTCACCCGTGCGGGAGGCGCCGTGCTCCGGGGCGAACACGCTGCGCTCCATCGAGGTGATGATGGTCTGCAACGCGATGACACCGGTGACGACCACGGCGATCGCGCTGACCGAGCGTGCGGCGGTGCCGCTGGTGATGTGCAACCTGCGCAGCGCCAGCTGCCAGGCCACCGGGCCGCCGCGGGTGCGGCGAGCGAGCTCGTCGAGGAGCCACGGCAGCAGCAGCGGCACCGACAGCAGCATCAGCGACACCGAAACGATCAGCTGGTAGGCGAACGCGGAACCCTGCAGCCGTGCCGCCCAGGCGCCCGCGGCGATGCCGCACGCACCGAGCACCAGCGGCACGCAGCGCGGCCACAACCTGCGCCGCACCGGGCTACCGCGGCGCACCGACCGCAGCGGGTCGCGCACGGCACCGCGCAGCACCACGAGCGAGATGAACACCGTCAGCACCGGCACGCCCAGCGTGATCAGCACCGCCATCCACCACACCGGGTTGAGATCGGAGGTGAACACCGAACCCTGCCCGCTCCCGAAACCCTCGGCCCCGGCCCGCAGCCCGAGGAACAGCGCCCACCCGGCCACGACCCCCGTCAGCGCGCCGACGAGCGCCTCCCCCGAGGCGATGCGCCGCACCTGCCAGGCCCCGCCGCCGACCAGGCGCAGCGCGGCCAGCCTGCGCTGCCGGGCGGCCTCCGCCAACCGCGTCGTGCTGATCACGAACACCGCCACGGGCAGCAGCAGCACGCACACCCCGACGGCCCACAGCAGCCACAACTCCCTCAGCCCGGAGCCGCCGTCGTCCGCGTCCTCGCCGTAGTGGTGGTCCACGCGGTGCGTGGCGTTCGACCCGGTCAGCCCGGTGGCTCCCTGGTAGAAGTACAGCTCGCCCGGCGCGAGCAGACCGTCCTGCCCGATCAAGCCGGTGACGGGGCCGTGCAGGCGTTCCCGCAGCAGACCGGAACCGGGCTCGGCGAGCAGCTCGGCCAGGGCCGGGGACACCACCAGCTCGCCCGGCGCCGGATAGCGGCCGAGCCCACCGGGCAGCGGTGCGTCCGGGCGCTGCGGCTGCACCAGCTTGCCGTGGATCACATCGCCGTGGAACGAGGTGGAGCCGTCGACGGCCAGCACCAGCGCGGGCAGGTTCGCGTCCTCGGCATCGGCCCAGCCCATGTGGCGGGCGGTGCTGCGCTCGTCGCGGGCGTCCATCATCGTGGGCATCGCGGCGCTGGCCAGCAGCACCGCGACCCCGATCCCGATGCCCGCGGTCATCAGGGCCAGCCGCCCCCACGGGGTGTGGCGGTCGCCGACGGCCAGCCGGACACCGAGGGCGAGGTCGGCGAACCAGGCGCGCAGCCGGCTCATCGCGCGGTCCCCTCGGCGGCCGCGGTGCGCCCGTCGCGCAGCACGACCTCGCGATGGGCGTGGGCGGCGACGGCCGGTTCGTGGGTCACCAGCAGCACGGCGCTGCCCGCTTCGGCCGCGGTCTCGGTGAGCAGCCGCATCACCTCCGCACCACCGGTCGAGTCGAGGGCGCCGGTGGGTTCGTCGGCGAAGATCACCGAGGGATCCGCGACGAGGGCTCGGGCCAGCGCCGCCCGCTGCCCCTGGCCACCGGAGATCTCCCCGGGCCGCTTGGCAGCCTGGGCCGCGACACCGAGCTTGTCGGCCCACTCGCGGGCACGCCCCTCGGCCTTGCGCCGGGCGACACCGTTGAGCCGCAGCGGCAGCGCGATGTTCTCCAGCACGCTGAGCTCGGGGACGAGCTGGCCGAACTGGAACACGAAGCCGAACTCGGTGCGCCGCAGCGCGCTGCGCTCCTCGTCGGACAGGGCGGTCAGCTCGCGACCCCGGAACCGCACCTGCCCGGCCTCCGGCTCGACGACCCCCGCCAAGCAGTGCAGCAGCGTGGACTTGCCGGAACCGGAGGCACCGACGACGGCGACGACCTCACCGGCGTCGACGGCCAGATCGGCGCCGCGCAGCGCGGGGGTGGGGCCGAAGGAGCAGACCAGGCCGGTGCCGGTGAGCATCGATTCGGTCCCGGTCCTCGACGCGGCGGTCATGGCGACTTCTCCTCTGGCGAACTGGCGGATCCGCTCCGGGCGCGACGCGCGTGCGCGGACCACGCCGCGGAACGGCTCGGCGGGTGGTGGGGGGAGCGGCCGCGGCGCGGGCTCACCCCTGTTCCGGGACCGGCCCCGGGACGCGCGGGGCGGGTGCGGCGCCGCGGAGGCGCAGGCCGGTGCGGGGAGGCCGACCGTTCGAACATGCGCGAACCCTACACGGCAGCTGCCACCGCCCAGGGCCGTTGTCGAAAGATCAATCGGGCCGCTGCCCGCCGAGGCGTTGACGCTGCGGGACGACGGTGTAGGCGGGATCGCGGGCGGTGTCGCACCCGGCGTCGAACACGCCGAAGCGGGTGGCCGCACCCCCGATGAGCAGGCACAGCCCGGCGGCGGCGGCCACGTCCCGGCGATGCCCCCCTACCGCGGCCGCGAGCGCTCCCGCGGCGGTGAGGGCGCGAGCGACGCGCAGCACCCGGCCGGGCCGCCCGGTTCGGTAGGCCCGCGCGATCAGGCCCGCCTCGGCCAGCACGACCTCCTCGGCGGCCAGTTCCAGCGCGGACCCCGCGACCGCCATCCGCCGGGCAGGACCGGCTTCGGCGGTCGGCACGCACAGCAGGGCGAGACCTCCGGCGCTGGACACGGCGCTGCCGGCGAACAGGAACGGCAACCCGCGGTGCACCTCGTGCCAACCGGGCACGGCGGTGTCCGCGAGCAGCACAGCGGTGTAGGTGGTCATCGCCGGTCCGACGAGCCCGGCCGCGACGCCGGCGAGCCTGCCGGTCCCCGGCAGCAGGCCGGTGATCTCGCTTCCCGCGGCGGCGGTCGCCAGCGCGGAGAACGGGGCGAGGATCCAGGACCCCACGCTCAGCGGCGACGTCGGTTTCAGCACCCGCAGCATGTTCAGGAACCTGGCGGGCCTGCCGAGGTCGTGCACGAGCGCGACGACGCTGGCGCCCGCCCCTCCCGCCGCCGCGAGGAGCCCGGTGCGGCGCAGCAGGGGCCGCCGGGTGGCTCCGGCGAGCGCGGCCATCGTGGCCGAGGCGCCCGCCAGTCCACCGAGGAACAGGTAGGCGGGCACGTCGGGGACCTTCCAGGTGGGGGTCTTGATGATCGGCCGGCCGTAGTAGGACCGGAACGCCGCCGGTTCGGCCGGGCGCTTCACCCGCGCCGCCCGGCGAAGCAGGCCGCGACGAGGGCGGCCGCGGTCCCGGCGGCGGCCGCCGCGCACCGCCACATCGACGGCAGGTCCCGGGTGGTCACCACCGGGTCGGGCGGCAATCCGTAGACCTCAGGTTCGTCCAGCAGCAGGAAGAACGCCCCGTCGCCGCCGACGCCGTCGTCGGGGTCGTGGCCGTAGAGGCGGGCGGTGGTCTCGCCGAGTTCGTGCAGCTCCTCGACTCGGTGCGCGGCGCGCTCGCGCAGCTGGTCCAGGGGGCCGAACTGGATGGACTCGGTCGGGCAGGCGGTGGCGCAGGCCGGGGCGAGCCCGGCACCGAGACGGTCCTGGCACAGGGTGCACTTGAACGCACCGCCGTCCCCGGGCCGGATGTCGATCACCCCGTACGGGCAGGCGGGCACGCAGTAGCCGCAGCCGTTGCAGACGTCGTCCTGCACCAGCACGGTGCCGTGCTCGGTGCGGATGAGCGCTCCGGTGGGGCACACGTCGAGGCAGGCGGCGTGGGTGCAGTGCTTGCACACGTCCGACGACATCAGCCACCGCACCTCGGCACCGGCCGGCCCGGGCGGGCCGGTGCCGGGCATCCCGAGGTCGGTGGTGGACTGCTCGACGAACGCGACGTGCCGCCAGGTGGAGGCGCCGAGCTCGCCGGTGTTGTCGTAGGACATGCCGGTGAGTTCGAGCCCGTCCTCGGGCAGCAGGTTCCACTCCTTGCAGGCGACCTCGCACGCCTTGCACCCGATGCAGACGCTGGTGTCGGTGAAGAACCCGACGCGCTCGGGGTGCCCGGAGTACCCGGCGTCGGCGGCGGGGTCGGGCAGCGGTCCGCTGAGCCTGTTCGGCCCCGGGGCCTCGGACGGCACTGGCTTCTCGGGCAGCACTGGCGGGTCCTCCTCATCGTCCGGTGTCGCGGGGATCGTCGGCGTGCTCGGTGCCGGTGCGCTCGGTGATGCCCGCCCGGCGGCGGTGCTCGGCGACCAGGTCGGCCAGCGCGGGGCCGCGAGGCCGCCGGCCCGGCCGGATGTCGCAGGTCCCGGCCTTGGTCTCCATGATGTGCACGTTCGGGTCCAGGGACACGCCGATCAGCTCGTTGGCGGCGTCGCCGGTGCTCAGCCCGTTGGGTCCCCAGTGCCAGGGCAGCCCGATCTGGTGTACCACCCGGTCGCCGAGGCGCAGCGGCCGCAGCCGACGGGTGATCAGGACGCGGGCCTCGATGGCTCCGCGGGCGGTGATCACGGTCGCCCAGCCCAGGTGCGCGAGGCCGCGTTCGGCGGCGAGTTCCGGGGACACCTCGACGAACATCGCGGGCGCGAGCTCGGCCAGGTGGTGCAGCCACCGGCTCATGCCGCCCGCGGTGTGGTGTTCGGTGAGCCGGAAGGTGGTGAACGCGATCGGGTAGACCTCGGCGCCGGGTTCGGCACCGCTGGGCTGGTAGCGGTTCTCCGGACGCGAGGACGTCTGCCGGGCGGGGTTGCGCTGCTGGTGCTGGTGCAGCGGGTTGGCCAGCGGGGATTCCTGCGGTTCGTAGTGCGCGGGCAGCGGCCCGTCGACGAGTCCGGCGGGCACGTAGAGCCAGCCGCGCCCGTCGCTCTGCATGATGAACGGGTCGGTGCCGCCGATGCCCGCGGGCCCGGTGGCGCCGGGCGGGGGCCGGTAGCCGGGATGCTTGCCGCGGTCGAAGTCGGGGACGTCGTGCCCGGTCCACTCCCCCGCCTCGGCGTCCCACCACACGTAGGCCTTGCGGTCGCTCCACGGCCTGCCGTCGGGGTCGGCGGAGGCGCGGTTGTAGAGGGAGCGCCGGTTGGCCGGCCACGCCCAGCCCCAGTCGGGCGCGACCCAGCTCTGCTCCCGGCCGGGGCGGCGCCGCGCGGCCTGGTTGGCCTCCCCGGCGTAGACGCCGCTGTAGATCCAGCAGCCGCAGGCGGTGCTGCCGTCCGCCGCGAGCTCGGTGTAGCCGGACAGGGCCGTGCCGTCGGGTCCGGTGCCGCTGATCTCGCGCAGCACGGCCTCCGCGCTGGGCTCGGCGAGGTCGCCCTCGGTCGGGTAGTCCCAGGTGAGTTCCAGCAGGGCGCGGTCGTTCTCCCGCTGCTCGGCGGTGCGGCCGGGGGCGCGGGCGGCGAGCGCGGCTCGGAGCCTGCGGCCGAGGTGGTAGTAGAACCACAGGTCGCTGCGCCGGTCCCCAGCGGGTTCGACGGCCTTGTGGTGCCACTGCAGCAGCCGGTGGGTGTTGGTGAACGAGCCGTCCTTCTCGGTGTGGGCGGCGGCGGGCAGGAAGAACACCTCGGTGCCGATGTCCTCGGTGGACAGTTCGCCGTTCTGGACCTCGGGCCCGTCGCGCCAGAACGTCGCGGTCTCGATCATGTTGAGGTCGCGGACGACGAGCCAGTCGAGGTTGGCCAGCCCGAGGCGCTGCTGACGGGAGTTCGCGGTGCCCACGGCGGGGTTCTCGCCGATGACGAAGTAGCCCTTGACGGTGCCGTCGATCTGGTCGGCGACGGTCTGGAAGCTGCCGTGGTCGCCGGTGATCCGGGGCAGCCGGTCGAACGCGAAGTCGTTGCCCGCCGTGGCCGCCTCCCCCCACCACGCCTTGAGGAGGCTGACGACGTAGGCGCGCATGTTGCCCCAGTAGCCCCGGGCGCCCTCGTCCTCGGCGACGAAGGTGTCGAGGTCGTGGTCGGTGCGGGCCTGCGGCATGGGGACGTAGCCGGGCAGCAGGTTGAACAGCGTCGGGATGTCGGTGGAGCCCTGGATGCTGGCGTGCCCGCGCAGCGCGAGAATCCCCGCGCCGGGGCGGCCGATGTTCCCCAGCAGCAGCTGCAGGATCGAGGCGGCGCGGATGTACTGCACGCCGACGGTGTGGTGGGTCCAGCCGACGGCGTAGGCGATGGTGCTGGTGCGCTCGCGCCCGGAGTGGGCGATGAGGGTGTCGGCGACGCGGCGGAACTCCTCGGGCGGCACCCCGCAGGCCCGTTCGACCATCTCCGGGGTGTAGCGGGCGAAGTGCCGCTTGAGCAGCTGGAACACGCATCGCGGGTGTTGCAGCGTCGGGTCGGTCTCGGGTTCGCCGTGGTAGACGGGCCCGCCGGAACCGGCGCGTTCCGGACGGCTGCCGGCGCGCTCCCGCCCGTGCGGGGTGGCGGGCCCGGTGCCCTCGGGGCGCTCCCAGGACACCGCGGACACCGCCTCGGCGCCCTCGTACTGCCAGCTGGCCGGGTCGTAAGCCCCTTCGGCCGCGTCGAACCCCGAGAACACCCCGTCGAGGTCCTCGGTGTCGGCGAAGTCCTCCCCGACGATCATCGCGGCGTTGGTGTAGTGCACCACGTAGTCGTGGAAGTGGGCGTCGTTGCCGAGCACGTGGTTGATCAGCCCGCCGAGGAACGCCAGGTCGCTGCCCGCGCGCAGCGGCACGTGCTGGTCGGCGACCGCGGAGGTGCGGGTGAAGCGCGGGTCGACGTGGATGACGGTGGCGCCGCGCCGCTTGGCCTCCATCACCCACTGGAACCCGACCGGGTGGGCCTCGGCCATGTTCGAGCCCTGGATGAGGATGCAGTCGGCCTCAGCGAGGTCCTGCAGGAAGGTCGTGGCCCCTCCGCGCCCGAACGAGGTCCCCAGACCGGGAACCGTGGAGGAGTGTCAAATGCGCGCCTGGTTCTCCACCTGGATCGCGCCCAGGGCGGTGTAGAGCTTCTTCATGAGGTAGTTCTCCTCGTTGTCGAGGGTCGCTCCTCCGAGGCTCGCGATGCCCATCGTGCGCCGCAGCGGCCGCCCGTTCGCGTCGGCCTGCTGCCAGGTGGCGTCGCGCGTGTCCAGCACGCGCTCGACGATCATGTCCAGGGCGGTGTCGAGGTCCAGGTCCTCCCACTCCGCGCCGTGCGGGCGCCGGTAGCGCACCCGGTGCTGGCGCGTGGCGGCGGTGACCAGTTCGCGGCTGGCGGCGCCCTTCGGGCACAACCGCCCCCTGCTGATCGGGGAATCCGGGTCGCCCTCGATCTGGGTGACCTCCCCGTCGCGGACGAACACCCGCTGCCCGCAGCCGACCGCGCAGTACGGGCACACCGAGCGCACCACCTCGTCGGCCTGCTCGGTGCGGGAGGTGAGCTCGTCGGTGCGCCGCGAGCGGGCGGCGGTGCCGCGCCCGAGGGGGTCGGGCCCGGTGAGCTGGCGCACCAGCGGCCAGTTCAGCCACTGCGGCATCGGCTGCCCTCCTCCCCGGACGACGACGGCGGGTGCCCCCCAAGGGGACACCCGCCGGGTGATCACCGCAAGCCGGTCAGCCGCCGACGTCCTCCCGCACCGCGTCGTCCGCCGCCTCGCCCGCATCGGATTCCTCCGCGCGGGCGGAGGTGCGGGGCATCCAGATGAACGCGATCAGCGCGGCCACCAGGATCAGCCCGGCCCCGGCGAGGTTGGCGAAGCGCATCCCGCTCATCCAGGCCACCAGCACGTCCCGGGTCAGGCCGGTGCCGCGCTCGCCCAGCGACGCGGCGACCCGAAGGCCCCCGGCCAGCGACAGCTCCGCGGTCTCCCGGGCCCGCGCGGGCAGTCCCGCCAGCGACGGCCCGAGGTGGCTCGCGTAGGTGCTGCCCAGGACGCTGCCGAGGACCGCGACGCCCAGCGAGGCCCCGACCTCGCGGGTGACGTCGTTGGTGGCCGAGCCCATGCCCGCGCGCGCCCTCGGCACGTTGGCCATGAGCTGATCGGTGGCCGGGGCCATCGCCAGCGACATGCCGGCCGCGGTCAGCGCCAGCGGCAGCAGCAGGTGCCAGTAGCCGGAACCGGCCGTCAGCGTGCTCAGCCCGGCCATGCCCGCCGCGGCCAGCACCAGCCCGGTCGCGATCGTGCCGCGCGGGCCGAACCGGCCCACGATGCCCGCGACCTGCGGGGCGATCAGCACCATCATCACCGACATCGGCAGCATCGCCACCGACGAACCCAGCGGCGAGTAGCCGAACACGAGGATCAGCGTCTGGCTCAGCGAGAAGAACACGCCGATCATCGCGAAGAACACCAGGGTCAGCGCGACCGCCGACGCCGAGAAGGCGGCGTTGGCGAACAGCGACACGTCCAGCATCGGGTCCTTCGCGCGGCGCTCCCAGAGCACGAACGCCCCGACGAGCACCAACCCGGCCGCGACCACCACCAGGGTGCGCGGCGCGGTCCAGCCGACGTGCTGGGCGTCGATGAGCCCGTAGACCACGGCGGTGATGCCCGCCGTCGACAGCAGCGCACCGCCGAGGTCGATGCCGCCGTGCCCGCCCTCGGGTCCGGCGCTTCCCGCGTGCTTCGGCACGTACCGCACGCCGGCGATCACCGCGACGATCACGACCGGGACGTTGATGGCGAACGTGGCGTGCCAGGTGGTGAACTCCAGGAGCAGCCCGGCGATCACCGGGCCCAGCGCGGTGCCCGCACCGGAGACCGCCGCCCACACCCCGACCGCCTTGGTGCGCTCGGAGCTGGGGAACACGCTGGTGAGGATCGACAACGTCACCGGCATGATCATCGAGGCGCCGAGGCCGAGCAGGCCGCGGGCGGCGATCAGCTCCGCGCTGGAGCCCACGAACAGCCACACGTACAGCGACACGGCCCCGAACAGCACCAGCCCCGCCTGCAGCATCGCCTTGCGCCCGTAGCGGTCGGCGATCGTGGACGTCGTGAACAGCAGGCCCGCGAACACCAGCGCGTAGGCGTTGCTGAACCACTGCTGGTCCGACAGCGAGGACCCGAGGTCCTGGGACAGGAACGGCAGCGCCACCCCGAGCGAGGTGTTGGCCAGCATCGTCGCCGACAGCGCCAGGCACAGCACCAGCAGCGTGGCCCAGCGGCGGCGGTACACCCCCAGGTCGATGCCGTCGGCCACGGCGCGGCGCTCCCCCTCGGTGCGCGGGCCCTCGTGCCGCGCGCCGCCGTTGGAGGCGCCTCCCGGGGCCGGATCGGGGTCGGTACCGGACACGAGGTCTCCTCAGTTCGCGAACGTGACGCGACCACGTTATGTCAGGACTGCCATCTGTCACTCATGACATCAGTCACCGTTGACGCCCTCGTCCGGCGGGACGAACCTGGGGCGCATGACCGCCGCACCCGCGCACCCTCCCGAACCCGCCGACCGCAGGCGGCGCCGGACCGCACGCACCCGGGCGGGCATCGAGGAGGCGGCGCTGCGGTTGTTCACCGAGCGGGGCTTCGACCACACCACCGTCGAGCAGATCGCCGAGGCCGCCGACATCGCGCCCCGCACCTTCTTCCGCCACTTCCCCAGCAAGGACGCCGTGCTGTTCGGCGACTCGCTGCGCGAGCAGGAGCGGATGCGCGCCGTCCTGTCCGCCCGCCCGCCCGGCGAGCACCCGATGCGCAAGCTCGCCGCCGCCATGTTCGACACCGCCGAGCGGGTGCAGGCCGACCGCGAGCAGCACCTCCTGCGGGCCCGGTTGCTGGAGTCCCTGGAGGCCACCGGCGACTACGAATCGCACCTGCTGCACCGCCGCTGGGTGCACGACGTGGCCGCCGCGCTCGCCGAGCAGTGCGGCGACGGGCGCCCGGAACCCCACCTCTACACCTGGGCGATGCTGATGATGACCTGCTTCGGCACGGCGATGCGGTCCTGGCTGGTGCGCACCGACGGCACCCCGCTGCCCGAGGTGCTGTCCGCGCTGCTGGAGGACACCGCCGCCGGGATGCGCGAGATCACCGGCGACGCCGGGTTCCCGGGGACGAGCTGAGGCCCGCCTCGCGCCTCGCCCGGCCGGGCGCCTCCGGGCTCAGCGGACCGTGATGAGGTGGTCGCCGCGCGGGACGAGCTCGCCGATGACCGGCGCCCCGGGGATCTCCCCGGCGATCAGCAGGCCCCCGGAGGTCTGGGCGTCGGCCAGCAGCAGCGCCTCGCCCTCGCTGACCGCCCCCAGCGCGCAGTGCGGGCGCACCCAGTCCAGGTTGCGCTGGGTGCCGCCGCTGACGTGCCCGTCGCGCAGCGCCTCCCGCGCCCCCTCCAGGTAGGGGACCGCGGAAGCGTCCAGCACGGCGGAGATCCCGCTGGCGCGCACCAGTTTCAGCAGGTGGCCGAGCAACCCGAACCCGGTCACGTCGGTGGCGCAGCGCACCCCGGCGGTCAGCGCGGCGGCCGAGGCGTCGGCGTTGAGCTCGGTCATGGCTGCCACGGCCTGCGGGAACACCTCGCCGGTCGCCTTGTGCCGGGTGTTGAGCACCCCGACGCCGAGGGGTTTCGACAGCGACAGCGGCAGCCCCGCCCGGCCCGAGTCGTTGCGCAGCAACGCCTCCGGGTCGGCGACGCCGGTCACCGCCATGCCGTACTTGGGTTCGGGGTCGTCAACGCTGTGCCCGCCGGCCACCGGGCACCCGGCGGTGCGGCCGATGTCGAGCCCGCCGCGCAGCACCTCGCGGGCCAGCTCCAGCGGAAGCCGCTCGCGGGGCCAGCACAGCAGGTTGATCGCCAGCACCGGGCGAGCCCCCATGGCGTAGACGTCGGACAGGGCATTGGCGGCGGCGATCCGCCCCCAGTCGTAGGCGTCGTCGACGACGGGGGTGAAGAAGTCCGCGGTGCTCACCACCGCCTGCCCGGCCTGATCGAGGCGCACCGCGGCGGCGTCGTCGCCGTCGTCCACCCCGACCAGCAGCGCCGGGTCGGGCAGGGCGCGCAGGTCGGCGACGACCTCCTCCAGCTCCCCGGGCGGGATCTTGCAGGCGCACCCACCGCCGTGGGCGTGCTGGGTGAGCCGGTACCGGGCGGGCACGTCGAGTTCCGTCACGTCGCGGACCGTAACCCCGCCGCCCGCCTCCGGCAGCGGTCCGCACACCGACGGGGCGCGGCCCACCCGCACCGGTCCCCGCGCGGCTGGAACGCGGCGGGCGTAGCTTGGGCGCCGCCCGCACGACGGGCGGAGGAGGCGTCAGGGCGCCTGGTGGCCCCCGCGGTCTTCAACACCGACGTGGCCGAGCACCTCGGTCAGGCGGGTTCGATTCCCGTCCGCCTCCGCCACGCCAAGCCACCCGACCGGGTGGATACGATGCCGCGATGTCGTTCACGCGGCCGGGCCCCGGGTGGTGGATCTACTACCAGTACGGCGGAACGCTGCCCGAGCGGTTCCGCGACTGGGTGCTGCACGACGCCACCTGCCCCAGCTGGGTGCTGCGGGTGTGCGTGCGGGGCCTGCTGCACGTGCTGCCGCTGACCGCGCTCGTGCTCGCCGTGCTGTGGTGGGCCGGCGGATCGTGGCCGATCGCGCTCGGCGCGGTCCTGCTCGGGGTGCTGGTGGTGCTGCGGATCGTGCTCACCAGCTCCGTGGAGAGCGTCGACGCGCGCCTGAGCAGGCACGGCTTCCCGCCCGGGCACGGCGCGGCCGTGCGCGGCCGGATGGACGCCGACGCGGCCGCCCGATACCGGGCCGTCTGGCGCGACGGACCCGGCTGAGCTCGCCGGGCGCGGACCGGCGCCGAGGCTCCTATGCTCCGGCGCATGGACGCGCGGCGCCGGATCCCCGCCACCGACCGGGTGCTCGACGATCCGGCGCTGGCCGAGGCGGCCCGCCACCTCGGCCGCGACGCCGTCCGCGCCGCCGTGCACCGCGCGCAGGACGACGCCCGGGAGGGGCTGATCCCGCCCGAGCACGTCGTGCCCGCCGCCCGCGAACACCTGCCCCGCACGCCCGGCGGGCCGCGGCCGGTGCTCAACGCCACCGGCGTCCTGCTGCACACCAACCTCGGCCGCGCCCCGCTCTCCCCCACCGCCGTCGACGCCGTCCGGGCTGCCGCGGGCACCACCGACGTGGAGCTCGACCTGGCCACCGGCCGCCGCGGCCGGCGCGGACGCGGCGCCCGCGAGGCGCTGCTGGCCGCGATTCCCGCCGCCGAGGACGCGCACGTGGTCAACAACGGCGCCGCGGCCCTCGCCCTCGTCGCCACCGCGCTGGCCGCGGGCCGCGAACTCGTCCTCGCCCGCGGTGAGCTCGTCGAGATCGGCGACGGGTTCCGCATCCCCGAACTGCTCACCGCCACCGGGGCCCGGCTGCGCGAGGTCGGCACCACCAACCGGGTCCACCTCGCCGACTACCGAGACGCCCTCGGCCCCGAGACCGGCGCGGTGCTCAAGGTTCACCCGTCGAACTTCCGCATCACCGGCTTCACCTCCCAGGTGCCGGTCACCGCGCTGCGCGCGCTGAACGTGCCGATCATCGCCGACATCGGCTCCGGCCTGCTGCACCCGCACCCCGCGCTGCCCGACGAACCCGACGCGCAGTCCACCCTCGCCGCCGGGGCGGACCTGGTGACCGCCAGCGGCGACAAGCTGCTCGGCGGCCCGCAAGCGGGACTGCTGCTGGGCAGCGCCGAGCTGATCAACCGGTTGCGGCGGCACCCGCTCGCCCGGGCGCTGCGGGTCGACAAGCTCACCCTCGCCGCCCTGGAAGCCACCGTGCGCGGCCCGGCCACCCCCACCGCCGAGGCCCTCGACCGGGCCCCCGACCGGTTGCTCGACCGCGCGCGGCGGCTCGCCGCCCGGCTGCGCGACCACGGCCTCGACGCCGACGCGGGACCCAGCACCGCCACCGTCGGGGGCGGCGGCGCGCCCGGCGTCGAGCTGCCCAGCGCAGCCGTGCGACTGCCCGCCGAGTTCGCCGCGGCCCTGCGCACCGCGCCTGCCCCGGTGCTCGGGCGCGTGGAACGCGGCCGTTGCCTGCTCGACCTGCGGGCCGTGGCCCCCGAGGCGGACGCGGCGCTGGGCGACGCGGTGCTGGCGGCGGCCGGATGCGGGTGATCGCCACCGCCGGGCACGTCGACCACGGCAAGACGACCCTGCTGCGGCAGCTCACCGGCATGGAACCCGACCGGTGGGCCGGGGAACGCGACCGCGGCCTCACCATCGACCTCGGTTTCGCCTGGACCCGCGTCGACGAGCAGCTGCTGGCGTTCGTCGACGTTCCCGGCCACGAACGATTCGTGCCGAACATGCTCGCCGGGATCGGCCCCGTGCCCGCCGTGCTGTTCGTCGTCGCCGCCGACGAGGGGTGGCAGCGGCAATCCGAGGAACACCTCGACGCCCTGCACGCCCTCGGCGTGCGCCACGGCCTGCTGGCGGTCACCCGCTGCGACCTCGCCGACCCGGCCGCGGCCACCGAGCAGGCCCGCCACCACCTCGCCCGCAGCAGCCTCGGCGCGCCCCCCGCCGTGCACGTCAGCGGCCGCACCGGGCACGGACTGGCCCGGCTGCGCACCGCGCTCGCGCACCTGGCCCGGCGACTTCCCGCCGCCGACCCCGCCGCACCCGTGCGGCTGTGGGTGGACCGGGCGTTCACCCTGCGCGGCGCGGGGACCGTCGTCACCGGCACCCTTCCCGCCGGGACGCTGCGCACCGGCGACCAGCTGCGCCTGCACGGCCGCGACCTCCGGGTGCGCGGCCTGCACGCCCTCGGGCAGGCCCGCACCGAGGTCACCGCCGTGGCGCGGGTCGCCGTGAACCTGCGGGGCCTGCCCCTCGACGAGGTCCGCCGCGGGCACGCCCTGCTCGCGCCCGGGCACTGGCTCGACAGCGACCTGCTCGACGTGCGGCTGTGCGCGGGCGAGGCCGCCGACCTGCCGCGCCACCTCGTGCTGCACCTGGGCTCGGCCGCCGTCCCCGCCCGGGTGCGGCCGCTGGGCACCGACACCGCGCGGCTCGCCCTGCGCCGCCCGCTGCCCGTGCACATCGGCGACCGGGCGCTGCTGCGCGACCCCGGCGCGCACCGCGTCCTCGGCGGCGCCGTGCTCCTCGACGTGCACCCGCCCCCGCTGCGGCGACGCGGCGACGCCCGCCGCCGGGCCGCCGCGCTCGCCGCGATGAGCGCCCGACCCGACGGCGCGGCCGAACTGCGGCGACGCCGGCTGGTACCGCGCGAACTGCTGTCGGCGATGGGCGCCACCACCCCGCCCGGCACCCCGGAAGCGGCGGGGTGGCTGCTCGACCCCGGCCACCGCGACGTCCTCACCGCCGACCTGCTGCGGCTGCTGCGCGAGCACCGCGACCGCGACCCGCTCGCCGACGGTCTCAGCACCGACGCCGCGCGGCGCGCCCTCCAGCTGCCCGAACCGGGCCTGCTCCCGCTGCTGCTGGACGTGCCCGCCGCCCGCGAGGTCCGCGCCGAGCGCGGCAGGCTGCACCTCGGCAGCACGCCCTGGCCGCGGCCCGTCGCCGACGCGCTGGACCGGTTGCGCCGCGCCCTCACCGACGCCCCGTTCACCGCGCCCACCACCGCCGAACTCGACGAGCTCGGATTGCGCGGCGCCCCCCTGGCCGCCGCCGTGCGCGCCGGAGAACTGCTGCGGCTGGCCCCCGACGTCGTCCTGCTGCCCGGCGCCGAGCGGCGGGCCCTGGTCCTGCTCGCGGCGCTCCCGCAGCCGTTCACCCCCGCCCAGGCCCGCCGCGCCCTCGGCACCACCCGCCGCGTCACCATCCCCCTGCTGGAACTGCTCGCCGCCCGAGGCGGCACCCGGGCCCTGCCCGACGGAACCCACCAGCTCCGCTGACGCACGCCCCTGCGATCAGGCCCGCCCCGGCGCATCGTGGAACGAGCAGCGGGCCGCGGCGCCCCGGCGGCGAGGGAGGCACGTCATGGCGCGCAAGATCTGGACGGGCTCGATCCACTTCGGGCTGGTCACCATCCCGGTCGGTCTCTACGCCGCCACCGAGGACCACAGCCCCTCCTTCCACCAGTACGAGCGCGGCACCACCGATCGCGTCCGCTACAAGCGCGTCAACGAGCGCACCGGCGCGGAGGTCGACTACGGCGACATCGTCAAGGGCCGGGAGATCAACGGCGTCCTGGTCACGGTCGAACCCGAGGAGCTCGACGAGATCGCCCCCGGCCGCTCCCGCACCATCGACATCACCTCGTTCGTCGACCTCGACGAGATCGATCCGGTGCACTTCCAGCGCACCTACTGGCTCGCCCCCAACGCCAAGGAGAACCACCGGCCCTACGACCTGCTGCGCCGCGCCATGGAGCAGACCAACCAGGTCGGCATCGCCCGGTTCGTGCTGCGCGGCAGGGAATACCTCACCGCCGTGCGCGCCGACGACACCGCGCTCGCCCTGGACACCCTGTTCTTCGCCGACGAGATCCGCGAACCCGGCGAGCTCCTCGGCGACGTCGAGGGCACCGCGCCCTCCGACAAGGAGGTGCGCATGGCCGAGACCGTCATCGAATCCATGGCCGACGACTGGCGCCCCCAGGACTACGAGGACACCTACACCGAGCGCGTCGAGAAGCTCCTCGCCGACAAGGCCCGCGGTGCCGCCCCCGAGACCGCCGAGGAACCCGCCGAGCCCACCGACGTCATCGATCTCACCGACGCGCTGCGCCGCAGCGTCGACGAAGCCCGCGGCCGCAAGAAGCGCCGCCGGGGCCGCGAGGACCTCGCCGAGCTCACCAAGGGCGAGCTGGACAAGCGCGCCAGGGAGCTCGGCGTGCGCGGCCGCTCCAAGATGAACCGCTCCGACCTGGAGGCCGCCGTGCGCGACGCCTCCCGCGCCGCCAGCTGAGCGGGCCCGCCGTGAGCAGCCGCGTCACCGTCCGGGTCGAGGACCGAGACCTCACCCTGTCCAACCTGGACAAGGTCCTCTACCCCGCCGCTGACTTCCGCAAGCGCGACGTCATCGACTACTACCGGCGCATCGCCCCCGCGCTGCTGCCGCACGTGCGCGGCCGCGCCGCCACCCTCATCCGCTTCCCCGACGGCGTCAACGGCGACTCCTTCTACGAGAAGAACGTCTCCCGCCACGCCCCCGGCTGGGTGCCCACCGCCCGCCTCGTCAGCGGCGCCGACGGCACCGGCCGCGCCGTGAACCACCACGTGCTCATCGACAGCCTGCCCACCCTGGTGTGGACCGCGAACCTCGCCGCCCTCGAACTGCACGTCCCGCAGTGGACCGTCGGCGACGGCGACCGGCGCAACCCGCCCGACCTGCTCGTGTTCGACCTCGACCCCGGCCCGCCCGCCACCGTCGTCGACTGCTGCCGCGCCGCGGAACTCCTGCACGACCGGCTCCGCGCCGACGGGCTGCGCGCCTACCCGAAGACCAGCGGCGCCAAGGGGATGCAGCTGTACTGCCCCGTCACGACCACCCGAGGCGACCAGACCTCCGCCTACGCCAAGGACCTCGCCCGTTCCCTGGCCGCCACCCACCCCGGCGAGCTGCTGGCCACCATGAGCCGCGCCGAGCGCACCGGCAAGGTCTTCCTGGACTGGAGCCAGAACAACACCGCCAAGACCACCATCGCTCCCTACTCGCTGCGCGCCCGCGAACACCCCACCGCTTCCACCCCGATCACCTGGGACGAGGTGCGCTCCTGCCGCGACCCCGCCCAGCTGCGCTTCACCGCCTCCGACGTCCTCGCCCGCGTCGAACGCGACGGGGACCTCCTCGCCGACCTGCACCGCGACCCGCATCCCCTCTGACCCGCCACCACCTCGGGTTTGAGGTCACGAGCCGCGCGGGAAGACCCCGAGGAGTGCCATCGACCGGAAGGGGCGACCATGTCCGGCTTCTTCGGCTCCGGCGGGTTCGGTTCGAGCCCGTTCGACGACTTCCTCGCCCGCTACCTCTCGGGCGGTGACAGCCCTCAGCCCCAGCGCGTCGACCTCACCCGGCTGATGAGCCGCCACGCCCAGGACCTCGTCGCCGACGCCGCGCGCCTCGCCGTCGACCGCGGCGGCCGCGACCTCGACACCCACCACCTGCTGTGGGCCGCCACCCGCTCCGAGGTGCCCCGCGGGATGCTGGACCGAGCCGGAGCCGACCCCGACGGCCTCGCCGGTCGCGTCGAAGCCCAGCTGCCCGGCGGTGAACCGGTCACCCAGCCCCCGGCCCTCACCCCGGGAGCCAAGCGCGCCCTGCTCGAATCCCACCAGATCGCCCGCGCCGTCGGCTCCTCCTACATCGGCCCCGATCACCTGCTGCTGGCCCTGGCCGCCAATCCCGAGTCCCCCGCCGGACGCCTGCTCGCCACCGCCCACGTCACCCTCGAATCGCTGCAGGCGGGAGCAGCCGACCACCCCTCGGCGCGCCAGGGCGACCAGGCCGACACCGCCAGCACCCCCACCCTCGAGCAGTTCGGCCAAGACCTCACCGCCCGCGCCCGCGACGGCGAGCTGGACCCCGTCATCGGCCGCGACGACGAGATCGAGCAGACCATCGAGGTCCTGTCCCGCCGCACCAAGAACAACCCCGTGCTCATCGGCGAAGCCGGGGTCGGCAAGACCGCCGTCGTCGAAGGACTCGCCCAGCGCATCATCGACGGCGACGTGCCCGACTCCCTGCACGACAAGCGCGTCGTGCAGCTCGACCTCGCCGGGGTCGTCGCCGGAACCCGCTACCGCGGCGACTTCGAAGAACGCATGAACAAGATCCTCGACGAGATCAGCAGGCATCGCGAACAGCTGATCATCTTCCTCGACGAGCTGCACACCATCGTCGGCGCCGGCGGCTCCGAGGGCGCCGTCGACGCGGGCAACATGCTCAAGCCCAAGCTCGCCCGCGGCGAACTGCACGTCGTCGGCGCCACCACCCTCGACGAATACCGCACCACGATCGAGAAGGACGCCGCCCTCGAACGCCGCTTCCAGCCCATCACCGTCGACGAGCCGACCGTCGCCGACACCACCCGCATCCTCTGCGGCCTCCGCGACCGCTACGAAGCCCACCACCAGGTCCGCTTCTCCGACGACGCGCTGCGCGCCGCCGCCGAACTCGGCGACCGCTACATCACCGACCGGTTCCTGCCCGACAAGGCCATCGACCTCGTCGACCAGGCCGGCGCCCGCAAACGCCTCCGCGCCGGAACTCCCGACACCGATCTGCGCGAGCTGGAGGCCCGATCCGACGACCTCGCCCGGGACAAGGCGCAGGCCATCGCCGAGGAGGACTACGAACGCGCCGCGGCCCTGCGCGACCAGATCAGCGAGGTCCGCGACCGCATCAGCTCCCAGCGCCGCGGTGGCGAGGGGATCCCCGTCGTCGGCCGCGAGGAGATCGCCGACATCGTCGCCAGCGCCACCGGCATCCCCGCCACCCAGCTCACCGAGCAGGAGAAGACCCGGCTGATGAACCTCGAGCACCACCTGCACGAGCGCGTCATCGGCCAGGACGAAGCCGTGCACGCCATCGCCCGCGCCGTGCGCCGCTCGCGCACCGGCATGGGCGACCCGCACCGGCCGGTGGGGACCTTCCTGTTCCTCGGACCCACCGGCGTCGGCAAGACCGAACTCGCCCGCGCCCTCGCCGAATCCCTCTTCGGCGACCAGGACCGCATGATCCGCCTCGACATGAGCGAGTTCCAGGAATCCCACACCGCCAGCAGGCTCGTCGGCTCACCACCCGGCTACGTCGGCTACGGCGAAGCGGGCCAGCTCACCGAAGCCGTCCGCCGCCGCCCCTACTCGGTGATCCTGCTCGACGAGATCGAGAAGGCCCACCCCGACGTGTTCAACACGCTGCTGCAGGTCCTCGACGACGGCCGCCTCACCGACGGCCAGGGCCGCACCGTCGACTTCACCAACACCGTGCTGATCATGACCAGCAACCTCGGCTCCGACATCATCTCGCAGCGCTCCGGCGTCCTCGGCTTCTCCAGCCGGGACCAGGAACGCGCCGACGAACCGGCCCGCGACCGCATCCTCGCGCGACTCCGGGAGACGTTCCGCCCCGAATTCCTCAACCGCATCGACGAAGTCGTCGTCTTCCGCAGGCTGGAGAGCGAACAGCTGCACCGCATCACCGAGCTCCTGCTCGGCGACACCCGCCAACGCCTGCACACCCAGGACATCGAGGTCGACTTCAGCGCCGCCGCCGTCGACTGGATCACCGAACACGGTCACCAGCCCGACTACGGCGCCCGCCCCCTGCGGCGCACCATCCAGCGCGAAGTCGACGACTCCCTCTCCGAACTCCTCCTCGAAGGCAGGCTCGGCGAAGGACAGCGGGTCGAGGTCGACACCTCCGGCGACCACCTCACGTTCGAGGTCCGCCCCGCGCTCGAAACCGGAGCGGGCACGTCCTGAGCCGAGCGCCACCACCACAACAGCACGGACGGTGACGAAACCGCTGCGATGGGTTACGATGGAGCTGCCGCCGCACCTCCCCCTCGTGCGGTGCGAAGGCGCCCAGGGCTCGAACCCCCAGCAAGCCCTGGGCGTCACCACGTCCAGCGACGGATCACTCCGCCAACCGCGCCGGGAACCCGCCCGTCGCGATCGGACCCCACTCCTCGATCTCCACCCGGATCAGCGACTTGCCCTGCTTGCGCATCGCCTCCCGGTACTCCTCCCAATCCGGGTGCTCCCCCGAGATGCAGCGGAAGTACTCCACCAGCGGCTCCACGCTCTCCGGCGGATCGACCACCTCCGCCCGACCGTCCACCTGCACCCACGGCCCGTTGAACTCGTCGGAGAGCACGCACACCGACACCCGCTCCCGGCGCCGCGCGTTCACCGCCTTCGCCCGCTCCGGATACGTCGAGATCACGACCCGGCCCTCGGCATCCACCCCGCAGGTCACCGGTGAGATCTGCGGACGCCCGCTCTCCCGCTCCGTGACCAGCAACGCCCGATGCCGCGGACGCAGGAACTCCAGCAGCTCAGCACGATCCACCCTGCTGTTGGTGGCGATGGAGGGGGCCACGACGATCCTTCCCACGGGCGAACGACTTCCGCCGCGAAACCTACCCCAGCACCCCGACCGGCACCCCCGCGCTCGTGACGTTTCCAGCCGCCCGCAGCTCGATCACACGGCACAATCCCCCTGCTGAACGCTCCTTGTGAGTGACGAAAGGCCCTGCGATCTGCGCCGCCGCCCGCTTAGCCTGACCCGGCGGGCCGGCATCGCACCGGGCACCGCGAACTGGGGAACCGCGAACTGGGGACGCGGCGACGGCCACCCGCGGCCGTCCCGCGAGGAGCACCGCACCGCGCGCCGGAACGACACGTCCGGCCGCGCGACACGGGGAGAGCACGTTGCCGAGGACCGACACCATCGCACGGGAATTCCTGCGCTACCTCTACGCCGAAGACCACTTCCGCCCCGAGGTCGCCGCCTTCCTGCGCAGCGCCCGCGCCCTCGCCCTCGCACCCCCGCCCCACGCGGGCGAACTCGCGGCCGCGCTGGCCCTGCTCCGCCACCACCACCTCGTCGCCACCACCGGCGATCCCGACGACGAACTCCCCCACCGCGCCGGACTCACCGGTTCCGGCCTCATCTGCGTCAGCGAGCACGACGCCGACCCCCGCGCCTGGCGCGACTCCACCCGCCTCGATCCGAGCCCCGCACCCCCCACCGTCATCGGCCCGCGCCACTCCGCCGAACCCACCACCGTCCCCCCCGACGCCCTCGACGGCATCGCCCGCGTCGCCCGCGTCTGCCTGCTCGCCCTCCCCACCGTGCACGCCCGCTACGGCGAGGACGAACAGGTCCAGCGCACCGCCCGCGCCCTCTGGGCCGCGGCCCGCACCAGCCGCCCCGACCCGCGCCGGGTCCGGCACCTCGCCGCCCGGCTCCGCGCCGAACTCACCACCGGATCCATGGCCAACACCCTCGGCATCGTCCTGCTCGACGGCCTCGACGAAGCCGTCCGCGAAGCCCAGCTCCCCGACCCACCCGTCCCCCGACCCACCCGCTCCGAACACCCCAGGTGAACACCACCACCCCACGACCCGCGGCCGCGGCCTCGTGCGGCCTGCTCGCCACCGCCACCGCACTGGGCACCGGCCACCTCGCCGCGGCCCTGTTCGAACCCCGCTCCTCCCCCGTGGTCGCCGTCGGCAACGCCGCCATCGACCGCACCCCCGAAGCGGTCAAGCAGTTCGCCATCGCCACCTTCGGCGAAGCCGACAAGACCGCACTGCTCGTCGGCATGAGCCTCGTCATCGCGGTCCTCGCCATCACCGCCGGGCTCCTGTCCCGCCGCAGCCCCCTGCCCGGCAGCGCGATCATCGGCGCCTTCGGCCTGCTCGGCATCGTCGCGGTCTTCTCCCGCCCCGACCTCGGCGCCCTCGCCGTCCTCGCCCCCGCGGTCGCCACCCTCGCCGGCGTCGCCTCCTTCCGGCTGCTGCACCGCGCCGCCACCCGGCCCCGCGACACCGCCACCGGCCGCCGCCGCTTCCTCACCACCGCCGCCGCCCTCGCCACCACCGCCGGCGTCACCGCCGCTACCGGCACCCTGCTCACCAGCGGCCGCGGCGCCGACAACTCCCGCCGCACCATCGCCCGCGCCCTCACCACCGCGCGACCCCGACCCCTCCCGCCCGGAACCGACTTCGCCGACGCCGGAACCCCCACCTTCCTCACCCCCAACAGCGACTTCTACCGCGTCGACACCGCCCTCACCGTCCCCCGGGTCGACCTCGCCGACTGGCGGCTGCGCGTGCACGGCATGGTCGACCGCGAACTCGACCTCGACTTCGCAGCCCTGACCCGCTACCCGCAGACCACCAGCACCATCACCATGACCTGCGTGTCCAACGAGGTCGGCGGGCCCTACGTCTCCACCTCCCAGTTCACCGGCATCCTCATCCGCGACGTCCTCCTGCAGGCGGGCGTGCGCCCCGGCGCCGACCAGGTCTTCAGCACCAGCACCGACGGCTTCACCGCCGGAACCCCCACCGAAGCCCTCCTCGACCCGCGCCGCGGAGCCCTGCTCGCCTACGGCATGAACGGCCAGCCCCTGCCCGACGAGCACGGCTTCCCCGTCCGCATGGTCACCCCCGGCCTCTACGGCTACGTCTCCGCCACCAAGTGGCTCACCGACCTCGAACTCACCACCTTCGACAAACCCGCCTACTGGGTCCAGCGCGGCTGGGGCCGCCTCGCCCCCATCAAGGTCCAATCCCGCATCGACAGCCCCAGCGGCTTCGCCCGCGTCCCCGCCGGACGCACCACCATCGCCGGCACCGCCTGGGCCCAACCCATCGGCATCGACCGCGTGGAAGTCCGCGTCGACGGCGGCCCCTGGCAAGACGCCCGGCTCTCCGCGGACGTCAACCCCAGCACCTGGCGGATGTGGCGAGCCGAGGTCGAGCTCACCCCCGGCGGCCACACCATCGAATGCCGCGCCACCGACCGAGCGGGCACCACCCAGACACCCCGCCGCGCCCCCGTCCTCCCCGACGGCGCGACCGGCTGGCACTCCGTGTTCTGCACCGCCCGCTGACCGTCCCCATCGGACGCGCGCCGAAAAAGATCCCGATCGCACCAATCCACCCCACCCACCGCCCCGAACACCAGACGAGACAGCGGGCCACCGCCCACCCCGACCCAGGGAGACACCACCCCATGCGCATCCGCCGCACCACCGCGATCACCGGAACCGCCGCCGCCCTCGCCCTCGCGCTCAGCGCCTGCGGCCAGGGCGAGCAGTCCTCCGAACCGGCCGCGCAGCCCCCCGCTCCCGCGCCCGCACCCGCCCCCGGCGACGCGCAGGACACCCAGCCCGCCGCCAACGGCGTCACCACCGCCGACGACGTCTTCGGCCCCGGCTGCGCCCAGGTCCCCACCGACCCGAACGACCCCGGCTCCGTGCAGGGCATGATCGACGACCCGGTCGGCACCGCCGCGAGCAACAACCCGCTGCTCACCAAGCTCACCGCCGCCGTCCAGGCCGCCGGGCTCGGCGACACCCTCAACAAGGCCGACACGCCCTACACCGTCTTCGCCCCCGCCGACCCCGCCTTCGACGCGATCCCCGAGGACCAGCTCAACCAGCTGCTCAACGACCCCGCCCAGAAGCAGAAGCTCACCGACATCCTCACCTACCACGTCGTCCCCGAGCGCATGGACGCCGAGGGCCTCAGCCAGGCCAAGACCGTCCCCACCGCCCAGGGCGAGCAGCTCACCATCGAGGGCTCCGGCGACGACCTCAAGGTCAACGGCGCTTCCGTGCTCTGCGGCAACGTCCCCACCGCCAACGCCACCGTGTTCGTCATCGACAAGGTCCTCATGCCCGGCATGTGACCCCACCACACGACCGGGGTGTCCCGGCCCACGTGCGGGCAGCGCTGCCGAGCGCCGCCCGCACGTGGTGTGCTTCCATCCACCCGTGCCCGTGGTCAGCCCGAATTCCCAGCGACGCGACCGGAAACCACCCACCGCCGCCCGCGCCGAACTCGACGCCGCCGACATCCGCGACCCCCGACTGCGCGCCGCCTACCTCCACTGCCGCCGCCTCAACGCCCAGCACGGCCGCACCTACTTCCTCGCCACCCGGCTGCTCCCCCCACCCCGACGCCCCGCCGTGCACGCCCTCTACGGCTTCGCCCGCTGGGCCGACGACATCGTCGACGACACCACCACCGCACCCGGCACCCGCCACGCCGCCCTCGACCGCGTCGACGACGACCTGCGGAACGCCCTCGCCGGAGGCACCCCGCACCACCAGGCGCTCACCGCTCTCGCCCACACCGCGCACCGCTACCAGTTGCCCGGCACCCTGTTCACCGATTTCATGCGCTCCATGCGGATGGACCTCCACACCAGCGGCTACCCCACCCGCGCCGCGCTCGACGACTACGTCCACGGCTCCGCGGGCGTCATCGGTCTCCAGGTGCTGCCCGTTCTCGGCACCACCGCCCCACGCGACGAAGCCGCCCCCCACGCCACCGCGCTCGGCCACGCCTTCCAGCACACCAACTTCCTCCGCGACGTCGGCGAAGACCTCGACCGCGGCCGCGTCTACCTCCCCGCTGACGAGCTCGCCGCGTTCGGCGTCGACGCGGAACGCCTGCACTGGTGCCGCCGACGCCGCCGCCCCGACGGGCCCGTCCGCCGCGCCCTCGCCGACCAGGTTGCCCGCACCCGCGCCGTCTACCGCCAGGCCGAACCGGGGATCGACCTGCTCCACCCCACGGCCCGGCCCTGCATCGCCACCGCCCTGGTGCTCTACCGCGCCATCCTGGACCTCGTCGTCGAATCCGGGTACCAGGTCTTCGCCGACCGCCTCGTCGTCCCCACCCCCACCCGGCTCAGCATCGCCGCGCCCGGCCTGCTCACCGCCCTCGCCACCCGCGCCCGCCACCGGAACCACCCGTGACCGGCGTCCCCGGGCTCTTCGACCACGGCGGCCGCGGCTACGACGCCCTCGTCGCCGCCAATCCCGGCTACCACCGCCACCTCACCCGCGCCGCCCACCTGCTCGACCTCCCGGGCGGGGGCGCGGGCCTGCACCTGCTCGACCTCGGCTGCGGCACCGGCGCCTCCACCCGAGCCCTGCACCGCGCCCTGCCCGCCGCCACCATCACCGCCGTCGACGGCTCCTCCCGGATGCTCGACCGCGCCCGCCGCAAGCGCTGGCCCCGCACCGTCCACTTCGTCCACGCCGACGCCCGGCACCTGCCCGAAGCGGGCGTGCACGGCCCCTTCGACGGCATCCTCGCCGCCTACCTGCTGCGCAACCTCCCCGACCCCGACCACGGCCTCCGGCTGCTGCACGACCTGCTGCGCCCCGGTGCCCCGCTGGCCGTCCACGACTACTCGCTGCCGCGCCGCCTCCCCGACCGGTTGCTCTGGCACGCGATCTGCTGGACCGTGATCATCCCCGCCGGAGGGCTCGCCACCGGCTCCACCGACCTCTACCGGCACCTCTGGCGGAGCGCCCTGCGCTTCGACTCGCCCCCCGAACTCCTCGCCCGGATGCGCCGCGCCGGGCTCGCCCGGCCCCGCGCCGTCCCCACGACGGGCTGGCAACGCACCCTCACCCACACCTTCCTCGGAACCCGGCCCCATGACTGAGCCCCGCCGCACCACCGATCGCGGCGCCGTGCGCCACCCCGCCCGTCCCGGTGCCGAACGCCCCACCGGGCCAGCGCCCCGCGTCGTGGTCATCGGCGCTGGCATCGCCGGGCTCGCCGCCACCGCCTGCCTGCGCGATCGCGGCGTCGAGGTGGTCCTGCTCGAACGCGAACCGCACCTCGGCGGCCGCGTCGGCGGGTGGAACACCACGCTCGCCGACCGCACCACCGCACCGATGAACCGCGGCTTCCACGCCTTCTTCCGCCAGTACTACAACCTCCGGCGCCTGCTGCGCCGGGCCGACCCGCAGCTCGCCGGGCTCACCGCGCTGGCCGAGTACCCGCTGCTCAACGCCGCGGGCAGCACCGACACCTTCGCCGGGCTCCCGTCCTCCCCGCCCTGGAACGCGCTCGGCTTCGTCGCCCGCAGCCCCACCTTCCGCTGGCGCGACGTGCTCGGCATGGACCTTCGAGCGGCCGCCGCCCTCGCCGACGTCCGCGTACCGGAGAACTACGCCCGCCTCGACCACCTCAGCGCCACCGAGCTCCTGCGCCGCATCGGCTTCCCCGCCGCCGCCCGCCACCTCGCGTTCGAGGTGTTCTCCCGCAGCTTCTTCGCCCCACCGGAGCAGCTCTCCGCGGCCGAGCTGGCGCTCATGTTCCACCTGTACTTCCTCGGTTCCTCCGAGGGACTCCTGTTCGACGTCGCCGCCGACTCCTTCCCCACCGCTCTCTGGGAACCGCTGGCCGAGCACCTCACCACGCGCGGCGCGGACATCCGGCGCGGCACCGAGGTCCTGGCCGTCTCGCACGAGGGGCCGCGCGAGTTCGCCGCACACCTGGACGGGGGGACCGCGCTGCCCGCGGACGCCGTCGTGCTGGCCACCGAGCTGCGCGCCGCCCAGCGGCTGCTGGGCCGCTCCCCCGGGATCGGGCACCGGGCCTGGCGGGACCGCATCGCGGGACTGCCCTCCGCCCCGCCGTTCCTGGTGTCCCGGTTCTGGCTGGACCGCGCGGTGCGCGCGGACCGCCACCCGTTCCTCGGCACCAGCGGCTTCGGTCCCGTGGACAACATCAGCGTCCTGGAGCGCTACGAGCGCAGCGCGGCCCGGTGGGCCCGCGACCGCGGCGGCTCGGTCGTCGAGGTGCACTGCTACGCGCTGCCCGAGGACGCCACCACCGCCGGAATGCGCTCCCGGGTGCTCGCCGAGCTGCACCGGATCTACCCGGAGACCTCGGGTGCCCGGGTGCTCGACGAGCGCCACGAGCTCCGCGCGGACTGCCCGCTGTTCCCCCCGGGAGGCTTCGCCGGCCGACCCGCGATCGGCACGCCGGAACCGGCGCTCGTGCTGGCCGGAGATCACGTGCGGGTGGACCTGCCGGTGGCGCTGATGGAACGCGCGGCCACCACCGGGATGCTCGCCGCGAACCGGCTGCTGCGGGGCTGGGGGCTGCGCGGCCACGACGTGTGGACCGTCCCGGTGCGCGGCCGCTCCGCCCTGTTGCGGATGGCAGCGCGGTCGGCCTGAGGCGTCCCTCGTCCTCAGCTGGCCGTTGGTTTGGTTCTTCGCGATTTGATTTCACTCAACACTGAAGCGACTGTACTAAATAAGCGAATTGGCCGGCCGGATGGGAGTTCAGCGGAAGGGGAAATCACTCCTGCTCAGGCCCGCTCGGCCACCGCTGCCCCGGAGGCTCCCGTCGGTCACGGCGGAGACGCGCGCCGGAAGGCGAGGCTCATGGCGGTCGGTGCCGCCGGCGCGGCGGCACCGACCGAGTTCAGCGTCCCGAGCGGTGGCGCAGCTCGTACCGTCGTTCGGCGTAGGCCAGGTCATCCCGCCACAGCCGCAGCGCCGCTCGCCGCATCACCGGACGCAACCCGCCCGCCGCCGCGCGGGCGAACCGGAAACCGGGCCGCGTCGAGTGCGCCACCACCGCCTCGATCACCGCCGTCGTCGGACGTCCGGCCGAGTTCCGGCCCAGCGGCGTCGCGTGCGTCTCCACCACGCTGCCCACGCCCTCCCCCGACACGATGTGCATCACGACCGTGCGCGGCTCGGGGGCGGTGAACGTCGCCCGCACCGGCACCCCCACCCCCCGGGCCAGCCGGAACGACACCGCCACCTCGAACTCGTCGCACGCCGCGTCGGGCTCGCGCAGCACCTCCAGGTTCGCGAAGGAGTACGGGTGGAACCAGGAGCCGTGCCACGGGTCGAGCCGGTTCGCCACCACGTCCGCCGGTTCGCACACCCCGATCGCGGTGGCCACCGCGTCGATGCTCTCCCCCGGTGGCGGTCGGCGCGGGAGCACCGGCGCGGCCAGCGGCGGTTCACCGCCGATCTCGTCGAGCCGGACCCAGGCCAGCACCCCGTCGTCGTGCGCCGGGTAGGTCCGCCATCCCGGCGAGCGGGCACCCAGGCACATCCCGTGCCAGCGGCAGATCAGGTCCCCGGCGTGCACCCGCGCCTCGCGCAGCGGAGCGCCGAGGTGCGGGCAGGCCCCGGCTCCCACCCGCAGCTCGCCGCCGTCGCGCCAGGCCACCAGCTCCACGCCCGCCACGGTGCGCCCGAACGGCCGGTCCCCCACCACCTCGCGGCTCGCGCCCAGCACGAACCAGTTCCCGGAGGGCCGCGCCCGCGCCCGGTCCAGCGCCGCCGCGATCAGCTCCGGCGCCGCCTGTCGCCAGGTGCCCTCCTGCTCCGCCCACCGCGGCGCCCGGATCCGGCGCAACGGCAACCGCTCCTGCCACGACCTGCCAGCAACCATGCTCGCCTCCCGCGCGGGAGCGTAGTCGCGGGACCGATTCCGCCGCCCGCGCAAGGGTCTCCCGACCCGGATCGGGTGTGCGACCGGCCCCGGGCGGGTAACGCGGAACCGACGGGGAGGAACGGGGAGGAGTCACGCCATGCCCGCAGGAGCGAACCGCAAGCATGAGCGGCAGTACGAGCACATCAAGGAGAGCGCCCGCGAACGCGGCAGCAGCGAGAGCCGCGCCGAGGAGATCGCCGCCCGGACCGTGAACAAGAACCGCGCCCGCAGCGGCCAGGCCCGGCAGCGCAGCAGGACCTCCGTGGAGGACATCTCACCGCAGCGACGCGGCGGGCTGCGCTCCGGCAACCGGATGGGTCCCGGCGGTCGGACCAAGGACCAGCTGTACCAGGACGCGCGGCGGGCGGGCGTCGAAGGGCGTTCGAAGATGACCAAGGCCGAGCTGGAGCGCGCGCTGGGCGCTCGCTGAGCGCCGCTCAGCGCTCCGGCTCGCCGAGGGCGGCGACCGCGTCGCGCACGCAGTTGCCGAGATCCTCGGCGGCCGCGGCCGCTTGGTCCAGCGCCACGTGGGCCGCCGCGGGCCGGGCCGTGCCGGGCGTGGCGTACCGCAGCGCGAGGTCGTCGAGCGCGTGCGCGAGCCGGTGCCCGCGCACGGCGACGTCCAGCAGCGCGTCCCGCACCGTCGGCTCGGCCCGCTCCGCGACGGGCTGGCCGCGCGCGCCCGGAATCCGGCCGCGGGCCTCCGCGCGGCGCGCGCTCTCGATCGCGGCGTCGATCTCCTCGCCCGCCCGCAGCGCGTCGCGCGCTCCAGCCGCGCCGCGAACCGGACCGGACGCGGCGCGCCGCGATCCGTCGCGTCCTCCCGAGGCGCTGCCCGTGCTCATGTCAACATCCCCCCGAACGCATCTCGCGCACG
Organism: Saccharopolyspora antibiotica; assembly: GCF_047200635.1. Lineage (NCBI taxonomy): Bacteria > Bacillati > Actinomycetota > Actinomycetes > Pseudonocardiales > Pseudonocardiaceae > Saccharopolyspora > Saccharopolyspora antibiotica. Next base: position 28,057 of record NZ_JBJZOI010000011.1, on the reverse strand, counting down.
TCTGAGCAGTGATCATCCCATCGTGCTGGACCGGTTCAGCGGTGCTGACCGGCTGCGCGAGGATTACCCAGATCGGGGGAACAACACACTCGCGGAGGGCGGAGGAACCGGGTTCCTCCGCCCTCCGCTCGCCGGATCCGGAGATCAGGGCGCCTGCACGATCCCGGCGCCGATGTCGGTCGCGGGCAGCGGGAGCCGACGCGCGTTCTGCGACAGCCGCGCCCACAGGCCCCAGGCGCGCTCGGGGTGCTGCTGGGCCAGCAGCGCGGCGACTCCCGCGACGTGCGGGGTGGCCATGCTGGTACCGCTGAGCTTGCGGTAGCGCTCCTGCCCGGGCCAGCTGGAGTACACGTCCACGCCGGGACCGACCACGTCGACCTGGCCGATCTCGTCCACGGTGCCGCAGGAGAAGTCGGCGATGGCGCCCTGCTCGTCGATGGCCCCGACCGCGAGGATCGACGGGCAGTTCGCCGGGTGCCCGACCGGCGCGATCGTCCCGGCGGAGCGCTGGCTCTCGTTGCCCGCCGCCGCCACGATCAGCGCGCCGCGCTGGATCGCGCGCTGCGCGACGCGCTCGAAGGCGTCCGAGAACGGCTGGCCCGGCTGGGTCGGCGCGCCCAGCGACATGGAGATCACGCTGACGCCGTTGGAGATCGCCCACTGGATGCCGGACAGGATCCCGCCGTCGGCGCCGGAGCCCTCGTCGCTGAGCACCTTCCCCGCGTAGATCGACGCCTCGGAGGCGATGCCGTAGCCCGGCCCCGACTGGGTGGTGCGCGGACCGCAGGCGGTGCCGATGCAGTGCGTGCCGTGCCCGTGGCCGTCCTGGGCGTCCTGGCCCTCCACGAAGGACTGGGTCACGACGTCGCGCCCGGCGAAGTCCGGGTGCTGCTGGTCGAAACCGGTGTCGAGCACCGCGACCCGGATCCCGGCGCCGGTGGGCGCGCTGCGGTCCGCGCGCACCGCGCGCAGGCCCCAGGTGACCTCGTCCTCGGCGGGCGGTTGCGGCGAGCCGATGGCGAACACCCGGCGCTCCGCCTCCAGGGCCGCCAGCGGGGTTCCGCGCTCCCCGACGGAGCCGCGCAGCGCGGTGACCTGTTCGTCGTCGGCGTCGATGAGCGCGACGCCGAGCTCGTGCAGCACCACTCCCCCGGCGCTGCTGAACAGTTCGCCGGGCGCGGCACCGGCGGCGTCGGCGGTGCTGGCGGTGCGAATGCCCGCGAGCCTGGTCAGCTCCCGGGCGCCCAGCACGGTCGCGTCGTCCTCCAGCAGGACCAGGTAGCGACCGGTGGTCGCGTTCTCCGCTGTGGTCATGATCGCCCCTTGCTCTCGCTGACAGGTTCCCCCTTGAGGTAACTCCCGTCCCACCCGTCACGGCAAGACGCCGGTCGTGTGTGGATCTCGTGCCTCGATTCCCCGGAACGAAGGGAAAATCTCCATTCGCCATCAGTGCGTGTGACCCCTGATCGGCGATTCGGCCACGGAGCGTTCCACCGGACTTGCGCGCGGTCGCACACTGGGAGCGACGGAGCCGTCCCTCCGCGCCGGGCGCGGAGCACACCGATCGAGGTGGCGCATGGACAGCACGACCGAGCACGTGATCGTCGTCGGGGTGGACGGCTCGGAGCCGTCCCGGGCAGCGCTGCGCTGGGCGCTGCGGCAGGCGCGGCTCACCGGCGCGCGGGTGCGCGCCGTCGCGGCCTGGGAGTACCCGGCCTTCTACAGCTGGGAGGGCGGCCCGATGCCGCCGGACGACTTCCAGGACGCCGCGCGGCGGAACCTGGACGAGGCCGTGGACGAGGTGGCGGGCGCGGCCGCCGGGGTGGAGCGGTCGGTGGTGCAGGGGCACTCGGCGCAGGCCCTGCTGGAGGCCGCCTCCGGGGCGGACCTGCTGGTGGTCGGCAGCCGGGGCCACGGGAGCTTCTACCGCACGCTGCTGGGGTCCGTGAGCCAGCGCTGCGCGGTGCACGCGAAGTGCCCGGTGGTCATCGTCCGCTGATCCCCGCGATGCGCCGTCCGGTGGTCACCCGGCCACCCGATCGGCGGCATCCCTCCACAATGGACTTCCGGGTCAATTCGCTCGACCGCTGCGCGGCGGCGCAGTAGCGTCCCCGGCGTGGCGGCGGAGAAGGTTCTGGTCACCGGCAGCGCCGGGCACCTGGGTGAGGCGCTGGTGCGCAGCCTGCGCGCCGAAGGGCGGGAGGTCGTCGGGCTCGACCTGCTGGAGTCGCGGTTCACCACGGCCACCGGTTCGATCACCGACCGGGCCCTGCTGCGACGCCGCCTGGCCGGGGTGACCGGCGTGCTGCACGCGGCGACCCTGCACAAGCCGCACGTCGGCTCGCACGACCGGCAGGCGTTCGTGGACACCAACGTCGCGGGAACCCTGGCGCTGCTGGAGGAGTCCGCGGCCGCCGGGGTGCGCTCCTTCGTGTTCACCAGCAGCACCAGCGCCTTCGGCCGGGCCCTCTCCCCCGCCGAGGGCGCCCCGGCTGCGTGGATCACCGAGGACGTGCCGCCCGTGCCGCGCAACGTCTACGGCGTCACCAAGATCGCCGCTGAGCAGCTCTGCGAACTGGTCCACCGGGAGCTGGGGCTGCCGGTGGTGGTGCTGCGCGTCGCGCGGTTCTTCCCGGAGGACGACGACCGCGACGAGGTCCGCGCCGCCTACGACGGGCTCAACACCAAGGTCGTCGAGTACCTGCACCGGCGGGTGGAGCTGCACGACGTGGTCTCCGCGCACCGGCTGGCGCTGGCCCGCGCGCCGCGGCTCGGGTTCGGGCGCTACGTCGTCAGCGCGACCACCCCGTTCACCCCGGCCGATCTGACGGAGCTGCGCGCCGATGCCCCGGCGGTCGTCCGGCGGCTGTTCCCCGACCAGGAAGCGGAGTTCGCGCGGCGGCGCTGGCGGATGTTCCCCGCGCTGGACCGGGTGTACGTCAACGACCGCGCCCGAACCGAGCTGGGCTGGGTGCCGGAGTACGACTTCCGCCGGGTGCTCGACCTGTTGCGGGCCGGCGAGGACGTGCGCAGCCCGATGGCCAGGGCGGTCGGCGCGAAGGGCTACCACCAGCACCCGCACGGCGTGTACACGCGGTGAGCCTCACAGCCCCTTGAACGGGTGCGCGGTGGCGATCAGCACGGCGGTCTCCCCCGGGACGATCTCGCCGCGCTCGTGCAGGGAGTGCAGCGCGGGCAGCACGATGGCGCTGGCGCCCTCCAGCAGGATTCCCGCGCCGGCCAGCCGCAGCCTCGCCCGCTCGACACCGGTGTCGACGACGACCGGGCTGCCCCCGGACTCCTCCAGCACCTGCCAGGCCTGCGCCGTGGTGGAGTCCCCGCCGATCGAGGGGGTGCTGGCCGCGCTGCCGGGGAACGAGTCGTGCACGCTCGCGCCCGCGCGCACCGCGCTCAGCCTCGGGAAGGGTTCTACCAGGTGAACCCGGGGGCAGGGCTGGTCCCGGCGCCGCGCGGCCTCGCGCAGGCCGAGGTGGACGCCCGAGGCGAGGTCCCCGCGCGCCGTCGGCAGCAGCACGTGCTCCGGCAGCCGCCCCAGCCCGTCGGCGATCTCCCAGCCGATCGGGCGCATCGAGTCGACCCCGAACGGGCTGCTGCCCACGACCGGCCGCGCGTGGTTGGTCACCGCGAGCAGGTCCGGCTCCGCGCCCCGCTCGCGGACGAAGTCCCAGCGCTGCTCGGCGGTGTCGAACAGGTACAGCCGGGCCCCGGCCGCGCGCACGGCGGCGGCGACCGGGGCGGGCACCTCGCGGGTGACGGCGAGCTCGCAGCCGAGGCCGGAGGCGGCGGCGTAGGCGGCCAGCGACACGGCCGCGTTGCCCGAGGAGGCGGCGACGATCCCCGCGTACCCGGCGGCGGCCGCGCGGCCCGCGGCGCCGCTGCTGAAGCGGTCCTTGTGCGAGCCGGTGGGGTTGGCCGACTCGTTCTTCACCCACACCTCGATCCCCGCTGGTGCCAGGCCCGGCACCAGCGGGAACAGCGGGGTGCCGCCCTCGCCGAGCGTGCGGGCGCCGAGCACCGCGAGCTCGCCGAACGAGTCGCCCTCGAAGCGGCAGCGCAGGTTCGCCGGGGTGCCCCGGTCCAGGCAGTGCGGGCAGCCCGCCGGGTGGTCGGCCACCGGCCAGGACCGGCCGCAGCGCGGGCAGCAGAGGTCCGCGAGTCGTTCGTTCATGACGGGCCGGGCGGGCGGGATGCGGTGCATGGCGCGGGCTCACGATCACTAGGACGGCGACTGCGCACACTGTAGAGCCCGGCGCGGACGTCCCTCGCGCCCGGCGAAGGGGCGTCCGCCCGCCGCGGGATCAGCCCACCGCCACCACCGGCGAGGTGCCGAGGACGCCGCCGTCGGCGTCCAGCGCCCGCACGCCGACGAAGGCCGCGGTGCCGGGCACGTCGATCCGGGTCTCGAACCCGGCGCGCGGGGCGTCGAGCACGGGGGTCAGGTGCTGCTCGTCCGGGCCGGTGAGCACCCGCCAGGACGCGACCTCGGTGGCCCCGTTCCAGCTGGCGTACACGCTGGTCACCCCGGCACCGGACCGCCCGGCCGCGGCCGGGGCGTCCCGCGGCCTGCCGACCCAGGCCGAGCGGAACGCGCGGTAGGAGGTGATGGAGTCGACGAACTTCCCGTGGAAGAGCACGCCGCCCTGGCCGTCGAACTCGGTGAAGTAGGGCTCCCCGCCCCAGCCCACGAAGAAGTGCCCGTCGCCGAGCAGCTGGGTGTTGCCCTGGTTCGGCGCCAGCAGGCCCTCCGGGCTCTCGTGACTGCGCACCACCTCGGCGCTGCGCGCGGTCTCGTCGACGCGCAGCGACAGCGCGCGGGAGCGGCCCCGGCCGGGCGCGGCGGCGGCGTTGTCGAACAGGGTGAGGGTGCCGTCCCCCCGGCGGCGGCAGTCGTGCTGCCAGGCGAACGGGGCGTCGGGGCCCATCTCGAAGTCGCTCCTCCTGCCGTTGAGGCGCCAGGTCACCTCACCGGTGGCTCGGTCGATCCGATAAACGGCGTGGGTGCAGCGCGCCGAGACCAGCAGCGCGTCGCCGTCCTCGCAGACCGAGTTGAGGTGGATGTAGTCGAACCACTCCTCCGGGTCCGCCGGAACCGGGTAGAAGGACTCCTCCACCGCGACGTGCTCCAGGCTGCGCCACTCGAACAGCAGATCGCCGGTGGCGATGTCGATCTCCTGCACGACGCCTTCGAGGACCTTCGCGTTCGCCGCGCCGCCGACCGGGGTGGTGTCGGCCCGCACCTCCGCGTAGACGATCACCAGCGCGGTGTCGCGCGGGGTGAGCACGAACTCGTGCATGTCGCCTCGCAAGCCGTTCGCGGGGCGCACGGTCGCGATCCGCTCGTAGCTCTCGTCGACGACGGCGAACTGGCCCTCGCCGAAGCCCGGCGGGACGTGGATCGCGCCCTCCCACCAGGTCAGCACCGGCTTGCCCCGGTACCGCTGCACCTGCATGTCGGCGATGACGCCCTCGGCGGGCCGGTTGAACCACACGGGCTGCCCGAGATCGTCCATGATCAGCGCACCGGGTTGGAAATCGGCGCGCGGCGCCGCGGCCTCGGGGTCGAGCTGGTTCGCCCCGGCCGGGGTGAGCAGCAGGTAGCCCGGTTCGACGCCGCTGGCGGGGGTGCTGATCTCCACCTGCGGCGGGCTCAGGTCGGGGCGGCTCACGAAGGTGTGGCCCGCCCGGCTCCCGGCGCGCGGCGCGGCGGCCGCCACCGCCGCGGTGCCGGTGCTCGCCAGCGCGGGGACCGCGGCGGCGGCAGCCAGCATCCGCAGCACGTCGCGGCGCCCGAGGGTGGTCCGGTCAGGGGTGGTCGTCATCGGTGGGCTCCTCGGAGGGGTCGTCGCCTGACTGGGGCCGCTCCGCTCGGGGCCCGCGCGGAGCGGCGCGCCCCGGACCGCCCCGGCGGGGCCGCTCCGGGGCGTCACCGGGGGCTCAGGCCCCCGCGAACGGGGAGGGGAATCTGCCCTCGTTCTGGACCCGCTCGGCGAGGTCCCGGATCGAGGCGGAGTCGTTGAGGTGCGGGAAGTCCTCGTGGGGGACGTCGACGCCGAGGAACTCGCACAGCGGCTCCCAGCCCTGCCCCACCTGGTACTCCAGCAGGCGGTCGGCGGGGACGGCGGCGCGGACCTCCGCGTTGTGCCGCTCGAAGACCGCGATGGCGTGGTCGCGGTCCTCGAACCGGCCGTCGAAGGTGCCGTTCCAGATCATCCGCTCGATCGTGGGGCGCAGCTTCGCGGTGAACGGGTCGGTGCTGTCGCCGGGCGGATCCCGCACGAACTGGTAGATCGTGTTGTAGGTGCTGTCGTACCAGCGCTGCGGGTCGCGGGTGGTCAGCAGCACCTTCGCCTCGGGGTACGCCTCGACGAGCTCGCGCCAGAACGCGCAGCCGGGCCAGTCCACCGTGGACTGGTAGCCCGCGAGAACCCGGTCCCAGTCGGCGTCGCCGTCCAGCGCTCGCGCCCAGTCCCGCATCCGGTCGGGCTCCGCGATGACCTCGAACATGTGGTAGCAGGGCCCGAAGCCGAGGTGCTCCAGCGCGCCCTTGATCGACGCCGTGCCGGTGCGACCGAACCCGGCTCCGATGATCTCCACCATGGGTCGTTCTCCTCCTCGTGCTCGTGCGGGTGCCCGGACGCGCCGGTCTCAGCGCGCCTCGGTGATCATGATCGCGCCGACGGTGGCGCGGGTGGCCTCGTCGATGAGCAGCCCGCCGCCGGTGAGGCGGTTGCTCGCGTAGGGGTCGCAGAACACCGGCCGCGCGAGCCGCAGCCCCACCTCGCCGATGTCGTTGAGCCCCAGCTGCCCAGCCGGATCGCGGCGCAGCGTGGTGACGTCGACCTGGTGGCGGATCTCGGTGGCGAGGGCCTTGACGGTTCGCGTGGTGTGCTTGAGCAGCAGCCGGGAACCCGCCCGCAGCACCGGGCTGGCGGCCATCCAGCACACCCGCGCGGAGAGCTCGGTGGCCGCGGTCGGCGGGTCCTCCGGCGCGCACAGCAGGTCGCCGCGGCCCACGTCGATCTCGTCGGCCAGCCGCACCGCCACCGACTGCGGGGCCCTGGCCTCGGCGAGCGCGCCGTCGGCGGTGTCCACGGCCGTCACCCGGGTGCGCAGCCCGGAGGGCAGGTGCAGCACCTCCGCGCCCTCGTGCACCGTTCCACCGCTGAGCTGTCCCGCGTAGCCCCGGTAGTCCCGGTCCGGCGCGCGGATCGCGTACTGCACCGGCAGCCGGAAGCCGCCCGCGGCCCGGTCGTCGTCGATCCGCACCTCCTCCAGGTGCTCCAGCAGCGCTGGCCCGTCGTACCAGGGCATCGTGGCGGCGCGGTGCACCACGTTGTCGCCGCGCAGCGCCGAGATCGGGATCGCGGTGACGTCGCGCGGCTCCAGCTCCCCGGTGAACCGGGCGAACTCGGCGGTGATCTCCTCGAACGCGGACCGGTCGTAGTCGACGAGGTCCATCTTGTTCACCGCCAGCACCAGCCGGGGCACTCGCAGCAGCCCGGCGAGCACCGCGTGCCTGCGGCTCTGCTCGGTGAGCCCGTTGCGGGCGTCGACGAGCACGATCGCCAGGTCCGCGGTGGAGGCGCCGGTGACCATGTTCCGGGTGTACTGGGCGTGGCCCGGGGTGTCGGCGATGATGAACGCCCGCCGCGCCGTCTCGAAGTAGCGGTGCGCCACGTCGATGGTGATGCCCTGCTCGCGCTCGGCGCGCAGCCCGTCGGTGACCATCGCGAGGTCCAGCGACTCGTCGCCGCGCTCCGCGCCCGCCAGCTCCAGCATCTCCAGCTGGTCGGCCAGCAGCGAGCGGGAGTCGTGCAGCAGCCTGCCGATCAGGGTGCTCTTCCCGTCGTCGACGGCTCCGGCGGTGGCGAACCGCAGCAGGCTGTCGGCGGGGGCGAAGGTCGGCTGCCCGGCCTCGGTGGGCAGGCTCATCAGAAGTACCCCTCTCGCTTGCGGTCCTCCATCGAGGCGGCGCCGGCGCGGTCGTCCGCGCGGGTCTGGCCGCGCTCGGTGACCTTGGTGGCCGCGATCTCGGCGATCACCTCGGGCACCGTGGTGGCCGCGGACAGCACCGCGCCGGTGCAGGTCATGTCGCCGATCGTGCGGAACCGCACGGACTTCTCGATCAGCGCCTCGTCCGGATCGCGCTGCACGAAGGGGCTGTCGGCGAGGTACATGCCGTCGCGCAGGAAGACCTTCCTGCGGTGGGCGAAGTACAGCCCGGGCAGCTCCACCCCGTCCTGTTCGACGTAGGTCCAGATGTCGCGCTCGGTCCAGTTCGACAGCGGGAAGGCGCGCACGTTCTCGCCGGGGGCGATCAGCCCGTTGTGGAGGTTCCACAGCTCGGGGCGCTGGTTTCGCGGGTCCCACTGGCCGAAGGCGTCGCGGAAGGACAGCATCCGCTCCTTCGCGCGGGCGCGTTCCTCGTCCCGGCGGGCACCGCCGAACAGCGCGTCGAAGCGGTGCTCGGCGATGGCGTCGAGCAGGGTGACGGTCTGGGCGCGGTTGCGGCTGGCGCCGCGCCCCTCCTGCTCGACGACGCGCCCGGCGTCGATGGAGTCCTGCACCGAGGCCACGACGAGGCGCACCCCGAGCTCCTCGGCGCGCCGGTCGCGGAACTCCAGCACCTCCCCGAAGTTGTGGCCGGTGTCGACGTGCAGCACCGGGAACGGGATCGGCGCGGGCCAGAACGCCTTCTCCGCCAGCCGCAGCAGCACGGCGGAGTCCTTGCCGCCGGAGAACAGCAGCGCGGGCCGGTCGAACTCGGCGGCGACCTCGCGGATCAGGTGCAGCGCCTCGGATTCGAGCACGTCGAGGCGGGACAGCGGCGCGGGCATCAGCGGCTCCCCTCGGCGCGCCCGGTCGCCGCGCGCGCGGCGGACAGCAGCGGTTCGGCGAGCTCGGGCCGGCACACCAGCAGGTCCGGCAGCCACGGATCGTCCCGGTCGTAGCGCAGCGGGGAGCCGTCCAGCCTGCTGGCGTGCAGCCCGGAGGCGCGGGCGACGCCGACCGGGGCGGCGCTGTCCCACTCGTACTGGCCACCGTCGTGCAGGTAGGCGTCGACGTCGCCGAGCACCACGGCGGCGATCTTCGCGCCCGCCGAGCCCATCGGGACCAGTTCCGCGCCGAGGGCGGCGGCCACCTCGGCGACGAACTCCGGTGGGCGGCTGCGGCTGACCGCGATGCGCGGCGCGCCGGAGCGGGCGGGTGGCAGCGGCGGCGGGGCGCCGGTGCCGAGCACCCGCCCGGCGACGGGCAGCGCGACCGCCGAGGCGATGACCTCGTGGTGCTCGGCGAGCGCGACGTGCACGGCCCAGTCGCCGCGGCCCGGTTCGGAGAACTCGCGGGTGCCGTCGAGCGGGTCCACGATCCACACCCGCCCGCCCGGTTGCCGGGCCGGTCCGGCGAGGCCGTGCTCGGAGAGCACCGGGTCGTGCGGGCGCTGCTCGCCCAACGCGGTCACGAGCAGCTCGTGGGCGGCACCGTCGCCCTCGTCCCCGAGGGTTCTGCCGTCCACTTCGGACTTCCTGCGGTCGCGGAGGTCCAGCAGGCACCGGCCCGCCTCGCCCGCCAACCGCGCGGCGAGCCCGTGATCGTCGTCCGGTTCCACCCGGTTCCTCCTTCCGCGCCGGCGTCGATTCGTCCTCCCACCGGGGCCGGCGCCCGATCGCGGGAGGAGGTTCCGGGCGTCGCGACGGCGGCAGCCGCGGTCAGCGGTCCACCGAGGCGCACCCCGGACAGCGGGGCGGCTCCGGGCACGCCCGCGCACGACGGCGTCCGCCCGCGCTGCACCACCCGCTCCGGTCAGCTTCACTCCCCCGTCCACGGGCGCACCCAGCCCCGTTCCCGCAGCAGCGCGACGACCTCGGCGACCGCCGCGTCCCGGTCCACTCCGGAGGTGTCGAGCACCAGGTCGGCGGCGGCGGGCGGTTCGTAGGGGGCGGAGACCCCGGTGAACTCCGGGATCGTCCCGGCCCGCGCCCGGCGGTAGAGGCCCTTGCGGTCGCGGCGCTCGCACTCGCCGAGCGGGGTGGCCACGTGCACGAGCACGAACCCGCCGCACTCCCGCACCATCCGGCGCACGGCGTCCCGGTCGTCCTCGTACGGAGCGATGGGCGCGCAGATCGCCACGCCGCCGTGGCGGGTCACCTCGGCGGCGACGTAGCCGATGCGCCGCACGTTCCGGCTGCGGTCGGCGGCGGAGAAGCCGAGGCCCTCGCACAGGGTCCGGCGCACCACGTCGCCGTCGAGCAGGGTCACGGCGCGGTGGTCGTGCTGGTTGAGCTCATCGCGCAGCGCGCGGGCGAGCGTGGACTTGCCCGCGCCGGAGAGCCCGGTGAACAGCACGGTGAACCCGCGCCGGTGCAGCGGTGGGTGCCACCGCCGCTGCTGCTCGGCGATCTCCGGGGTGGTGAACCAGGACGGCAGCGGCAGCCCCTCGTCGAGGTGGTGGCGCAGCTGCTCGTCGCTGAGACCGCCGAGGCCGCCGGAACGCGCGCTCCCGGCCCGGACCCAGCGGTCGGTGGAGTCGCGCACCACGTCGGGCGGTTCCACCGCGGGGATCGGTGCGCCCTCCGCGGTCCGCCGGGTGACGAGGTGCGTGGCCCCGTAGGAGGCGGCGACGTGGGCGGCCAGTGCGGCGTCCCGCTTCGGGTCGGTCCGCAGCGCCAGCGGCACCGGGACCACGGTGGTGCCCCGGGGCAGCTGGGAGCGGGCGGCGAGCACGGCCCGCACCAGGATCTCGGCGCGCGGGCCGGTCATCCGGGGCAGGAGCAGCAGGTGCGCGTCGAACTCGGTGGCGAGCTCGCGGAGCTGGGCGAGTTCCCGGTGGTGCAGCGGGGCTTCCACGACGATCCCGAGCACCGGACCCGCGGGCAGCCCGGCCCGCACGGAGGCGGCCGGTGGCCGCATCCGGCGCAGCACCCCACCGGGCGCGGCCACCGCCCGCAGCGGGCCGGCGGCGCGGGTGACGTCCGAGTCGGTCCAGGGCGCCTCGTTGCGCAGCACCGCCACCGGGGCGCCTTCGGCGTCGCGCAGCTCGATCCGCGGGGCGGCGGCCAGTTCGGCGGGCACCGGCAGCGTGATCGGGGCGGGCCAGGCGGTTCCGTCGACCAGCTGCCCGCGGGTGCGCACCGACTCGGCGTCGGCGGCTCCCAGGAAACCGGTCAGCGGGCCGAAAGCCCCGTCGAGCAGCAATTCCACATCGGACAGCTCAGCGGGCTCCGGCGTCCAGCAGGGCGGCTGCGCGCCGCCAGCGGGAACCGCCGAGCACTCGGGCTCCGCTCCGTTCGCGCTCACACGCACCTCTGTCCGCTGATCGGGGACGTCTGGATCCATACCGTGACCGAGCCGACCGCTCCGGAGAACCCCGGTGGCCAGTTCTCGCCAGATCTCGCCGACCCCGGCGCGAGAGCGCCGATTCCGCCGCGACAGCAGGCGAAAACCGGCATTCCGCCTGAAGTTCACCGCGTGCCCCGGTCCGACGAGGACGCCGCGGTGGAGCGATCCGCGCGCGGTCCGGCGCGGCGCGCTCGCGCGAGCCGGTCGCCGGGTGCCGGCCGGCCCTGCTCCACTCCCCCGCCGCGCGCTCCGGAGGACCCGCGCGGGCGCGGGGCGCCGGGAGCGCCCGGGCGCAGCGGTCCGCACGCGCCGGGCGGGCGCGGCTCGGCCGGCCGCCCGCACGGCCGGCCCCGAAGGAGCGGGTGGAGATCGGCGGCGCGTCGCCGGGCTCGCGCTCGGGACGGGTTATCGACCTCGCCGTCCCGGTCCCCGCGCGGCCCGGCTCCCGATGACGGCCGGACCCGGCGGTGCGAGCGCGGCCGGGCGGGCGCGGCCGTCCGCGCGGACCCGCCAGTTCCGGTCCGCCACGCCGCCCGGCGATCAAACCGGTCAGCGGCGAGTCCCGCCCGGTCCTCACCCGCGCGCCGCGAACCACCCCGAACCGGGTCACGCTCCACAGTGGACCAGCAAGCTGCGCCGGACGGCGGGTGCCGCGGGCCCCGCGCCCGCCTATCCTCGACGGATCGGCCGCCGGACCGGGCGGTCGCGGACGACCCGGGGAGCACGGCGATGAGCGGTCCGGACACCGCCTCGATCCCGCTGGCGAGCCGCGCGGGGCGGTGGATCGTGGTCAGCACGGTCCTGGGCTCCGGGGTGGCCTTCCTGGACGGGTCCGTGGTGAACGTGGCGCTGCCCGCGATCGGCCGGGACACCGGCGGCGGGTTCGCGGTCCTGCAATGGGTGCTCGACGCCTACCTGCTCACCCTCAGCGCACTGCTGCTGCTCGGCGGCGCGCTCGGGGACCGGTACGGGCGGCGCCGGGTGTTCCAGGTGGGGCTGGTGGTGTTCACCGCGGCGTCCCTGGGCTGCGGGCTGGCGCCCACCGGGGAGGCGCTCATCGTGGCGCGGCTGGTGCAGGGCGCGGGCGGGGCGCTGCTCGTCCCGGGCAGCCTGGCGCTGATCAACTCCACGATCGCCGCCGAGGACCGCGGCCGGGCGGTGGGCACCTGGGCCGGGTTCACCGGGGTGTCCTCGGCGCTGGGGCCGTTCCTCGGGGGCTGGCTGGTCGACGCGGCCTCCTGGCGGTGGGTGTTCTTCATCAACGTGCCGCTGGCCGCGCTCGCCTTCGCGGTCACCGCCCGCCACGTCCCCGAGACGCGCAGCGGCCAGGCCGGCCCACCGGACCTGCTGGGCTCGGCGAGCGTGACGTTCGGACTGGCCGGGGCGACCTACGCGCTGATCGAGCTGCCCGCGCGCGGCTGGACGCCGCTGACCGCCGCGGCGCTGGTCGTCGGCGTGCTCGGGCTGGCGGCGTTCCCGTTCGTCGAACTCCGGGGGCGGCACCCGATCCTGCCGCTGAACCTGTTCTCCTCCCGGCAGTTCACCGGGGCGAACCTCACCACCTTCAGCGTGTACGCGGCGCTGAGCGGGGCGCTGTTCCTGCTCTCGCTGCAACTCCAGCAGACGATGGGCTACTCGGCGCTGCAGGCCGGGCTCGCCACGCTGCCGATCACGGTGATCATGCTGCTGATCTCGGGGCGGATGGGCGCGATCGCCCAGCGCACCGGCCCTCGGCTGCCGATGTCGATCGGCCCGCTGGGCTGCGCGGCCGGCCTGGTGCTGCTGACCCGGGCGCAGCCCGGAGCGGCCTACCTCAGCGGGGTGGTGCCCGGAGTGGTGGTGTTCGGGCTCGGCCTGTCGGTCACGGTCGCGCCGCTGACCTCGGCCGTGCTCGCCTCCGTCGACGCGGACCGGACCGGGGTGGCCTCCGGGGTGAACAACGCGATCTCCCGGCTGGCCGGGCTGGTCGCGGTCGCGGTGCTCCCGCTCGTGGCGGGGATGAGCGATCCCGGTGGCACGGTCGGCACCGGGTTCACCCGGGCGATGCTCATCTCGGCCGGGGCCTGCGCGCTCGGCGGGGCGCTGTCCTGGTTCACCGTCGGCGACCGCCGCCTCGGCGTCGATCCGGTCGCGGTCCCCGCCGTGGACCACTGCTGCCAGGACCCCTGCACCTGCGAACGCCCCTGATCGCCGCTGATCATCTCGTAGGATGCTGGGCCACCCAACGGGATCGAGGAGTGTGCAGTGGAGCTGGAAAGCGCTGTCTTCCACCTGATGCGCCGGGTCATCCAGGACCACGGCGCCCGCTGGCTGGCGAGATCGCCGGAGCTGACCAAACCGCAGTACGCCGCGCTCACGGTCATCGACCGGAGCCCGGGCATCGAGCAGGCCGCGCTGGGCAGGCGAGCGGCGATCGACAAGGCCACGCTGGCCGCGATGCTCACCCGCCTCGAACAGCGCGAGCTCGTCGCCCGGACCGTGGACCGGCAGGACCGCCGGCGGCGCGTCCTGGAGCTCACCGACGAGGGTCGGCGGGTGCTGCGGGAGACCGATGAGCTGGCCGAGGAGGTCAACGCCAGCCTGCTCGACCGGCTCACCGCCGAGGAGTCCGATTCGCTGCGGACGCTGCTGGCGAAGCTGGCCGCCGACGAGACCGGCGAGCTCGCCCCGCCACCCGAACCGCCCGCCGCCGACCAGGACGGGAGCGGGCGCCGGGAGTAGCTCCCGGCGGGTGAGAACGACTCGCCTCCCTCCTCGCGGTCGGTCACACTCGGGTCATTCCGGGCCCCGCCGACGGCACGCGGCAGGCCCGAGCGCGGCAGCTCCGCGCATCCGCCGCAGGTCCGCCGATCCGGCCCGGACGACCCCGTGCCGCTCCGGCACGCCGCTCCGCCGCAGACCGAGGGATCAGCGATGCCCGACGCCTCTTCGCCCGACCCGGCGACCGACCGGTTGCAGGGCGTCGCCTCCGCGCTCGGCGACCTGCGGCTGGACGAGCTGCTGGGCGAGCTCCAGGAGCGGCTGAGCCGGGTGGTCAGCACCCGGGACCGGATGCAGGACCTGCTGGACGCGGTGCTCGCCATCGGCGCGGAGCTGGAGCTCGACAACACGCTGCACCGGATCACCGCCGCGGCCGCCGAGCTGGTGGGTGCCCGGTACGGGGCGCTCGGGGTCCTCGGCCCGGACGGCGAGTTCACCCGGTTCGTGCAGGTCGGCGTCGACGAGGCCACCGCGGCGCGGATCGGCAGGCCGCCGCGCGGGCACGGCCTGCTCGGCCAGGTCACCCGGGACCCGCGGCCGTTGCGGCTGGCCGACCTCACGCTCCACCCGGCCGCCGCCGGTTTCCCCGCGCACCACCCGCCGATGCGCGGCCTGCTGGCCACGCCGATCCGGGTGCGCGACGGGGTGTTCGGCAACCTCTACCTGGCGGACCGGACCGACGGCGGGGACTTCGGGCCGGACGACGAGGTGGTGCTGCGAGCGCTGGCCGCCGCGGCCGGTGTGACGGTGGAGAACGCCCAGCTGTTCGACCAGGCCCGGCTGCGGCACCGCTGGTTGCAGGCCTCCAGCGAGATCACCACCGAGCTGCTGTCCGGGGTCAGCACCGCCGACGGCCTGCGCCTCATCGCGCAGCGGGCCATGGAGATCTCCCGCGCCGACTGCGCGCTGATCGTCCTCGCCCGGCAGGGGGCGGCCACCGGCCAGGCCCGGGTCGAGGCGGTCGCCGGGGAGGCCCACATCGAGGTGGGGATCCCGGTGACCACGGACGGCCCGGTGCTGGCGGGGCTGCGCGACGAGACCCCGGTGCTGGAGACCGACGTGTCGGCCTCCCCGGTGAGCGGCCTGGAGCACGTGCTGCCCGGCTACGGCCCGGCGCTGGCGGTGCCGCTGCACTTCGGCGAGGCCGGGGCGGGAGCCGTGATCGCGTTGCGGCGCAAGGAGAGCAGCTCGTTCGGCCCGGAGCAGGTGCCGCTGCTGGCCTCCTTCGCGGACCAGACCGCGATCGCGCTGGAGCTGGCGGCGAAGAACCGCGCGCAGCGGCAGCTCGACGTGTTCGGCGACCGGGACCGCATCGCCCGCGACCTGCACGACCAGGTCATCCAGCGGCTGTTCGCGATCGGGCTGAGCCTGCAGGGGACGCTGCGCCGCGCCGAGGACGCCGACGTGCGGCAGCGGTTGCAGCGCGCGGTGGAGCAGCTCGACGACACGGTCCGGGAGATCCGCACCGCGATCTTCGACCTGCACTCGGCCCCGGAGACCGACGAGCCGGTGAGCCTGCGCCGCCGCCTGCTCGACACCGTCGCGGACGCCAGCAGCGGGGCGGGCTTCGCCCCGGCGGTGCGGTTGTCCGGACCGATCGACACCGAGGTGCCGACGGAGTACTTCGGGCACGCCGAGGCGGTGGTGCGGGAGGCGGTGACCAACGCGCTCCGGCACGGCGCGGCGAGCGCGATCTCGGTGTCGGTATCGGTCGACACCGGCGAACGGCTGCGGATCGAGGTCCGGGACAACGGCCGCGGTCCCGGGTCCGCCCACGCCGGCAACGGGCTGCGCAACCTCCGCGCCCGCGCCGTGCAGCACGGCGGCACCTCCAGCCTCGTCCCCCTCGACGAGGGCGGCACGCTGCTGCGGTGGGAGGTGCCGCTGCCCGGCCGGGAGACCCCGGGGTGAGGCCCCGGGCGAGACGGATCAGAGGGAGCCCGACTGGCGCAGTTCGGTGGCGAGCACGGCCGCCTGGGTGCGCCGCTGCATCCCCAGCTTGGACAGCAGCTGGGAGACGTAGTTCTTCACCGTCTTCTCCGCGAGGAACATCCGCTCCGCGATCTGGCGGTTGGTCATGCCGGCGCCGATCAGCTCCAGCACGGAGCGCTCCTGCTCGGTGAGGCGCCGCAGCGGATCGGCCTGGGCGTGCCTGCGGCGCTGGCGCTCCAGCACGGCGGCGGTGGTCCGGGAGTCCAGCAGCGACCGGCCCGCGGCGACCTCCCGGATCGCCGAGCGCAGGTCGGAGCCGAGCACCTGCTTGAGCACGTAGCCGGAGGCCCCGGCCATGATCGCGTCGAGCAGCGCCTCGTCGTCGGAGAACGAGGTCAGCACCAGGCAGCGCACGCCCGGCTGGCGGGACCGCAGCTCGCGGCACAGCTCGATGCCGTTGCCGTCGGGCAGCCGCACGTCCAGCACGGCCACGTCGGGTTCCGCCGCCGGCAGCCGGACCAGGGCCTCCCGGACGGTGCCCACCTCGGCGACGATCGTGAAGTCGTTCTCGTCCTCCAGCAGGTCCGCGATGCCCCGGCGCACCACCTCGTGGTCGTCGACGAGCGCGATGCGGGTCGTGCCGGGGGCGGCCCCGGCGCCCTCCGCTCCGTCGTCGTTCATCTCGCAGCCCCCGCTCCGCTCCTGGTGTCCTGCCCTCAGGCTAAGGGCGGCGTCGGCCGGGACGCGCGGCTCAGCTGATCCGCACTCCGGCGGTGCGCAGGTTCGCTTCCATCCGCTCACCTCCGATCTGGCCGGGCCACCCGCCGCTCTCCGCCGGTTTTCACCTGTTCGAAGGTAGGTACCGAACACGCGCCGTCACACGGCCGAAGGTCCCGCGCCCGGCCGGATGACCTGCGGCGGGAACGGTTCCGCACCCGGCGGCGCTGTGGTGTCATCGTTGCCGATCATCACCGCCCGGGTGGCGGCCACGGCGGGAAGAGGAGGCGGCGCGTGCGACGAGGACGACGGGGGCACCCCTGCGAGCCCGATTCGAGCAGGCTCGGTCCGTGGTACTGCCCGGAATGCGGCCAGGAGTGGGAGATCCACGGCGTCGCGGGCGGGCGGCCGAAGGTGCGCCGGGTCGGCCGGGTCGCGAAGTTCGTCGCCACCTGGCTCGGCGGCTGACCGCTCCGCGGCGGAGGGACTCCGATCCCGCCGGCTCGCTCCGCGCGGCGCGCCGGAACCCCTTCCCCGACCCGGTAACGTGATCTCCCCGACCACGCGGCAGCACCCCTGCCGGGCATGAGCAGAGAGGGGAATCCGCATGGCCAGGTTCACGTGGCACACCCGCGACGTCCCAGCAGACCTGCCCGTCCGCCAGGTGTACGGCTTCCTGTTCGCCCCGGACGGGCGAGTGCTGATCCGGGTGGACGGCGCGAAGCACTCGCTGCCCGGGGGCCGCCCGGAGCGCGGCGAATCGGAGTACGCGGACATCCTGCGGCGGGAGACCTTCGAGGAGGTCACCCTGGACATCGCCGAACCGCACTACCTCGGCTTCCAGTGCGTGGACGACGGAATCGCGCCCTACGCGCAGGTGCGGATGGCCGCCGTGATCAGCGGGGTGCACCCCGCGCGGCCGGACCCCGACAACGGCCGGACCTACCGGCGGCTGCTGGTGCACCCGGGCAAGGCAGGTGACCTGCTGAACTGGGGCGAGACCGGCCACCAGCAGGCCGCGGCCGCCGCGCACGCCGCCGTCGCCGCGCTCGGCCTGCCCGCCGACGGCCTGCCGGACAGCTCCTACTTCTGACCTCCCGCGCCCGAACACCCCCGCCGCCGCGAGGGTTTCTCGCCGCGCGTCCGCTGCCCTCCGCCGCACGCTTGACCGCCGTCGCGCGCCCCGATTAGTGTTCGCTGGAAGAACAGATGTTCGCCATGCGCACGATCGGAGCGGATCGGTGGCACGCGTCCTGACGTTGAGCGAGGCGATCGCGGAGCTCGTCCGCGACGGCGACACCGTCGCGCTCGAGGGCTTCACCCACCTCATCCCGGTGGCCGCGGGCCAGGAGATCATCCGTCAGCGCAAGCAGGACCTCGTGCTGTGCCGGATGACCCCGGACATCGTCTACGACCAGCTCATCGGCGCCGGGTGCGCGCGCAAGCTGGTGTTCTCCTGGGGCGGGAACCCGGGCGTGGGCTCGCTGCACCGGTTCCGGGACGCGGTGCAGCACTCCTGGCCGCGCCCGCTGGAGATCGAGGAGCACAGCCACGCCGGCATGGCCAACCGCTACGTCGCCGGGGCCTCCGGGCTGCCGTTCGCGGTGCTGCGCGGCTACACCGGCACCGACCTGCCCGGGTGCACCGACTCCATCAGAACGGTGACCTGCCCGTTCACCGGCGAGGTGCTGGCCGCGGTGCCCGCGCTGAACCCGGACGTCGGCATCGTGCACGCGCAGCGGGCCGACCGGAGGGGCACCGTGCAGCTGTGGGGCATCACCGGGGTGCAGAAGGAGACCGTGCTCGCGTCGAAGCGCTCCCTGGTCACCGTGGAGGAGATCGTCGACGAGCTCACCCCGCGCCCGGGGGCCGTGGTGCTGCCGGGGTGGGCCGTCACCGCCGTCGCCGAGGTCCCCGGTGGCGCGCATCCCTCCTACGCGCAGGGGTACTCCGAGCGGGACAACGACTACTACCGGCGCTGGGACGAGATCTCCCGGGACCGCGAGGGATTCGCGTCCTGGCTGCGGCGCGAGGGACTGACCGGGAGGACCGCGCGGTGACCGGCGCCTTCACCTCCGACGAGATGATGACCGTGGCCGCCGCGCGATCGCTCACCGACGGCGCCGCCTGCTTCGTCGGGATCGGACTGCCCAGCACGGCCGCGAACCTCGCCCGCCGCACCCACGCTCCCGAGCTGGTGCTGGTCTACGAGTCCGGCACCCTCGGCGCGAAACCGGACCGGCTGCCGCTGTCCATCGGGGACGGCGAGCTCGCCGACACCGCCGACTCGGTGGTGAGCGTGCCGGAGATCTTCAACTACTGGTTGCAGCCCGGCCGGATCGACGTCGGCTTCCTCAGCGGTGCGCAGCTCGACCGGTTCGGCAACATCAACTCCACCGTGATCGGCGACGACTACGCGAACCCCCGGGTGCGGCTGCCCGGCGCGGGCGGCGCCCCGGAGATCGCCGCGTCCTGCGGGGAGGTGCTGGTGGTGATGCGGCAGAGCACCCGCAGCTTCGTGGAGTCGATCGACTTCATCAGCTCCGCGGGCCACGGGCGCGGACCCGGCGACCGCGAGCGGCTGGGGCTGCGCGGGCGCGGCCCGGTGAAGGTGATCACCGACCTGGGCGTGCTGGAGCCGGACCCGGCGACCCGCGAACTCACCCTCACCCACCTCGCTCCCGGGGTGTCGGTCGAGCGGGTGCGCGCCGCAACCGGCTGGGAGCTCGCGGTCGCCGAGCGGCTCGTGGTCCAGGAACCGCCCTCCCCCGCCGAACTGCGGGTGCTGCGGGCGCTCACGGCGACGGCCGAGGCGTGAGGAGGAGCCGAGGATGAGCACCGAAGGCGGCCTGCTGCTGCCGCACTACCCGCGCGACGAGGCCGCGCACCCGGCGCTGGACACGCCCGAGTACCGCTCCTCGGCGCTGCGCCACCCCAAGCGGCCCCTGGAGCTGCTGCCGCAGCACCTCACCGAGGTCACCGGCCCGCTGCTCGGGCACGACCGGGTCGGCGAGCACGACCACGACCTCACCGCAGGGCACGCGGGCGAGCCGCTGGGCGAGCGGATCGTCGTGACCGGGCGCGTCCTCGATTCGGGCGGGAAGCCGGTGCCGCACACCCTGATCGAGCTGTGGCAGGCGAACGCGGCGGGCCGCTACCGGCACGCCGGCGACCGGCACCCGGCGCCGCTGGACCCGCACTTCACCGGAACGGGGCGGACCACGACCGACGAGCGGGGCCGCTACCGGTTCGTCACCATCAAGCCGGGCGCGTACCCGTGGCGCAACCACGACAACGCCTGGCGACCCGCGCACCTGCACTTCTCGCTGTTCGGCCAGGCGTTCGCCCAGCGGCTGATCACGCAGATGTACTTCCCGGGCGATCCGCTGCTCGGCCAGGACCCGATCTTCAACTCGGTCCGCGACCCGCGAGCCCGCCAGCGCATGATCAGCCGATTCGACCTGGCCGGCACGGTGCCGGAATGGGCGTTGAGCTACCGCTTCGACATCGTGCTGCGCGGCGCGGAGACGACCCCGTTCGAGGACGAGGAGGACGACTGATGCCGGAGACCCCCTCGCAGACGATCGGTCCCTTCTACGCGCTGCCCGACGGCCTGCTGTGGCCGGACGGCCCGGAGGTGGTCCCCGCGAACGCGCCGGGTGCCCTGCTGCTGCGCGGCACCGTGCGCGACGGCGCGGGCGATCCGGTGCCGGACGCGGTGCTGGAGATCTGGCAGGCCGACGAGCGCGGCCGGTTCTCGCACCCCGCCGATCCGCGCGGGCAGCGCGCCTCCTGCCGCGGGTTCGGGCGCTGCGGCACCGATCCGGCGGGCGGGTACTGGTTCCGCACCGTCAAGCCGGGGCCGCTGCCGACGCCCGACGGGCGCTCCGAGGCACCGCACCTGGACGTCACGGTGCTCGCGCGCGGAATGCTGGACCGCCTGATCACCCGGGTGTACTTCCCGGACGAGGAGGCCGCGAACGCCGCGGATCCGGTGCTGTCCGCGGTGGACTCCGCCCGGCGCGGCACGCTGCTGGCGGTCGCCGAACCCGACGGGCTCCGCTTCGACGTGCGGTTGCAGGGGGACGGCGAGACCGTCTTCTTCGCGCTCTGACGTCCCGTCCTCGAACGGCCCGCGCGGGGCTGGCTGGCCGAAACACCCCGGCCCCGGCGCCGGGAACGCGAAGACGAGAACCGGGTTCGTCGAAGGCAGGAGGTGGGTCGCCGTGTTCACGCCGATGTTCAGCACTCCCGACGCCGAGCGGCGCACCGGCGGCCGGGCGTGGTTGCAGGCGATGCTCGACTTCGAGGCAGCGCTGGCGCGCGCTCAGGCCCGCGCGGGCCTGGTCCCGCCGGAGGCCGCCCACGAGATCGGCGCGCACTGCCGGGCGGAGCTGTTCGACCTGGACTCGATCTCCCGGCGCGCGGTCGGCCCGGCGACCCCGGTGATCGCGCTGGTCGATGACCTCGGGTCGCGGCTGGGCCCGGACGCGCGGCGCTGGGTGCACCTCGGGGCGACCAGCCAGGACGTGCTGGACACCGCCGCGATGCTGATCGCCCGCCGGACGCTGGAGCAGGTGCTCGCGGACCTGCGCGCGGCGGCGCGGCGATGCGCGGAGCTGGCCCGGGAGCACCGGGACTCGCCCGTGATCGGGCGCTCGCTGCTGCAGCAGGCGCTGCCGACGACCTTCGGCCGACGCTGCGCGGGATGGCTGGTCTCGCTCACCGACACCACCGCGGCGCTGCACCACGTCGTCGAGCGACGGCTCGCGGTGCAGCTCGGCGGCCCGGTGGGCACGTGCGGCGCGCTGGGCGAGCGGGGCCCGGAGGTCCTCCGCCGCCTCGCCGCCGAGCTGGGGCTGGCCGAGCCCGTGGCGCCCTGGCACACCGACCGCACGCGGGTGGCCGAGCTGGCGGGCGCCCTGGGGACGAGCGCCGGGGCGCTGGGCAAGATCGCGCTGGACGTCGAGCTGCACGCGCAGACCGAGGTCGGCGAGCTCGCCGAGGGCTCCGCCGGTGGTTCCTCGGCCATGCCGCACAAGCGCAATCCCGCCGGTTCGGTGCTGATCTCCGCGGCCGCGCACCGCGCGCCGGGCCTGGTGGCCACGCTGCTCGCGGCGATGCCGCAGGCCTACGAGCGTGGCGCCGGGTCCTGGCAGGCGGAGCAGGAACCGCTGGTCGAGCTGTTGCGGCTGGCGGCGGCCGCCGCCTCGGGTGCGCGGCGGCTGCTGGGCGGGTTGCGGGTGGACGCGGCGCGGATGGCCGCGAACCTGGAGCTCACCGGCGGCCTGATCACCGCCGGGAGCGCGGCGGAGGCGCTGCTGCCCCTGGGACGCGCCGAGGCGCAGGGCCTGGTGCGGGAGCTGTGCGAGCGGGTCACCGTCGACGGCGGCACGCTGCGCGCCGCCATGCTCGCCGACGAGCGGGTGCGCGCGGTGCTGTCCGAACAGGAGGTCCGCGCCGCGACCGACCCCGCCGGGCACCTCGGTGCCGCGCGCGAGTTCGTCGATCGCGCCCTGGCCCACCACGACTCGGAAGGCACCCGACGATGATCCCGCACCGCGCGCTCACCGGGCCCGCCGACGCCGAGGTGGTGGTGCTGTCCAACTCGCTGGGCACCGACCTCGGCCTCTGGGACGCTCAGCTGCCCGCGCTCACCGAGCGCTTCCGGGTGCTGCGCTACGACCAGCGCGGCCACGGCCGCACGCCCGCCCCGGCCGGCCCGTACGCGCTGGCCGACCTGGCGGGGGACGTGCTGGAGCTGCTGGACCACCTGGAGATCCGGCGCGCGCACTTCGCGGGGGTGTCGCTGGGCGGAATGACGGGGATGTGGCTGGCCCAGCACGCGCCGGAGCGGATCCGACGGCTCGCGCTGCTGTGCACCTCGGCCGAACTCGCCCCGCGCCGGTCCTGGCGCGAACGGGCGGCGCGGGCCCGCCGGGAGGGCACGGGCTCCCTCGTGGACGGATCGCTGGCCCGCTGGTTCACCCCGGCCGCCGACCCGGCGGTGCTCGCGCGGCACGGCGAGGTGCTGGCCGCCTGCTCGGACGAGGGCTACGCGGGCTGCGCGGAGGCGATCGCCGCGATGGACCTGGCCGGCGGCCTCGATCGGATCACCGCGCCCACGCTGGTGATCGCGGGCCGCCAGGACCCGGCCACTCCCCCGCCGCACGCCGAGCGGATCGCCGCCGCCGTGCCCGGGGCTCGGCTGGAGGTGCTGGACGGCGCCGCGCACCTCGCGAACGCCGAGCGACCGGACGCGGTGAACGCGTTGTTGCTGGACCACTTCACGAGGAGCGATCGATGACCGACGACGCGACGCGGCACCAGCAGGGCACGGCGGTGCGCCGCGAGGTGCTGGGCGATGCGCACGTGGACCGCGCGGTCGCGGCCACCACCGAGTTCACCGCCGGTTTCCAGGACTTCATCACCCGCTACGCCTGGGGCGAGCTGTGGGGCGGCGACGGGCTGCCGCGTCCTGCCCGCAGCTGCCTGACGCTGGCGATCCTGGCCGCCACCGGTTGCGAGGAGGAGTTCGCGATGCACGTGCGCGCCGCGCGCGGCAACGGCGTGAGCCGGGAGGAGATCCGCGAGGTGCTCATGCACGTCGCCGTCTACGCCGGGGTTCCCAGGGCCAATCGCGCGTTCGCGCTCGCCCGCGACGTCCTCGCCGCCGAGGAGAGCTGACCAGGAGCCCGCCCGGCGCGGGTCACCGCCGCGCGCGGAATCCGGTGTGCCACCGTGGACGGTCGGAACCACCCCGAACGAGGAGAACGATGGAACCGGCTCCGCCCTCACCCGCCGCGGAATCGGCCGGGTACGTGCAGTCGCTCGCGCGCGGGCTCGCGGTGATCCGCGCGTTCGACGAGACGCGCCCGGAGATGACGCTCAGCGAGGTCGCCCGCGCCGCGGACCTGTCCCGCGCGGCGGCCCGCCGGTTCCTGCACACCCTGGTCCAGCTCGGCTACGTGTGGACCGATGGCAGGGCGTTCGCGCTGACCCCGCGCGTGCTGGAGCTCGGCTTCGCCTACCTCTCCAGCGTCTCGCTGCCGGAGATCGCCCAGCCGCACCTGGAATCGCTGGTGTCCGAGGTGCGCGAATCGGCTTCGGTCTCGGTGCTCGACGGTGCCGACATCGTCTACGTCGCCCGGGTGCCCACCACCCGCATCATGACGGTGTCGATCAACATCGGCACCCGCTTCCCCGCCTACGCGACCTCGATGGGCCGGGTGCTGCTGGCGCACCTGCCCGCCGAGCGGCTGGAGGCGCTGCTGGCGGAGGTGCGGCTCGACCCGCTCGGCCCGCACACCATCACCAGTTCCGGGGAGCTGCGCGCGGAGCTGGACCGCGTCCGCGAGCGGGGCTGGTCGCTCGTGGATCAGGAGCTGGAGGCCGGGCTCCGCTCGATCGCCGCCCCGATCCGGGACCGCTCCGGCGCGGTGGTGGCGGCCGCGAACATCTCCTCGCACGCCAGCAGGACGACCGCTGAACAGGCCGAGGCGAACCTCCTCCCGCCGCTGCTGCGCACCGCCGAGGGGATCGCGGCGGACCTGCGGGCGGCGCCCGGCTCGGCGGCCGCCGTCCGCTGATCGGCCGCGTCGCGGCAGCGGACGCTCCGCCCCGCGACACCGGCCACCCCCGAATACCGGTATGATACCGGTAGTTGGCCCTTCCGGAGGCAGGAGGACGCGGTGGGAGCATCGGGCACCGGGGACGAGTGCGGGCCGCTCGACGCGATCGAGTTCCAGACCGCCGTGCTGGCGCGGAACCTGGAGATGCTGTGCCGCCGCGGCGACCTCTACCAGGAGGTCGACCGAGCGGCGTACCTGCTGCTGCGCACGCTGATCTTCCGGGGACCGACCGACATCTCCTGCCTCGCCGCCGCGCTCGGCCTCGACCCCTCGACCACGGGTCGCCAGGTGCTCGCCGCGGAACGAGCCGGGCTGCTGACGCGCTCGCCCTGCCCCGCCGACCGGCGCCGATCGATCGCCCAGGTCACCGACCGGGGCGTCGGTGCCGTGCAAGCCGTGCACGCGCGCCGCATCGACGGCACCGCCGCCCTGCTCGCCGACTGGGACGAGCAGGACCGGCGGGCCTTCGCGGACCTGGTCACCCGCTACAACCAGGCCATCGCGGCCGAATTCCTCGACACCGACCAGCCCGGAGGGGCCTCGTGAGCACACCGCACGTCCCGCTCGACGTCCTCGATCTCGTGTCCGTCTCGGACGGCTCCACCATGGCGGACGCCATCGACTCCTCGATGCGGGCGGCGGTGCTCGCGGACGAGCTCGGCTACTCCCGGGTCTGGTACGCCGAGCACCACAACACCCGGCACCTCGGCGCCACCGCCACGGCCCTGCTGATCGCCCGCGCCGCCGACCGCACCCGGCGGATCCGCGTCGGATCCGGCGGGATCATGCTGCCCAACCACGCGCCGCTGCAGGTGGCCGAGTCGTTCGGCACCATCGCCCAGCTGCACCCCGGCCGGATCGACCTCGGACTCGGCCGCGCGCCCGGCACCGACCAGCTCACCGCGCAGCTGCTGACGCGCTCGGGTGCCGACCCGCAGAGCTTCGCCAACTCGCTCTACGACCTCACCGGCTGGTTCAGCGATGAGGGACTGGCGCACAGCGCCCCCGTCACCGCGGGACCGGCGACGGGAACGCACGTCCCGCTGTGGGTGCTCGGCTCCACCGTCAACGGGGCCTCGATCGCCGGGCAGCTGGGCCTCCCGTTCGCGGTCGCCTCGCACTTCGCGCCGCAGGGGCTGGAGGAGATCCTGGAGGTGTACCGCTCGGCGTTCTCCACCGAGGCACCCACGGCGCAGATCGACCGGCCGCGCGTGATGGTGGGCGTCAACGTCGTCGTCGCCCCCACCGACGAGGAGGCCGCCCGGCTGTGGACCACCGCCCAGCGGATGTTCCTCGACGTCCGCGGTGGCAACCGCCGGGGCCTGCAACCGCCGACCGACCCCGCTGAGGTCGGCGGCGAGCAGGAGCGGCGGTTCGCGGACTCGATGCTCAGCATCAACGCCATCGGCTCACCGGAGACCGCGGTGCGCGAGCTCGAATCGCTCGTCGACCGCACCGGCGCCGACGAGCTGATCACCGTGACCTACTGCCACGACCCGAACGACCGCTACCGCTCGCTGAAACTCCTCGCCGACGCCTGGTTCTGAGCGGGTCGTCAGGCCAGGCGCACCACGTCGGCGAGGACCGTGTTCGGGTCGGGGCGGCGCGCGGGCGCCGGGCTGTCGTAGACGACCAGCAGTTCGCCGCCGGGGAGCTCGGCGAGCCCTTCGGCGCGGTCATCGCCCGCGCCGAAGGGCAGGTCCGCCTCGTGCACGAGCTCCTCCGCGCGCACCACCTCGGGAACGTCCGGACGTGCCCCGCCGAGCCAGCGGTAGATCCGGGCCGGACCGTCCAGCGCCATCGACGGACCGGCCAGCACCAGCAGGTCCTCGCCCTGCGGGCACAGGTCGCGCACGCCGAGACCGTCGAGGTCCAGGAAGTGCTTGGCGTAGCGGCGGCGGCCGTCCAGCTCGCTCGGGACCAGCCGGCCGTTCCGTTCCACCGGCTCCAGCCGCAGCACCACCGCCCAGCCGCGCAGCACCGGACCGCGCAGGCCGAGCAGCACCCGCTCCGCACCGGGTTCGCCGAGCGCGGCGACGCCCTCGACGTGAAAACCGTTGTCCCTGCCGGGAATGCCGAGGAACGGCGCCAGATGCGGGTCCTCGGCCAGCAGTCCGAGCAGACCGGGCTCGCCGAGCGCCGCGCTGCGGTGGCCCTCGGCCGCGGTGCGCACGGGGACGCCGTCCTCCACCGCGATCCGGGCCAGCACCTGGCGGCTCGGCTCGGGCTCGATCGCCGCGAGCCGCTTCACCACCTTCGCGTCCGAGTGGTGCGCCTTGGGCTTCTTGCGCTCGCTGCTGTGCGAGCCGACGGCCCACAGGTACGGGCCGCACCGCGCCAGTCCCTCGATGTCGAGCTCCCGGGCGGGCTCGCCCGGCAGCTCCAGGACCTCGGTCAGGTCGTACGAGGAATGCTCGGCGTAGACGTCGGCGTGCTTCGGGTTGACGCAGCTGAACCGCTCCACCGCGGAGGTCTCGTCCCCGCCGATCCACAGGTGGTGGCCGTCGGTGCGCACCGCGGAGACGTGGAGGTGCGTTCTCGCGCGGACCGCGTCCTCGCCGAAGCGCAGCGCCGCCGACCGTGTGATGCCCATGCCACTTTCTACACCGGGCCCGCCCGCGCGGAGGCACGGGCCGGGCGCGCGGGATCAGCGGCGGCGGGGCAGCAGCCCGGGATCCACGATGGCGCCCCGGTGCCGGATCACCTTGGCGGCCAGCTCCTGCGCCGCACCCGCCGCCGCGACCGGATCGGCGCCGGCGAAGCGGGCCGCCAGGTATCCCGCGTCGAAGGCGTCGCCCGCGGCAGTGGAGTCCACAACGGACTCGACCGGCACCGCGGGCACCCGCACCGGGCGCCGTCCGTCGAAGACCACGCAGCCCGCGGCACCGTCCTTGACCGCCACGTCGGACACCCCTGCCGCCCGCACCCGCTCCGCGGTGGACTCCGCGTCGCGGTCGCCGGAGAGCGCCTGCTCGTCGGCGAAGGTGGGCAGGCCGATCGTCGCCAGCCCCCACAGCTCGGCGATCCGGGCCGCCGCCGTCGCCGCGTCCGGCCAGCCCGCCGGCCGGTAGTTTCCGTCGAAGGCCACCCGGCCGCCGCCGTCGCGGAACCGGGCCAGCGCGGCGGTGAGCCGCTCGCGCGCGGGATCGGTGAGGATCTGCACGCTGATCGCCGACAGGAACACCACGTCGTAGCCGTCGAAACCGGGTTCCGCGTCGTCCCCGAACATCCCGCGCGCCGCCGAGTTCGAGCGGTAGTAGGTGAACGAGCGCTCCCCCGCCGCGTCGGTGCGCACCAGGTACAGCCCCGGCTGGCCACCGGGGACCCGACCGACGCGGCCGGTGCCGATGCCCTCGGCGTGCATCGCGGCCACGATCCGGTCGCTGTAGTGGTCGTCGCCGAGCAGGGTCAGGTAGTCGATCTCGACGTCGTCCGGGCTGGTCAGCCGTGCCAGGTAGGTCGCGGTGTTGAAGGTGTCGCCCGCGCAGCCGAGCGACAGCAGGTCGCCCTCCCGGTGGGTGAGCTCGACCATGCACTCGCCGATCGCCAGAACCCGGATCACGCGCCGTCCTCCCCGTCCTGGGGGGGGGGGGGGGGGGGGGGGGGGGGGGGGGGGGGAGGGAGACCAGGCCCAGGGGGGAGAAAAAGGGGAGGGG